>CAZYPK010000086.1:0-21103 GCA_964649195.1 uncultured Phycisphaeraceae bacterium
CATGGCTGTCGTCAGCTCGTGCTGTGAAGTGTCGGGTTAAGTCCCTTAACGAGCGAAACCCCTGTCGTTAGTTGCCAGCGAGTAAAGTCGGGGACTCTAACGAGACTGCCGGTGTCAAACCGGAGGAAGGTGGGGATGACGTCAAGTCCTCATGGCCTTTATGCCTTGGGCTGCACACGTGCTACAATGCAGCCGACAATGCGAAGCAAGACCGTAAGGTGGAGCAAATCGCAAAAAAGGTTGCCCAGTTCAGATTGAGGTCTGCAACCCGACCTCATGAAGTTGGAATCGCTAGTAATCGGGGATCAGCTACGCCCCGGTGAATATGTTCCTGAGCCTTGTACACACCGCCCGTCAAGTCATGGGAGCCGGGAGCGCCCAAAGTCGCCACATTTCAGTGGTGCCAACGGCAAGCTCGGTGACTGGGACTAAGTCGTAACAAGGTAGCCGTAGGGGAACCTGCGGCTGGATCACCTCCTTTCTAAGGGATATACTTAGATTGGCCCGTCGGAGCGATCCGGCGGCCAAACCCGTCAGCACAACCTCGCCCTGTCACACCGGACTCACAGAGTCCGGCTCGCAGGATGGCCGCCCGGCAACGCGCGGCCAAGGCCCAAAACCCCAACTGTTCATTTGTCAGAGATTCAACTCGGATTTCGACAAATCAACCAATGACCAACCCTTGAGCAATCGAGGGTTGTTTGTTGCGCTGATTCCCCTGAATTTTGGCGGCGCCTCCGCAAGCGCGAGCCGCGACGTAACACGTCGCGGACGTGAACGACCTCAAGGGGGGTGCCGAACGCACCTTTTCTTTTCAGCCTCGATCAGCGCCCGATCGTTTTCGCATCCCGTGATCCGCTGCGCGATGGTCACCCCTTCAGTCCGTTCACGTCCGCGACTCGTTGAGTCGCGGCTCGCGCTTGTCTCGAACCCGGGTTGATCATGCCGCCGCCGGTTCGTGCGGCACAGCCCCGCTTTCGTCCGGGGTCATGCTCAGGTGATGGATCGCGCGCCAGGCGTGATAGCCCAGGCTGTCGATCCACGCCAGGGCGTCCAGCCGCTGCAAGGCGCCATCGGCGCTCAAGGCGCCTCGCGCGGATTCCGCAAGGATCAGCGGCCGCAGCTCACGCCGGCTCTGCGCCAGGGACTGCGACATCCGCCCGATGGCGCCTGCCCCGGGCCGGGCCCCCTCTTCACCGGCCAGCCAGGGCAGCGAATCGTTGGCCGCCTGCGCCAGGGTGAGCGCCAGTTGCTTGAGCCGTCCATCGCGGGTGATCCAACCCTGGTGCTCGGCGATGCCGCATTTCCCGACCAGTTCATCGAGATGATCCAGGGCATGGAGCATCGCCAGGTGTCTGGGGTACTCGGCGCCGGGTTCGGCTTGCGGGGTCTTGATCTGCCCCAGATATTCCCTCACCTGAGCCAGGGCCTGATCGATGCGCTCCAGTTGCTCTTCGATGGGAGCATGTCCCGAAGCGGTCAGCCGCAGGTGCATGACGGCGAACATCTCCCGGGCGATCGCCCGCATCGACCGCATGGCTGCGTCGATGGCCATCTGCGGATCGGCGGTCAGGGCCTTTTCCAGGTGACGGGTGAGCATCGGCCCCCGCTGGGGGATGATCCGCTCGATCATCGCGGCAAAGCGCGTGAGCCAGGGCAGAAAAACGATCACCCCCGCCAGGTTGAACGACGTGTAAAACGCCGCCAGGGTCAGCACGCCGGGCGTCGGTTCCCAGTGGTGCATCATCCAACCGATGATCCTGACGCAAGGCCCGACCAGCACAAAGGCGAAGGTCGCGGTGATGACGTTGAAAAGCACATGAGCCAGGGCGGTGCGTTTGACCGCGGTCGAGGCTCCAATGGCGACGAGCATGACCTTGGCGGTGGCGCCCGCGTTCTGGCCGATGACCAGCGCCGCCGCCTGCTCCATGTTGATCGATCCCGCGTTGAGGGCGGCGAGGGTGGTGGCGACGGCGGCGCTGGAGGATTGCATGACGATGGTCATGACGATGCCGATCATCAGCAACAGCAGGCGGCCTGTGAAGGTGTCCCGCGGGAGCCTGGAGGGATCGATGTTCTCCGCAAGTCCGGCCATGCCATCCTGCAACTGATCGATGCCCACGAAGATGAGTCCGAACCCCGCCATCGCCATGCCTGCATGAGCCCACGGGCCGCGCAGCATCAGCCGCATGAGGACGCCGACGCCGATCATGGGCTGGGTGACAAGCCCCAGGTCGAGCTTGAATCCCAGGAGTGAGACGATCCACGCGGTGCTGGTGGTGCCCAGGTTGGCGCCGAAGATGACGCCGGTGGCTTGCGTGAAGGTGAGCAGACCGGCGCTGACGAAGCCGATGGTGGTGAGCGTGACGGCGCTGGAGGATTGAACGATGGCGGTGACGATGGCGCCCGACGCCATGCCGGAGACGGGCCCGCCGACGAACCGGCCCAGGATTCGGCGCAAGGCATCGCCGGCGACCAGCTTCAAGCTGTCGGTCAGAAGCACCATGCCCAGAAGAAAAAGCCCGATTCCACCGATCAGCGCGGCAATCATCGCGAAGCTCCGGTCAGCAACGGGCCATGTTAGTGGATATTGCCCGGCGCGCGATGGAACCGAGCCGAGCCGCGACGTAACACGTCGCGGACGTGAACGACAGGAATGGAGTGATCATCTCGCAGCGGATCACGAGATGCGAAAACGACCGGCCCCCGATCGAGGCTGAAAGAAAAAGACGGGTTGCGGCACCCCTTCCGGCTGAGTTTCGTTTAAGCCCCGCCCGGAGCCTGAGAACTTATTCCGGGGGGCCGGGTGGCTGAGGCCGAGCCGCGACGTAACACGTCGCGGACGTGAACGACAGGAATGGAGCGCCATCGCACAGCGGATCACGAGACGCGAAAACGACCGGGCACTGATCGAGGCTGAAAGAAAAAGGTGCGCTGGGCCACCCCTTCAGGCTGTTCACGTCCGCGACTCGTTGAGTCGCGGCTCGGACAATGCAGGCTCACACCATCACCGTGCCGTACCATTCGACGGTGGGCCTGAGTCCTTCTTCAAAGCCGACGATCGGGGTGTAGCCCAGCACTTCCCTGGCGCGGGACAAATCTGCGAGAGAATGTTTCACATCGCCTGCGCGTTCGGGTTTGTGGATGGCGGCCAGGTGCGGCTTGCCGACGATCTTGGCCATCAGCGCGGCCAGTTCGTTGACATCGATGCGCGTGCCGCAGGCGACGTTGATCGTCTGCCCTTTGATCGGCCTGCTGCTGCGGGCGGCCAGCAGATTGGCGTGTACCGCATTCTCCACGAAGGTGAAATCGCGCGACTGCAAACCATCCCCGAAAATCACCGGCTGCTCATCATTGAACAGCGCCTTGGCAAACGCCGCGATCACGGCCGCATAGGCGCTGTTGGCGTTCTGACGCGGACCGAAAATGTTGAAGTAACGCAGCGATGCGGTGTCGATGCCATAGCTGCCCGCATAGGCGCTCATCAGCGCTTCGCACGCCGCCTTGTTGGCGGCATACGGACTCTTGGCCAGCACGGGCATCGTCTCCACCTTGGGCAGCGCCTCGCTGTCGCCATAGGCGCTGCTGCTGGCGGCAAACATGATGCGCTCCACCTTGGCGTCGCGGGCGGCTTCGAGGATGTTGAGCGTGCCGGTGACGTTCACTTCCTGATACTTGCGAGGCTGTTCGACGCTGCGCGGAACGGACCCCAACGCCGCCTGATGGAAGACATACTTGCAGCCGGCCACGCATTCGCTGACGAGCGGTTGATCGAGGATGTCGCCGCTAATGAAGCGCAGGCGATCGCCCGCTTCGGCGCGGAAGGTGTCGAAGTTGGCTTCATCGCCGCCTGAGAGATCATCAAGGACGGTGACGGTGGCGCCCAGGGCCAGGAGTGCTTCGGTGAGGTGTGAGCCGATGAAGCCCGCCCCGCCGGTGACGAGGGTGCGGGCGCCTTGGAAGTGAGAGCCGTGGAGGGTGGACCAGTGGGTGATGCTCATGAGGCGACCTTGCTTGCTTGAATGATTTGATGAATGGAGGCATCGACTACTACGCGATCCATCCCCGGTAAGATCGGCAGACGGCGGCGGGTACTTTGCCAAAGACGGAAGCGCGGCGGTGAGATTGCATGGATCCCAGGGCTGACTCTTGGCCCTCTCCCTTGGGGAGAGGACAGTCTCAATCGCCGCGCAGCGGGGCGATTGAGACAGGTGAGGGCCGGTCCACGAAACCGCCATCGTCTCACTTGACCATTGGGACACTGAAAAACCGAATGGTTTATTGGAAAGCAGGAAAAGGCGAATGCTTAATACTTAATGACTATTTTGAACCTTGTGACATCGAGATCGCCGGGATCGTCCGGGCATTTGTCCGAAATAGCCATTAAGTAATAAGCATTCGCCTTCCCCGCCTTTCCTTCCCAAAGGAGAAAGGCATTGTGCCCTATAATGGGAACATGCGGCAACAGGTGGAACAATGGCTGGCGGCGTTCGATCTGGATGCGTCGCTCTTTCCGCACATTGCGGAGGTGGTCATGGCGCTGCCTGGCGAGGTGCGCGAGGATCTGATGGGCGATCCGCGGTTCATGCTCACCGATTTTGAACCGGGGCATGGCCGCGGCTTTCAGGTGGTGGTGGGCATGCCGGCGCTGACCGCGCCGGGCAGACAGGGCGGCAGCCGGGCGGTGGTGCTCAAGCGAAAAATGTGGCGGCGGGACGCGGCCTTCATCCGCTGGGTGATCGCCCACGAACTGGCCCACGCCCACCTGCGCAACCAGGGCCGCCACCCCGGCGAAGACCCGGAGGTCGCCGCCGACGCCCTGGCGATGATGTGGGGATTTCCCAGGCCGTGGTGAACGATGGCCGAAGGCAAAGATTGCCCCGTTCCATCTCCCTCTCACAAGGAGCTTTTTCTTGGCACGATTCCGCCTTCTGCTCGCGGTGCTGGGCGCCTTGATCGCGTCTGCATCGCCCGCTTTCGCCCAGACCCAAAAGCCCAACATCCTCTTCATCGCCGTCGATGACCTGCGGCCACAGCTTCGCGCCTACGGGCGTGACTTCATGATCACGCCTCACATGGACAGGCTCGCTGCGCAGGGAAGATTGTTTCATCACCAGTACGTTGCGGTGCCCACCTGCGGGGCTTCGCGTTATGCGCTGCTGACGGGACAGTGGCCCAAGCGGCCGCCGAGTCTGGGCAATGGTGCGTTCGTGCTTTACAAGCAGGGGCACGCCCCCAAATCGTTGCCGCAGGTGTTGGGCGAGGCGGGCTACGCGACCGTGCAGATGGGTAAGATCAGCCATCAACCTGATGGGAAGACCGGCGATGGCCAGCCGGAGGTCGTCGGTGGCTGGCAGCAGTTGAACACGCCTGTGGGTCAGTGGAAGAACGGGGAGGCGGCCTTCTTCGCCTACGCCGGCGGCAAGACGCGCGTGCCGGGCAAAAGCCCGCCGACCGAGGCGGCCGATGTGCCTGATGAAGGGTACGTCGATGGCCTGCTGGCCAAGGGTGCGGTGGAGCAACTCAAGAAGCTGAGCGAGAGCGACAAGCCCTTTTTCTTCGCGGTGGGTTTCTTCAAGCCGCATCTGCCTTTTTGCGCCCCGAAAAAATACTGGGACCTCTACGACCGCGACAGGATCGACATCGCCGATGTCGATCCCGTCTCGCGCACCGGCGGCGAGTTCTTCGGCAACTACGGCCACACCGCTGAGCAGGCCCGCGATCCCGCCTACATCCGCCACCTGCGCCACGGCTACTACGCCGCCACCAGCTACGCCGACGCCCAGATCGGCAAGGTGCTCAAGGCCCTGGATGATCTGAAACTCGACGGCAACACCATCGTCATCCTCTGGGGCGATCACGGCTACCACCTGGGCGAACTGGGGTACTGGGGCAAGCACACCCTGCACGAACATTCCCTCCGCTCCGCCTTCATCGTGCGCACGCCGGGCATGAAACAGCCGGGCGTGGCGACCAAGGGCATGATCGCATCGGTGGACATCTACCCGACCCTCATGGAACTGACCGGCACCCCGCTGCCGGAGCATTTGGATGGCCGGTCTTTTTCCGCGATGCTCAGCGATCCCGACGCGATGGCCGATCGCCCGACGCTGGGCCTGTGGTCCGGCGGCGAAACGATCCGCACGAACACCCATCGCCTGATTCGGCAAGGCAGGAATGTGAAACTGTTTGATCATCGCGGCGATCCGGGCGAGAAGCGCAACGTCGCCGCCGATCAACCCCAAGTGGTGGCGATGATGATCAAACAGTTGGATGAAATGCTCGCCGGTCGCAAGGCCAGGTGAAGCCGGCAGAGCCGCGACTCAACGAGTCGCGGACGTGTTCAGCCTGAAGGGACATCCTTCGCGCGATCGATGAACAGCGTCAATCGTGCGGGGTTGCCCCATGCGCTGTCGAAGTGCGGCATACGCCCGGCAGCGATGGCGGTGCGCCTGGCGCGTTCGAGTGCTGTTATCGAAGGTGTGCTTCACCACCCTTCAGGCTGTTTGCGTCCGCGACTCGTTGAGTCGCGGCTCTTATCCGGGAATCAGGCGTTTCGACTGCGCCGGCCTCGCAGCGTCAGGCTCGCCAGCGCCATCAGGCCCAGCGTCGCGGAGGCGGGTTCGGGGATCGGCGGGGTGAAGGTGGAGCTGACGCGCAGGTTGTCGAAGCCGTGCGTGAGGAGTCCGCCGGTATCCGAAGTGCCGATCAGGGTGATGTGGTTGTCGGCCAGGCCGCCGGCGGTGTTGAAGCTGTGGATGAGGATGTTGTCCACGAAGACTTCGACGAAGACAGAAGAGGCGTTGTCGAAGGCGGTGACGAAGTATTCGAGTCGGACATCGTAGAAGCCGGCCTCGGCGATGCCCAGACTGGCCAGGTCGATTTCCGCGCCGAGCAGGCCGACGGCGCTGCCGGTGGTCGAGTCGAAGATCTGGATGCCGCCGTTGCCGCGGATAAGCAGCCCGAAGCCGTCGATCGGGCCGCCGCCGGGCACGCCGTTGACCGAAGTGAGCTGGTTGGTGACGCCGGCCATGATGCCGGCCCATGAACCGGCGTTGGCGCCGTTGAGGGGGTTGATTTCGACCTCGACGATGAAGCGGTCGCCGTCGGGGCGGATTTCATTGAAGTTGATGTCCGGGGAAACGGTGGTGAGGCCGCCAGTGGTGCTGGCGGGGTTGCTTCCGTTGGCGGCCAGAAGCAGAGCGCCGGGGAATCCGACGTTCTCGAGCTGGCTGAAGTTGGGGGAAGCGCCGGTGTCGCTGTGGGCCCGCTCGGTGTAGGTCACGGGCAGGCCGGTGGCGGCGAACTGGCGGTCGGGCTGGTCGTTGGCGCCGGGGTTGATGGTGTTGCTGTTGGCGACGGCGTTGAAGTTGTCGCTGAAGAGCAGATGATAATCGACTTCGAGAAACCCGACATTATCCAGCAGCAGGGTGCGGTCCGTGCTGACGGCTGAAAGGTTGGTGAAGGCGAGCGTCATGGTCTGGGCGGTGGCGGTGAAAGCTTCGCTGCGCACGGCGCGGTAGGGCGCGGTGAAGGAGCCGGCGGCGGAGGCGGGGCGGACCAGGTGGGGATCGACGATGGCCAGGCCGTCGATGGCGGCCGACGCGATGACGAGGTTGTTGTGCCGGGCGTTTTCACTGTAGGTGAGCACGTACTGTTTGCCGATCTCGAAGCCTGAGACGTCCTGGCTGAGGGTGCCGAAGCCGGGCGTGGCCGGGGTCTGGAGAAAGGCCACCTGGCTGCCGTCGGGCGTCGCCCCGTTGTTGGCGAAGGGGCTGGACCCTGCGGGGTTGAGGCCGATGGTCTCGACGTGGGACGCGGTCCAGCCGGTGATCGGCCCGTTCAAGGCGCCGTTGATATAACCGGGGAACGTGCCGAACGCATCCAGTTCAAAGCTCGGATTGACGACCAGCGGCACAGCCATCGCCGGTGCCGCCGCGGCGCCGATCGCCAGGGCGGTGAGAAGGGATTTCAAAGTGCGGTTTGCGAACATGTCAATTCTCCTTGGGGTGAGAGGGCGGAAAAGGCTATTATTTATTACTTAATGCTTAATACTTAATGGTTATTTTGAGCCTTGTGTCATGGAACTCGCGGGTGTTTCCGGGGGGCCGAGGGTATCTTTCTAAAATAACCATTAAGTATTAAGTATTAAGTATTAAGTATTAAGTAATAAGTAATAGTCTTGAATCAGGATTGCTACGCCGCAAGCGGCATGAGGGGGGCGTTCAGTTCAACGGGATTTTGTAGAAGACGCGCCATTGGCTGCCGACGGTGGCTCCCAACTGGATGATGTCGTTGGGGTCGTTGACGTTGGGATCGTTGGTTTTGTCGCTCTGGTACCAGGTGACATGGGCGTCTTCGAAGAGGAAGTTGCCGCCTTCGGGTTCGCCGGTGTGTTCCCGGGCGTGGCTGGAGATGGGGCCGCCGGGCTTGGCGTAGCCGGGACCGAAGAACCAGCCCCAGGAGGCGGCGCTGCTCCACTGTTTCATGTCGGACATGATCGGTGCCCTGGCATCGGGACCGTTGAAGCGGTTCTTGAAGACCCAGCCGGTGCCTGCGGGTGTGTAATTGGTTTCCGGATCCTGGCTTCGTCCGGGCATGTAGAAGTAGCCGACCAATCCCCCGGCGAGGTTGATGTCGTTGACCTGATGCCAGGTCTGCGTCGGGCAGTTGAGGACATCGTGCTCGTTGGTCTTGGTGGCGCTGTTGTTCGCGGTCAGATAATCCTTCCAGAACCGCGACACGACGGAACTGTTCCAACTGATGTGATACCCGCTGCGATAGGTCGGCGGGTAATATCCATTGTAAACGGGCAACTCGGCGGCAGTGGCGTACCGATTGTCGGGCAGGAAGCCGCGGTTGTTGGTGGCGTACTCGCGCAGGGCCAGGCCCCAGTTGCGCAGGTTCGTCGCACAGAGGGTTTGCATCGTATAGGTGCGGGCACGCTTGAACGAAGGCAGCAGGATGGACATCATGATGGTGATGACCGCGATGACCGCCAGCACCTCGGGGATGGTGAATCCGGGGAACCGGGGGGAGCCGGGGGAGCCGGGGGAGCCGGGGGAGCCGGGGTGGGATCGGGCCGGGGTTGTGGTGGGTGTCGTGTTCATGGGCAGTCTGTCCGGAGAGTGCGCGGGCCTTTGATGCGTGGCCGGATGCCCCGGCGATGCGGATCGCCACGGGATTGAGGATGCCGCGGGTCGGTCTTTCACTGCGTCAACCTTACCCCCGAATGATCGATATGAAATGACAAAAAGCGTCAATCAATAGGCAAATTGCGTCAATGGGACGCGCGACGCGACTCCCTGCCCCGGATTGTTCATAAGCCATGCAATACGAGTTAGGAAGTGGTGTCTTGATGACGCCTTTTTCCCGCACCCGACCGCTCGCCGGCCGCCGCGGCTCGTCATGGCATTTCTTCGTGAATCATCCGGGCTACGCCTGTTCGCGGCAGGCGCCGGGCGTGGTGCGCAGGTACTGGGCGAAAAGGCGGCAAAGCTGGCGGGCGCCGGAGATGCCGGCCAGCTCGGCGATGCGCTCCAAAGGGAGGGTGGTTTCCGCCAGCAGCCGCCTGGCGTGCTCGATGCGATGGCGGTTGATCTCGTGCAGCACGGACTGTCCCAGCGCCTGGCGGAACCGGCGTTCGAGCACGCGCCGCGAGACCTGCATGGCGCCGGCGACATCGTTGACGCTCACGCCGTCACGGAACCGGCGCGACATGAAACTGATCGCGTTGGCGACCAGAACGTCATCGACGACCGTGGTGTCGCTGGATCGCCGCACCGCCAGATGGCTGGGAGGCAGCAGTTCGCGCCTGTCTTGCGGAGACCGGCCCCGAAGCCATTCGTGAAGCGCCTGCGCCGCGCGGAATCCGACACTTTCAAAGTCGTGGTCCACACTGCTCAGGGGCGGTTCGGACGACTCGCACAGAAGTTCCTCGTTGCCGCAACTGACGATCGCCACATCCTCGGGCACGCGCAGCCCCATGTGGGCGCAGGCGCTGGCGGCGATGTGGGCCATGTCGTCGTAGGTGGTCATCAGGGCGAAGGGCGGCCTGGTCTGCCGCATCCATTTTTCGAGGTGTGACTGCATTTCGCGGGTGGGAGGCCAGATGGGGAAGCCGGTGATCAGGCAGCGCGGCCCGGCCAGTGCCGCCTCTTTGATGACCGCGCGGTAGCCGGCGAGTTTTTCAACGTCGGCAGGCTCCCGACGCCAGGCAAGAAAAGCGAACCGCTGGTGACCGCGGGCGATCAGATGTTCGCTCACCAGTCTGCCCGCCGCCACCAGGTCGGGCGCCACCTGCGGCAGACCCGGAGCATCGGCGTTGGAGGCGGCATGGATCGCCGGAACCCCCAGCCGCCGCGCGGCCCGCCCCGCACCCTTCGACAGCCGGCCGACCAATCCATCGAACGGCATCGGCCTGCCCCGACGATAAACATGCCAGCATTCGGGCGGGTCCAGCGTCACCTTCCAGTTCGTATGCTCGCGGGCATACCGCCTCATCCCCGCGTAAAGCTCCAGATGACGCTTGAAGGCCGTCGTCACCGTCACCAGCATGCCGACATGTGCTTCATCGGGATCGGACCGCATGGCCGATGGCCTTTTGATGGAAAGGCGGGGAAGACTCGGAAAAGACGAATACTTATTACTTAATGCTTATGACTTAATGGTTATTTCAGAAGAATGCCCGGACACCCCCGGACACCCCGGACACCCCGGACACCCCCGGCGAGTTCAATGGCACAAGGTTTGAAATAGCCATTAAGTCATAAGCATTAAGTAATAAATAATCGCCTTTTTCGTGTTGAGAGGGGTTTCTCACTCCGCCGCTTCGAGCAGATCCTGCGCCAGCGTGATCAGCCGTTCCAGCCGCACCGGCTTGAGCATGTAGCCATCGACGCCCAGGTGCTCGGCATACTGCTGGTGCCGCTTGCCTTCGTTGGCGGTGACCATGATCACCCGCGGGCGGTTGGGGAAGCTCTTGATCTTTTCGAGCACGAGGAAGCCCGACCGCTTGGGCAGCATCATGTCCAACACGACCAGGTCGGGGGCGTCGGTCTCGCAGATGCGGACGGCGGTGTTGCCGTCGCTGCAAGTCTGCGTGCGGGCGCCCTCGGCTCGCAGGGCGTGTTCGATGCTGTCCCGAACCTCCGGGTCGTCATCGACGATGAGAATTTTCTTGTCCATCAGGCGGGTTTGCGTGGTTTCGTCAAGCATCACAGGCGTATCTCCAGAGGCAGTCACCGACTGCCGGCGTTTATTCTACCCCACTATTGTTGCCAAAGCGACGGGCGGGTCAAGCGGAGCAGGCAAACGCATGTATCACAGGGCTTGACTCTTGGCCCTCTCCCTTGGGGAGAGGACAGTCTCCATCGCCCGCGCAGCCTGGCGATGGAGACAGGTGAGGGCCGGATTTTCGACGATTTGTCATTTCATCTCGCGCTGCTGTTTGGCTTTGAAAAGCAGGATGCCCGCGGCGACCGAGGCGTTGAGCGAATCGACGCGATCGGTGAGCATGGGGATGATCACCGGGCCGCCGCCGGTCTTCCGCGCCAGGTCGGCCCAGTCGGCGGCGAGGCCTGTATCCTCCGCGCCGATGACGATGGCCGTGTTGCCCGCGTAGCTCGTCTGATCAAACGGGGTGGCATCTTTCGTGAGCATCGCCGCATGAAGGCGGATCGACCGGGACTCGCAGGCCCTGATCAACTCCGGTCGGCTGACCTTCACCACCGGCAGCGAAAAGACGGCGCCGGTGGAGGCGCGGATCGCATTGGGGTTCAGCGGATCGATCGTTTCATCCACCGCGACCAGCGCCCCCGCCGCCGCCGCCGCCGCCGTCCGCGCCATCGCCCCAAGATTGCCGGGCTTCTCGATGCCCACCGCCACCAGCCAGAAAATATCCCCGGCATTCACCAGCGAATCCCACGACCAGCGCGGCTGCTCAAACACCGCGATCAGCCCCTCGGGATTTTCCTTGTAAGCCAGCTTCCTGAGCACGTTGCCCGAAACATCATGACCCGCCGCATCACCATCCTGCCTGCGCCAGGGCAATCGCTGCGACAGTGATGAAACATCAAAGCCAAGCTGTTCACCGCACGCATACCACTCGATCATCCGCAGGCCCGCGCTCATGGCCCGTTCGACTTCACGAAAACCCTCGGCGATGAAAGCGCCGGTCTCCCGCCGATCGCGGCTGTCGCGCAGGCGAATGACCGCCTTGATGCGCGGGTTGTCGTTGCTGGTGATGCGCAGAGGCTGCCGCATGTCGCACAATGTAGTGGATGGCGCAGGGCAGGGCCTGGGGAGCAGGGCCCGGGGCCCAGGGAGGAGCCCCTGCTCCCTCCTAGGCCCTAAGTAAAACCATGAAATCAGGAAAGCATGAAAGCAGGAAATGCGATCTGGAAATATCGTGTGGGCCGCGTTGATTTCATGTTTTCCTGCTTTCCTGATTTCATGGTTTTATATAGGCCCTGCCCCCCGTCCAATCTCCGCTAAACTTTGCCCATGCAGCGCGAACTTGAAACCGAAGTGATGGACACCTTCGCCGAGGCCGCCGGCTATGACGCGATGGATCACACCGCGCCCAACCGCGCCTTCGTCGATCGGCTGCACGAGCTTCGCGCCCGCCGCGCCCGGCGGCAACCCGACTGCAAGATGCTCGACCTGGGCGCCGGGCCGGGGCACATCCCGCTGCTCATCGCGGCTGAAATGGAGGACGCGAAAATCATGGCGGTCGATCTGTCGAGGCACATGCTCGACATCGCCAGAAGCAAACTCGCCGCGACCGGCTTTGCGGAGCGCGTCGCGTTCGAGCTGGCGGATGTGAAGGCTCTGCCGTTTGAGGAACAGGCGTTCGATGTGGTTTACAGCAACACGATCCTGCACCACATTCCGCAGCCGCTGGACATGCTGCGTGAGGCGTGGCGCGTGCTCCGGCCCGAGGGCATCCTGCTGATCCGCGATCTGTATCGTCCCGCCGATGAAGCCGCGCTCGAGGACCTCGTCGCCATGCACACCATCGGCTGCGATGATCATCAGCGGGCCATGTTCCGCGACAGTCTCAAGGCGGCCCTCACCCCCGATGAGCTGCGCACCCTCGCCCGCGAAGCGGGCATGACCGATGTCGAACTCGTCATCGACACCGATCGCCACATGTCGTTGCAGAGGTAGAGGCAGGAACAGCGGCAGCGGCAGGGGCAGCGGCAGCGGCAGGAAATGCCGCGTCCCAGCCGCTTGCGGCTTCGCAATCCCTGGTTCGCGGCACATCGGGGGTTATTCAGAAGTCCCAATAGCCATTAGGCAATGATTATTGACGATTGGCGGACCGTGCGCCGACTTCCAAATTAGACGATAACCATTGCCTAATGCCTATTGACCATTTTCTGCCTCTACCTCTGCCCCTGCCCCTGATCGGTCAGTTCACGTCCACCGGCAGCGTGAGTTCGAAGCACGCGCCGGTTTCGCCGTCGCCGTTGAGTTTCAGATCGCCGCCCATCGCCTGCGCCAGTCGGCGCGAGAGCGCCAGCCCCAGTCCCACGCCCGGCGCCGAGTGGGCCGCATCCTTCGCCGATTTGCGGAACGGCTGAAACAATCGGCGAGCCTCCTGCACGGCAATGCCCGGACCGCGATCGCGCACGTGAATCTTCACGTGGCCGTTGTGCCGCACGGCATCGATGTGAATCTCCCGCTCCGTGGCGGAGGCCGCGTACTTGCAGGCGTTATCGACGAGGTTGAACAGGATCTGCTCCACCGCGCCGGGGTCGGCCTTCACCGGTGTTTCACTCGCGCCGTTGGGCTGCACCTTCAGCGTCATGCCCGCCGACTCGGCACGCTGCGTCATGCGATCCTTGATGCGGTCGATCATCTGACCCACCGGCAGCACCTGGGCCCGCGATGCGGGGCTGCTGTGTTCGAGCCTCGCGTAGGCCAGCACGTTTTCCACCAGGTGGCTGAGGCGGTCGGCTTCGACGCGCATGGTGGTGAGATATTCCTGCCTTCGGTTTTCATCGGGCACCATCCTGCGCTCAAGCATCTCCGTGTACATGCGGAAGGTGGTCAGCGGCGTGCGCAGCTCGTGCGTCACCGCGGAGACGAACGCCCCGCGCCTCTCGCTCAGTTGCACGGCTCCGAAAAAAAGCACGCCCACCGCGACGGCGGCCAGCAACATGCAGACCCAGGCGACGATGAGCGTCGTCTGAATCGGCGAGAGGCCCGCCGTCTCCGCCAGCGGGGCGCGGCGGACGATCAGCTTGGCGGGCACGGAGGCGAGCATTCGCGGCTTGGGATGATCATCGACGTGGGAGATGGGCACGATGCGGGCGTCGGGAAAGACATCCCGGATGCCCGCCGCCAGCCATTCGTTGATGACGGGCCAGTTGAGCCAGCAGCCCTGGACGTAATCCTTGCCGTTGATGGTGACCCGCCGCGCCAGCAGCAGGGCCTCGTTGTGCCAGATGGCTTTCATGACGCCTTCGGTGACATCGGAGATCGGGCCGATGAGCCGGTTGAGGTCGGCCTTCTGCTTGACCTGCTCATCGTTGTAGTCGGCCTGGGCCTGATTGCGTGCCTGCCATTCAATGACGCTGCGCTGACCCAGGCGGCTGGTGTAGCTGTTGCCGCGCTCCACCTGCATCAGTTGAAGGTGCCGTTCGAGCCGCTGCAACCCCGTGAGTTCAGGCGGCAACGAGGCCATCAGCGTGTCGCGGGTCAGCGTGGCCTTGAGGGTGTTGAGCCGCTCCTCGGCGGCGACGATGTGATCGTGCGAGGCAAACTGCGACTCGGCGACATCACGCATGTTGCTCTGGGGCACCTGCGGCGAGGTGATCGTGCCATCCGGATTCACCTGAAAATGCAGCAAGACATGCGGAGAACGGTGCGTCAGCAGCGGCGAAGGCACGAGGATCTTGTTCGACTCGATGGGGGCATACATTTCGGTGTAGGCCCGCTGCGGCGAGTAGAAGGCGCGGTAGAGAAAGTAGGGGCGGGCGTTCTCCTGCATGATCAGCGGCGCGAGCATCGAATCCAGACGGGAGATGACCAGGCGCACATCCTCCTCGATGGCGATGCGGCGGCGGGCTTCCGCTTCATCACGGTCCAGCCGGATGGCGCGCATGCTCACCCACGCCATCGCCACGAAGACGACGGCGACGCAAAGGGTGAACACGATGCCGATGAGCCAGGGACGACGCATGAGGGCCTTTCAAAATCTCAAATTTTAAATTTCAAATCTCAAATCTCCATTCTTCCGCAGTGCTATGCCAGTGCCGCAAACATATACCCCTTCCCCCTCACCGTCAGCAGCACCTTCGGTTCCTGTGCATCATCGCGCAGCTTTTCGCGCAGTCTCGCCACATGCATGTCAATCGTACGCGTGGCGACGCCTGCCGGGTCCATGCCCCAGACGCGGGAGAGAATTTCATCACGGGAAATCGCCCGGCCGCCGTTGATGGCCAGGTAGCGCAGCAGTTCCATTTCACGATCGGAAAGCTCGCAACGGTCGCCCTCGTCGAAGCGCAGTTCTCTGCGGTTGAGGTCCGCGGTGCCGCCGGGGAATTTCACTTCATCCACATCCATCGGCCGTTCGGGGCTGCGGCGAAGCACCGCCTGCACGCGGGCCAGCAGCTCCTTCACGCTGAAGGGCTTGACCACGTAATCATCCGCGCCAAGCTTCAGGCCCTGCACGCGATCGTGCTCCTCACCGCGTGCCGTGAGAATGATCACCGGCAGCGTCGGCTTGGCCAGGCGAACATCCTTGAGAATCGAAAGCCCGTCGCGCTTGGGCAGCACGAGATCGAGCAGAATTAAATTGCAACTGACGCCCAGCGCCATGTCCAACCCTGTCGCGCCATCCCCCGCTTCGAAGGTGGTGTAGCCTTCGAACTTGAGCGAATCGACAATGCCGCGACGAATCGCGGCATCATCTTCGACAACGAGAACGGTGTGGGCCATGAAAGACTCCGGGGGAGAAGGGCCTGGGGAGGAGGGCCTGGGGCCTAGAGGGAAGGCATTCATTCGGTGCGGATGAGATTCCCTTCGATGCTTCTTTGTTCCTTAAGGATATCCCAACACAGGTCTCCAGCCTAGCCCTTGTCCCTCTTCCCCAGGCCCTAGGCCCTCCTCCCCAGGCCCTTCCTCCCGCCCTTTTTCACTTCTCAAACTTGTAATTCTTCGCTTCCGCCTGTTTGCGGACTGTCTTGATCACGGCGGTGTCCAGCGTTTCCACGCCGGTCTTCTCCGCGGTTTTCTTCATTTCTTCATCGACGAATTTGCCCCGTTCGACACTCAGTGCCGCGATCTTCTTCTGAATCTCGTCGCGTTCCTTCTTCTTGGCCTCGATATATTCCTTGCGCTCCTTCATCGACATCTTCCTCATGTTCTCAGGCAGTTCCTCTTCCTTCACCTCTTCGATCTTCACTTTGTCATTGAAAACATTATCGACCAGGCACCAGTCGTTGCGGTAATAGGCGGAGCCTTTCACCGACGCCCGCTGGGCGGCGTTGGAGAGCGAGATGCCCGCGGAGTTGGAATCCTGCGCGGCCTGATTCAGAGCGCCTTCCTCGCCGCGCTTGCCGTAGGGGACGAAGGTGGTGTTGAGCTTGGCGCTGAGCTGGGCAAGTTCCTTGTCCTGCGGCGCGGGGATGTCGGCGACCTTCGCATCGGCATCGATGCTAACGAAGCTGCCGTCGGCGAGGACCGCGCCATCCTTCCAGAAGGTGGAGACGCCCTCGGCATTGCCGCCGCAGAAAATCGTGTTGATCTGAATGCCTTTGGTGATCGCGCTCTTGCACGACTGGCGGAAGTCGATCGGGCCTTGATCGAAAGGTTCGTTGCCTGCGATGTAAACCACCTTGAGGTCGGCGTTGTCCTTGCTCCAGTCGAGGCGATCGATCGCGGCCTTGATCACGGCTCCGCAGTATTCGAGGCCGCCGTTGGTTTTGAGGGCGAACAGTTCCTGCGAAACCTTGTCCAGATCATCGGTCAGGGGCAGCACGAGGCGGATGAAATGGTCCTTTGCGCTGAGGTTGTTGTTGCCGTACTCGAACAGCGCCACTTGGAGCAAGGGGCGCACATCATCGCGCTTGACCGCGATGAACTCGTTGACGATTTTCCAGAGCTGCGTCCTGGCCTGGTCGATCAGGCCGTCCATCGAGTTGCTGGTGTCCAGCAGGATGGCCAGTTGAATGACAGGCTGTTTCACCGCAGGTTTCGCGGCGGCATCGACGAGGGGTGCGGTCTGCACCTGCGGCGCATCCTTGGCCGGCGCAACCGGTGCGGCGATGCCCAGTGCAAGTGCGGAGATCGCGGCGAAAAACGAAAATCTGCTGCGTGTCATGATGAGGCTCCTTGGTAAAGTGGGCATCGCCCACCGCTTGGGTTTGCTTCGTTGGGATGCACAGGGTTCGTCGTGGTGGGCGGTGCCCGCCCTACGGCATCTTCACAAGAATCGTTTCACCATCGATCACCATGAGAATGTCGCCCTTGAGCGCGATGCATCCGTTGCGGCCATCATTCGCCAGGCGTTCGACGAGTCTGGTGTAGTCGTCGCTGCCGAAGGTGATGGTGCGCTTGGGTTTGATGGTGTCCGCCTCATCGATCACGCGGCTGTCGATCCATTGGTTGCCTCGTTTGTAGAAGGCACGATCGCTGACCTGCTGGACGTTCGTGATGGTCACTTCGTTCAAATTTTCATCCAACATTCGGTTGCTGGCGTTGAGGTACATCTGCGTCTTTTGAAACTTGCCGTTCTCTTCCTGGTTCACCGAGGCGATGCCGCTACGGGAGTTCCAGGCGCGGTTGATGAAGTTGTCACGGGCCGTGTTGAAGACGAGGTCCTTGCGGGACAGGTCGGTGCCTTCACGGGCGAGGAAGGCGGTGTATTCGGTGAGGATGCCGAACTCGGTGGAGAGGCGGACGACTTCATCGATCAACTCCTTGAGGCGCGGATCGTTGATCGCGGTGGGCGGCGGCGTCGTGCCGGGCATCGCACCGGATTCGGAACCGAGGGTGCGGATGGCATCGACGAGGTCGCCGATCTTCCGGCTGGCCCAGAGGCGCGGGACGAAGGCGTTGCGGGCGGTGGCTTTTTCGGGAGTGAAGGTGAATTTGAAGGCTTTATTTTTGCCGAGGAAGTTGCCGGTCATCTGGAAAGTGACAGGTTCATCACCGACATAGCGGCCCAGCAGCACAAGCTGGTCGCCATCGAAAAGGTCGGGCAGTTTCACAGGCAGCACATCAAGCACGCGGCCATTGGCAGGCTTGCCGTCTTTGCCGACGGCGATCAACGAAGGTGATGAAAACACCGGGCCGGCCAGCCGCTTGAAGACCTGCGAGACTTTCACCTCGACATCCTCCCTGGGCAGCACGAAGGTGGAAGTGGCCCGCGTTTCATAAGCGATTTTTTCCAGCAGCGGCGTGTTGACATCGGTGCCCACGCCGAAGGTGAAGATGCGGCGATCGTGGCGGTTGCCCTTGAGCGCGGTTTCGCGGATGGCCTTCTCGGAGGTCTGGCCGACGGTGGGCAGGCCGTCGGTGAGAAAGAGGATGATGGGCAGCATGCCTTTCATCGGTTTGGGGCGCAGGGCTTCGAGGAGAGAATCGTGAATGTTCGTGCCGCCGCGTGCCTTCATCGCCCTGACGTATTCACGGGCGGCTTTGGTTGTTTCATCATTCTTGATGACCGGTGCGTCGGCGAAGGATTCGACCGCTTCGTTGTAGAGGATGATGTTGAAGGCTTCACCATCTTCCAGTCCTGCGATGACCTGAAGCGCGGCTTCGCGGGCCTGTTCGATCTTTTCCCCGTTCATGGAGCCGGAGCGGTCGATGACGAGCGTGACTTCGCGCTTGATGGTCTTGTCGTGATCGGCCGGCTTGGCGGGCAGACCTGCGAGCAGGAGGAAGTAGCCGCCGCCGGATTTGGGATCGGGGTAGGCGAACATGGATGCGGTGACGCTGTCGCTTTCGACGAGATACGACAGGCGAAACGCGCCCGGCTCGCGCGTCGCATCAGCGGCGATGCGGGCCGCGAGCTGCGAATCGCTCGTACGGCTGGTTTCGATCTTGTGGCTGGGCGAGTAAACCGTGGAGATCGGCTTCTTCGAAATGATGCTCACCGACACGTTCCAAGGCACGTTGTATTCCACCGATTCGCTGCGAGGCAGCACGTAATCGACACGCGAACCCTCCGCGGGCAGAAGCGTTTCGTATGTCAGACGAATCTTCTGCGTCGAGCGCGGCTCAACGGGGAAGACGCTCGACCGCACCAGGTTGAAGCTGATGAATTCAAGCAGCGCGGGATCGCGCGTCTGGGCCACGATCGAGTCATAAATACGGCGGGCCTCCTCACGGCGAAGAAGCTCGGCGGTCGGTTCTTTTCCCGCGCCTTGGAACGTGAAGCCGCGCACCACCGCGCCGTCAGGCACGGGCATGATCAGTTCGGATTCCAGACGCTGTGCGGAAGGATTGCTCAGGCTGATGTCCATGATCGTGGTCGCAACCTGTTCGATGATCGACACGCTGACATCGACCTGCGTGATGACCACCTGCTGCGGTGCCGCCGGCTGCACGACGCGCCACTGCGGCACGACGACGTGCGAGGAAAGGGCGCGGTGAGGCGGACGAGCGCTGCGGGTGACGTTGACCTGAGCGATGGCAGGCCACGCGATGAGCAGGGCAAGCAGAGCGATGAAAGGAGATATGCGGGGGATGATTCGGGGGGTGATCCGGGGGGTGATCCGGGGGGTGATCCGGGGGATGAGGCGAAGGCGACCGAAACGATGCGGCTGATGGGGCATGTTGCACCTTGCGGGTCGGAGCATCTTTGCGTCAGGTGAATGAACCATTCACACGACACATGCTACGCACCCCGGCGGAGATCGGATGTCATGTCTGTGTAACAAGCCCTTTGTTAACAAGGCGTTACAATTGTGATACGAAGAGTCGGAGGTCGGAGGTCGGAGCGAAGCCGCAAGCGGCTGTGGGCTTCTTCCTGTCTCCTGTCCCCTCTGACTTCTGACCTCTGACTTCTGATCTCTGACTTCTGACCTCTGACTTCTGACCTCTGACTTCTGACCTCTGACTTCTGACCTCTGGTTATCATGCCTGCCCGTTCTTTCCGTCCTCCACCGGCAATTTGAGGCGGTCGAGGGTCACATGGTCCATCCAGGGCAGCGATTCGAGTTTGGCCTGGATCGAGGCGGGCATCGGCTTGCCCTCCTGCTCCCAGCGCGGGCGCGACTTCCACCGGCGATGCATCCACAGGTACTGTTCGGGGCTGCGGCGGACCATCGTCTCGATGGCCCGGCTGTACCTGGCGGTCACGTAAAACAGCGGGTCGGGCCGCTCCTTCCATTCGTGCGGATGGATGATATCGACCGTGCTCAGCTCGTAATGAAATCCGCCGCCCACCCGCCGGGCGAAGCCGCACATGATCGGCACGTCCCGGCTGATCGCCAGCAGGCCGATCGACTTGTATGTGCTGGCCATGCGGTTGAAAAAGGGAACGAAGATGCCCTTCTTCCCGGCATTCTGGTCGGCGACGAATCCGAGCTGGCCGCCGGCGTTGAGCACGTCGAGCATCCGGTCGGTGGCGTCGAACTTGGTGATGATCTTCAGGCCGCGCTGCTCGCGGACATCCAGCACCCAGCGGTTGACCAGCGGGTTGTCGATCGGCCGCGCCAGGGCATCGACGGGGTAGCCCATCAGGGCGTTGGTGTAGCCGAGCATTTCCCAGTTGCCCACGTGGCCGGTGAGCACGATCGCCGGGTTGCCGGCATTGAGCCACTTGAGCGATTCACCCATGTCGCGGAAGTGAACGTGGCGGGCCCAGGTGTCGGCGTGCATGACCCGGGGCGTCACCGCCAGTTCCACGACCAGCTTCATGAAATGCTCGAACGACCGCCGCGCCAGCTTCTCGCGCCGCTCCTGCGTCCAGTCGGGGAAGGCGTGGGCGAGGTTGTCCAGTACGCGGCGTCGGCGACGCTTGTCGAACCCGTAGCCGAGCCGGCCGACGACCTCCATGATCCGCAGGTTGGCGTTGATGTTGCCCACGCTCAGCGCGAAGCCGGCCAGCCGCGCGAGCAGATATTGCGACCAGTCCTTGATGAGG
>CAZYPK010000087.1:0-11463 GCA_964649195.1 uncultured Phycisphaeraceae bacterium
GGGCCTGAGCAAACGAAACTCGCGCGGCAGGCGAACGATCAGGCACGATCGCCGGTCGCGCGAACTTCGTTTGCTTCAGCCCGCGGACGGGCTTCGCAAACGAACGGCTCGGCAGGAGCCTCGCCCTCCCAGCAGGAGCCTCGCCCTCCCAGCGGGAGCCTCGCTCTCCCGCCATATGCTTTTGCCCTGTAGCTTCCCGCTTCTCTCCCCCGCGCTTTGACAGAACGTCTATAATCCGCGTTAATACTCCGCTTGTCCACCGTTTGGAAATCAAAGGCTGACCATGAAACTGAGCGACTTTATTGTTTCCAAGGCTGTCATCCCCCAACTCAACAGCACCGATCGTGACGAGGTGATCAACGAACTGCTTGACGCCCTCGTCGCCGCCGGCGCCTGTGATGCGGGGATCCGCGATGAGCTGGTCAAGCTCATCCTCGACCGCGAGAAGCGCGGCTCCACGGGCTTTGGCAAAGGCGTGGCCGTGCCTCACGTCAAGCACGACAAGATCAGGAAGATGGCCGCCGCCATCGGCGTCAGCCAGAAGGGGGTGGACTTCAACGCCCTCGACAAGGCGCCGGTCTATTCCATCGTGCTGCTGCTGAGCCCGGTCAACAAGCCCGACGACCATTTGCAGGCGATGGAGAACATCTTCTCCAACCTTCAGAAGGACACCTTCCGCCGGTTCCTCCGGCAATCGACCACGGTTGACGAAATCCGCGACCTGATCCAGGAAGCCGACACACAGCAACTGGCCAGTTGATATCATTGCGGCCTGCGTGTTCATCCTGTCCGGCATCGGTTCACACGGACGGTTCGAACACTCCGGCTCAACCCGATCATCCCCAGACGCAGTGCCCGCAGCGCGGTGGCACTGGCGATTCATCACGCATCAGGATTCATCCCCCGCGCGGAGCAGGTCGTGGAAACCAACGGCGACTGGCATCGAACGAATGTCACCATTCAGAACCGGCTGGGCCTGCACGCCCGGCCGGCGATGGCGTTCGTCGATGTCGCCAACGGGTTCCAGAGCGATATCCGCGTCAACAAGGGGCAGCAGGATGTCGATGGCAAATCGATCATGCAGATGATGATGCTCGCCGCCACCCAGGGCACGCAACTGATCGTCCGGGCCAAAGGCGGCGACGCCGACGCCGCCCTGACCGCCCTGGCCGAGCTGGTCAACCGCAAGTTCGACGAGGAATGAAGGACAATTCCAGAGCCGCGACGTGACACGTCGCGGACGCGCACGACCTGAAGAAGAGGTCGGTCGCGCGAAAGATGAGCGATGAAGGTGCGCGGGGGAATGAGAGGTTTTGGGGATGAGAAGATTTGGCGTGGGTGAGAGGTTTCGGGTGGCTGGGGCTGAGGCTCTGCGAAGCCCCGGCAAGGGGACCATCGACTTTCAGTTGCGCCACCTTGCTTCGTGCGCCTGGGCCGGGGCTTGCGCAAAGCCTCCAGCCCAGCCACCCGACGATTTGAAAAGCCCCAGCTCTTCTGGCTCTTTCCGGCTCCTCCGGCTCTTCCCGCTCCCTTGGCCGGGGCTTGTGCAAAGCCTCCAGCCCCAGCCACCCGACGGCAACGCAAGGTGCGTATCACCACCCTTGAGGCTGTTGGCGTCCGCGACTCGTTGAGTCGCGGCTCTGCTCTAGCGCAAGCCGCCTTCCGGTGGGCGGAAGCCGGGGAACTCGCCGGTTCCGCCGGCGGGCGGGGTGGTCTGCAAGGCACCGGTCGCCTCGTTGAACAGGCGAATGCGGTCCGGGTTCTCGCGGTCGGCCACCGGGTCGCGGGTGGAAACCGTTCCCTGATTCGAGTCGGCCACGAGCACCGTCATCGGCCCGCGGAAACCGATGGCGCCGGCCTGCCTGGCCGGGGTCTTCAGGTCCAGCAGCAACTGGGGCACGCTCAGATCAACCACCTCTTTCCCGGCGGCACCGCCCTGATCATCCTTCACTTCCACCTCGACAGGCTTGCCGATCGGGTCGCCGGGCCGGGTGGTGAACTGCTTGTGCAGCCGGTAGCCGTTGTAGATGCGATAGATGCCCCAGGTCACCGTGGCCGTCTCGGGGCGGACATCCTCGACGAAGAACCGCACCGGCGGCTCGATGGTGATCGGCTGCGTCCATTCGCTCTCGACCGATTCCTGCTCCAGCTTCGCCGCCTGCGGACGCAGCGGTTCGATCAACTGCTCCTCCTTGTTGAACAGCGGGTTGATCACCCGATAAACCACGCGATACCGGTAGGTGCCGCCCGGCTTCACATCCACATCATGCGTCCAGAACTTGATCGGTTGCAGCGTGCCATCACCCTCTTCCGGCCCCCCGGGACGCCCCGGATACCCCGGCTGCCCCGGCAGACGCGGACGCCCCGTGCCCGGCCTCACGAACTCAGGATCGAAGAACTCGCCGCGACCTTCGCCGGGGTTGCGGCGCGGGACCGGACGACCCGGACCGGAAGGCTCGACCGTCGCGGAATCCTCCGGCCTGTCCTTGATCAGCTTGCCGAGAATCTCGTCGCGCTGTTTCATCAGGTCGGCCAGGCGGGTCTGGTAGAGCTTGATGCGATCCTCGTTGGGGTTCTTCTTGGCGGGATCGACGCCGGGGCCGGGCTGCTTGGTCTTGGGGGTGGGGGTGATGCGTGGCGGCTGGGGCGTTCGGCCGGGCGTGGGGATGAAGCCTTCTTCGTAGTTCGCGTTGATGCGCGGCGGGATCACGCCGCCGGGCCTGGTGCCCTCGGCGCCGCCCGTGCCGGTGCGGCCGATCAGGCCGCGAAGCTCGGACTGGTACTTGTTGATCTGCTGATTGATCTTCAAAAGGGCCTGCTGATCCGCCGGCGCCAGTTCAAGGGGCACATGGTCCGGTTCGGTCCAGGGGCGATGGGCCTTCACCGGCAGGAACTGCGGCTTGACCAGGTCCTCCTGATAGAAGCGAAGGTTCTCGACCAGGGCGACCTGAAGCTGGCCCGTCTCGTCGGCATCCAGGTTCTTGGTCTTGGCCTCCTGCACCTGTACGACATAGGCGCGGAGGATGTCGGAAACCGCGCCGGGCAGCGATTGCACGGTGGTGGGCGAACCCCACTGGCCCGTTGCGGGGTCCAGCACCTGGCGCTGGATGTCGATGCCGGAGATGAACTGCGCCAGTTCCTCGTACCAGGATTCGGGCATCTTCTTCTCGGCGGGAACCTTGGCGATGGCGTCGATCCAATCCTGCGGGCTGATGGAGCCGGTGACGGTGACGGACCAGAAGTCGCGGGGGTTCCTGGCGCCGGCCAGGGCGACGGCTTTTTTGCGCCAGTCCTCGGTCAGGGCCTTGAGCAGGTCATCCTTCGCATCGGGGTACTGGGCCCGGGCCACATCGCCCAGGGCGAGGGTGAGGGCTTCATCGGATTCGAGAACGTGATAGGCGGGCTGCGCGGTCACCTTCTGGGCGGCGGGGGGGATCTTGGCATCCACATTCCGCAGCACGGGCACGCCGCCGTCCAGCCCCAGATCCGCGATGCCCGGCGGGCCAAAGACGATGGCGTAGAAGGAGTCGCTCTGCACCAGCCGCTGGCTGTAGCGATCATTGAACCGGCTGACGTAATCGGGAATCTTGAGGTTGGCCAGCTCCTGGGGCGGCTCGTCGCGGTTGACCGCGGCCTCCAAGGTCCTGGCCTGGGCAAGATAAGCCGCCTCGACCTCGGCGGGGGTGGCGGTCTTGCCCGGCGCCACTTCGACGCTGTAGGGCGTGCCCACCACGAACAACCCGATGACCGCCAGGCTGATGATGACCGCCACGGCCAGGATCACCACTTCGATGTACTTGTCCACGAAGGATTGCTGTTTGAGTCGCATGGGCAGGCTCCCGTTCAATGCGGGGAAGGATTTCGGGTTGCAGTCTTAAATCCGAGACACAGGGATTTCATTTTCGTTGCGGTTGCATCAAGGCGTCGCAGGCGAAGCGGTGTCGGGGGCGCCGGGCTTGGGGATGATGACGCCCAGTTCATCCTTGACGACCTGGGGCATCAGCGGGCCGGTCCATTCGCGCAGCCAGATGGTTTCGATGAGCATCTGCACCTGAACGCAGTCGTTTCCGCCGTACATGTAGCCCAGGGCCAGGTCCTCGTATTCATCGATTTCGGTGATGTGCGTTTCCAGCACGGTCATGAGATTGACCTTGCCGATGGCGGTGAAGAGGGCGGGCAACTGGCGGTACTCGACGATCAACTCGACCTGGGCGTGGCGGACATCGTAAATCGGGTTGCTGACGCGGCCGGTCATGGAGATGTTGAACATCTCCGGCAACCGCTGATCGGGGTTGTAGGTTTTCATTTCCTCAAGGATGACGCGGGTGGTGTCGGTGCGGAAGTAATCCATGGCGCCCATCTCGCCCCCCCGGTGGGGACCGCCGGTGGCGGTGCGGGGCTGCCTCTGGCTGACGCGGCCCATGCCGCCCGCGCCGTTGATGCCCACGTAGTCATCGAAAATCTGGATGCTCACCAGCCGCTTGACCGGCGCGGTGAGCACCGAATCCCGCTGATGGAACGAACCCTGCTCGCGGCTGGGCTTGTTGGCCAGGGCGATGGCGCGGACGATGTCCTGCTGAATCCACAGGCTCATCTGGCCTTCCCAGATGTCCCGCAGCGCAGGCCGCGTGCCGGCCCGGGCCCAGGCGCCGATGTGGAAGGGGTAATCGTCGAGCTTCTCATTGGTCGAGGCGTAGATGCTGATCCGCTCGGCATGTTCCTTCATGCGGTCGAAGATGGCCGCCGCCCGCAGATCGGCCAGGCGCTTCTTGTCCTCCAGCGTCAGCTCGGATTCCAGCTTGCGAGGGAAAAAGCCGGCGAGGAAACGGTGGGTCACCTTCAGCATTTCCGCGTCCACCTCCTCGTCGGGGATCCGGTCCGAGGCGTTGAGCCGGGGGGCGTCCTTGTCGGCAACCGAGGGTTTGCCCAGCATGGCCCGCAACTGGCGCAGGTATTCATCCTTGGCCTGGAAGGGGATGGCCGGGTCGTTGGTTTCGGGGAAGAGGTTTTCCAGCAGCGGGTCGTGATTCGTCTGGTTGATCTGAACGGCGCTGCTGAAGACGGTCTTCGACTGCGTGCGCATGTCGTCATAGACCTTGGTGAGGGCGTCGTTGGTGGCCTTGTTGATGACCACGGTGATGATTCGGGGCGGGGCATCGGGCTTGGGGGCGGGCACTTCCAATCTCGAGGACATGAGCGTCTTGATCTTGCCGGCGTGCTGCGTGCGCTTGCCCATCTCGGCCACCAGGTCGGCGCCCATCGGACGAACGACCAACAACAGCGCCGCGATGGAGAGCGCCGCCACCGCAATGGCGACGACGACGAGCGGATTACCCTTGGCCATTTCGAGGATGTTTTTCATTAGCGGGACTCCTTCGTGGAGGCGGCAGTGGAGGCGACGGCAGGATTGAAAACCGGGGCGGCCTGGGCCGAGGGGACGGCATCCTTCTTGGCCGCATCCTCGCGCTGGCGCACCTCTTCGGGACTCAGAAGCTCCACCGTCCAGGTGATGGTGAAGATGCGATCACCCACCGGCGATTCATCCGCCAGGGGGCGCAGCGGGTAGAGCGGCTTGAGGTCCTCCTGCTTGGCCTCACCCTCCCCAATGCCGGGACGACCAGTCCCCGGTCCGAACTCCGGCAGCGTCGGAGTCGGCGCCACCGGCACGCGGCGGCCACGGGGCAGGGTTCCGCCTTCTTCGGGCAGCGGCGATCCTCGCGGGGGGGGGACCGTTCGCCGTCCGCCGCGCTCGGGCGTGGTCGTGGTGGTTGTGCCATCCTTCTTGTCTTCCGCGATCACCACATCAAAGTTGGCCAGCTCGATCGACTCCTTGACGATGCGGTAGGGTCGATCTTCGCGGTCCAGCTTGTTTCGCAGGAAGTCGAGGAAGTTGCTGCTGAGGAACTGGCTGGTGTTGTTGGTGTAAGGCGTGGTGCCCTGGATGGTGATGATGATCGAGGGCCGGGTCTTGGCGTTGGGGTCGTCCGGGGTTCCGGGAGCTCCGGGGGCGCCGGGGACCGGTCCGCCTTCCAACGGCATCACGGCTTCAGGAGCCTGCGCCGCCGGCCGGGGGCCGAAGGCTTCCTCGCTGGAGAGCTTGCGGATCGGCGTGCCTGCGGCAGGGGCCGGCGTCGGGACGGAGCCCGGGGCCGCAGTGGTTCGGGATTCCACATAGCGGGCATCGTAGGAAGTGATGAACACCCTGCGCCGCTGGTTGCGGGGGATGCTCTTGTGGATGTTGTAGTTGGGTTCCCCCAGTTCGCTCTGGGCGCCGAGGGTGGCGGCGGCCATGCTGATGTCTTCCATCAGCTTGGGCCAGACATCGCGGTAATCCAGCACGCGCTGGAGGTTCTCGATTCTCATGCGGGGATCGGAGGCTTTGACGTTGGTATCGTGTTGACTCTTGAGCGATTGCGCCTGGTTGATGACCGGGTTGACGATGCTGTCGGTGGCGGCCTTGTCGCGGGCGTAGGCGGCCTTTTCGCTGGCGACCTTGAACCAGGCGGCGCCGACGGAGAGCAGAAGGATCAGCGAGGCGGCGGCGATCCAGACCTGCTTGGCGCGCCACAGGCGGGCCTTGACGACGTGTTCGGGCAGGATGTTGGCCGAGACCTGTTCCAGTTCCAGCCCCTGGAGCGCCAGGCCGTAGGCCGTGGCCATGTTCAGGGCGTTCTCCGCGAAGTCGGCGGCCTGCTTGCCATCGACGCGGATCTTCTTGAAGCCGTCGGGCCGGATGATGTCGATCTCAAGCTGCTGCTTGAGGAACTTCTGAAGCCCCGGCAGGCGGAACGTGGAGCCGACACCGATGAGCTGGTGAAGCTCCGCATCGCGGTTGGAGGTCTGATAGAACCCCAGCGAGCGTTGGATATCCTGCACGAGGTCGGCGAAGACCGGACGCATGGCCTGGAAAATCTGCCGGGCATATTTGCTGGTGCCCGCTTCGCGCTTGAGCTTCTCGGCCTTGGGGAAGGAGAGCTTGAAGGACTTGACCAGGGCCTCGGTGAAGTTGTTGCCGCCGATGGCCATCGTTCGCATCCAGACCCTGCCGCCTTCGACGACGACCAGATCGGTGCTGGTCGTGCCGATGTCGAGGATGATCGTGCCCTTGCCCTCCTTGAGCAGGTTCATGTCGTAACCCAAGGCATTGACCACCGCCAGCGGCGAAAGGGTCAGGGCGTCGATCCTGATGTTCATCCGGTTGTAATTGGAAAGGAACTGGGCCACCCGTTCCTTGCTGATGGCGAAGATGCCCACCTCCACATCGGGCGAATCATCCTGGGCGAACACCTGATAGTCCCACTCGACCTGATCGATCGGGAAGGGAATCTGCTGCTGGGCCTCGAAGCGAACGATGTCGGGAATCTTCTTCGGCTCCACCGGCGGCAGCTTGGCGAACCGCGCGAAGGCCATGTTGCCGGGCACGGAGACGACGACCGAGCTCTTGCTGATGTCGTGCCGTGTGAGGAACTGGTCGAGGTTGACCTGGATCGCCTCATCGACGTTCAGGTCCGGCGTGGTGAGCACCTTCTTGAAGGGAATGACATCGTAAGCCGCCACTTCGACTTCGGCGCCGTCGCGCACCAGTCGCATGGCCTTAAGGGCGTTGGCGCCCACTTCGATGCCCCAACTGTCATTCTTCTTGGACATGACGCGCTCCTGGGAAAAAGCTATCAGCGGTCAGCTATCAGCTATCGGAATTCCTGAACAACCTCACACCCAAGCCGCTTGCGGCTTCGCGATCTCCTGCCATCAACCATCCGTCGCGCGAAGATACCGATGCCTTCGCAGCAACCCCGAAAGTCGTTCAGCGCGATCCTAAGTTGTCCGGGTGTGGGGCGATGAGCCTCGCGGCGGTCCGGCTCATCGGTCGTCGGTGGGGGAAGTCATACAACATTCATGGCTGATTAAATCGGAACCCCTTTCATTCGTCAAGTGAAGTGGACCGCGAAGGATGAAAGATTGTCATATTTTTTTCATCCCCCGCCTTTCCGGTACGTATGCACACGACATGCGTCACTCCCCCAACTGTGAAGCCAGCCGGCACAACTGCTCCACCGTCAACTGCTCGGGCCTGCGGCTGGCATCGATGTCATCAGGCAGCGGGGTCGCGCGGCCCAGGATCGAGCCGATCTGCTTGCGACGCTTGCTGAACAGCCGATGCAGCAGCTTCGACAACCGGTGCGGTTGCCCGGTCAGCGGCTGCGACCGCACGCGAAGCCGGACCACGGCCGAGTCCACCTTCGGCGATGGCCAGAAACAGCCCGGCGAAAGCGTCGCCACGCGATCGACTTCGCACATCGCCTGCACCAGAATCCCCAGCGGTCCGTAATCCTTGCCGCCCGGCGGCGCCGTCAAACGGTCCGCCACCTCACGCTGAATCAGCACGATCGCCAGCGTCATCCGCGGCAACGGCTGCCCGGAGGATTCATACGGCGCCAGCAGCAGATTCGCCAGCAGCGGCGAAGCGACATTATAAGGCAGATTCGCCACCAGCTTGAACGGCGGCGCGGCCTGCCCCGACAGCTCACACAACAACCGATGCACCCAAGGGCTGAGCGTGTGCTTCCCATCGAGCACATCGGCGATGCAGAGCGTCGCCCGCTGCGCGTTGACATCATCATCCGTTTGAATCCGCAACTGCGATCGCAGGATCGGCTCCAGATCGCGATCGATCTCCACCGCCACGAGCCTGGCCCCCGCCCCCAGCAGCCGCACCGACAAGGCCCCCGTGCCCGGACCAACCTCCAACACCAGATCATCCGGCTGCAACTGCGCCGCCGCGATGATCCTGGCCATCTTGTCACCATCGTGCAGAAAGTTCTGCCCGAAGCGATGACGCGGATGCAGGCCGTGGGCGGCCAGCAGCGATTTGATCCGGCTCAGCGACTGGTGCGGAGATGAAGAGGATTCGTGGCTGATGGCGGCAGGTTCCCGCAGGTGCGAGCGAGCAAACAAGGGCCATCATAGCAGCCGCCCCAAGAGCCGCGACGTAACACGTCGCGGACGCGAACAGTCTCAAGGGTGGTGATGCGCGCCTTGTATCGCCAGCCTCGAACCCGCCCGCGTGGTACCCCGCCTTTGCCGCACCTCCCTCGCGCGATCGACGCTTCATCAGGTGGCTCAACGAGCCGCGACGTAACACGTCGCGGACGCGAACAGTCTCAAGAGTGGTGATGCGCGCCATGCGTCGCCAGCCTCGAACCCACCCGCGTGGGACCCCGCCTTTGCCGCACCTCTCTCGCGTGATCGACGCTCCATCAGGCGGCTCAACGAGCCGCGACGTAACACGTCGCGGACGCGAACAGCCTCAAGGGTGGTGATGCGCGCCGTGCATTACCAGCCTCGAACCCACCCGCGTGGGACCCCGCCTTTGCCGCACCTCTCTCGCGCGATCGACGCTCCATCAGGCCGTTCACGTCCGCGACTCGTTGAGTCGCGGCTCTGTCTGTTATAGCCGCGACGTAACACGTCGCGGACGCGAACAGTCTCAAGGGTGGTGATGCGCACCATGCGTCGCCAGCCTCGAACCCGCCCGCGTGGTACCCCGCCTTTGCCGCACCTCCCTCGCGTGATCGACGTTTCATCCAAGCCGTTCACGTCCGCGACTCGTTGAGTCGCGGCTCTTGCGGAGTGATGGCGCCCCCGCCCACTTGCTGCGCGCCGACACCCTCACTGCGCAGTGAGCGCGCAGTGTGTGTACGAAGGAAGCAGTGGATTGGGCGTTGGGGATCGATTTTTCTTCGGAGGGTGCGGGCGGTGACTTTCAGCCGTCTGTGCCGTTTTTGCAGTTGATTCCGCGAGAAAGGGGTTGGTGAACCTTTTTCATCGAAGCGGATGATTAACGGCGCGGCAGCGGGCGGATCGGACTTGGCACAAATCTTGCGTTTCCGGGCTTGGCGGTCAGTCGTCGGGCAGGCCACCCGGTGCCATTGATCCGAATCGAGTCCAGGGCTTGACGTGTGGGATTCTCCATTCGCGTTGTGCGAAGCCGTCAGTTCCTGACTCTCTCTTTTAGGGTTCATCAACGAAAGGATCTGTTCATGAAGAAGAGTCACAAGGTGTTGAGTTCGCTGTTTCTCGCCGGAGCGATGCTGGCACCGAGCCTGGGGACTCGGGCGCATGCCGAGGAAGCGGTCGCCGATGCAGGGCCCAAGATTTCGGGCACGTTCGGCGCGGACTACACGACGCACTTCATCTCCTGGGGCTACGACGTCTGGGGCGCGGGCAACGACTTCGGCGAGGATTCGACCTTCAATCCTTACGCTGAAATCACCATCGATTTCGATCTGTTCAAGTTCGTCGCCGGCACCTGGTGGGATGTGAACAGCAACGCCGCCAGCGCCATCGGCGGCAACCTCCAGGAAGTGGATGTCTATTTCGGCGTTTACATCCCCGTCGGCCAGTTCACCTTCGGCGTCGTCTATGCCGACTGGATCTACGGCGGTGATGTCGAAAAAGTCTTCGACTTCTCCGTCGAATTCGATGACAGCGAACTGCTGGGCGCCTTCAAGCTGTCCCCGAAGTTCACCGCCCACAAGCTCTCCAGCGGCGGCGAAGTCGCCGGCGTCTCCGGCTCCGACAAGGACAGCGGCTGGGCGTTCGTCGTCAACCTCGAACCCGGTTTCACCCTCATCGATTCCGAATCGTTCGGCGTCGATATCTCCTTCCCCATCGCCATCGGCTTCGGCGACGGCGACTTCTACGAGGACAGCGGCTTCGCCTACATCTCCGTCGGCGTCGCGGCCTCCATCCCGCTCAAGTTCATCCCCTCCAAGTACGGCCAGTGGTCCGTCGGCGCCTCCCTCATCTACTACCACACCGACGACGCCACCATCCCCAGCAACCCCGACAACGACTTCCTCGTCGGCAAGGTCGGCTTCAGCGTCGCCTTCTGATCCCGCCTCCTCCTGAAGCCCCGCATCGCCCCACGCGATGCGGGGCTTTCTCCGCACAAGCCGCTTGCGGCGTAGCAATCCCTCGACTCTCAAATCCGAGATGTGAAATCTGAGATTTGAGATCTGAAATTTGAGATTGGAAATTTTCAACGCCCCTCCAACGCGAGAAGAAAGCGAGTTCGGCATCCATGGGAAAAATCAAGCATCTGTTCACCGCACTGTCCCTCGTCGCCTCCGTCATCGTCGCCGGCTTCGCCAACACCGCCAGGGCTGATGAAGTCAAGATCGGCATCCTCCACTCACTCACCGGCACCATGGCCATCTCCGAAACATCGCTGCGCGATGTCGTCCTGATGGCTGTCGATGAAATCAACGCCAAGGGCGGCGTCCTGGGCAAGAAGATCGTCCCCGTCGTCGTCGATCCCGCCTCCAACTGGGATCTCTTCGCCGAAAAAGCGAAGGAACTGCTGCTCCAGGAAAAGGTCGCGGTCACCTTCGGCTGCTGGACCTCCGTCAGCCGCAAGAGCGTCCTGCCCGTCTATGAAGCCAACAAGGGCCTGCTCTTCTA
>CAZYPK010000087.1:11473-20905 GCA_964649195.1 uncultured Phycisphaeraceae bacterium
CCCGTGCAGTACGAAGGTGAAGAAGAAAGCCCCAACATCTTCTACACCGGCGCTTCACCCAACCAGCAGCTCATCCCCGCCGCCCAGTTCATGATGAGCGAAGACGGCGGCAGCAAGAAGAAGTTCTACCTTCTGGGCACCGATTACGTCTTCCCCCGCACCGCCAACAAGGTGCTCCGCGCCTACCTGCTCTCGGTCGGCGTGCCCGAAGCCAACATCGTCGAAGAATACACCCCCTTCGGCCACAGCGATTACCAGACCATCGTCGGTAAGATCAAGGCCTTCGCCAAAGACGGCGACGCCTGCGTTCTCTCCACCATCAACGGCGACTCGAACGTCCCCTTCTACAAGGAATTCGCCAACCAGGGTCTCAAGGCGGACACCTGCCCGATCATGGCGTTCTCCGTCGCGGAAGACGAGCTGCGTGCGATGGAAACCGAAAAGCTCGTCGGCCACCTCGCGGCCTGGAACTACTTCCAGTCCATCGACACCCCCGAGAACAAGGCGTTCGTCGCCAAGTTCAAGGCCTACTGCAAAGCCAAGGGTCTGCCCGGCGGCGACAAGCGCGTGACCGATGATCCGATCGAAGCCGCTTACTTTGGCGTCTATGTGTGGAAGGCCGCCGTGGAAAAAGCCAAGAGCTTTGATGTGGACAAGGTGGTGCCTGCCGTGCTGGGTCTCGAATTCGATGCGCCCGGCGGCAAGAAGAAAATGCACCCCAAGAATCACCACACCTTCAAGCCGGTCTATATCGGCGAGATTCGTGCGGATGGCCAGTTCGACATTCTGACCAAGACCAGAGGTCTGGTCGAACCGGAATCGTTCAGCAGCTATCTGAAGAAATAAGCAGGTTCGTCCCGTCGCAAGATGGATGGCCGGCTTTGGGGCGTCAGCGGCCCTACCCCTCCGCTGCCGCCTCTTCTCTCCACGCGATTCGGAAGGATCGCGCGGGGCTTGTATAGCGATCAATGAACCCAAGCCCGATGGCGAGTCCCCGGGGGCCGCGAGCCGTCGGGGTATTCCGCTGGATTTTTCACCCTGATACCCCGACGGCTCGCGGACTCGCCATCGGGCTTGGGTTGTGTCATCTGAACGCAAGAACATATCGTCATAAGGAAACCCGATTCATGCGACGTTTCGCCGGCCTGATGCTGTTTCTTTGCCTCTGCCTTTGCGGGCAACTCTCCGCGGCCCAGCCGCTGCCGGCGGAAGTGATCGAGGCGGTCGGGAAACTCAAGGATGCATCTCGCGAAGAACGCACCGCGCTCTATCAGATCATGGCCGACAAAGGGGATGGCCGTCTCGTGCCTCTGCTTGAGGCTTTCTCCGCAGGCATGCTTGAAGAGCGCGACGGCAAGCTCGTCGTCTATCAATCATCTGTTGAAGTTCCCGGTCGTCAGGGCAAGTGGTTTCCGATGGTTGACGCCTTCACGCTTGAACCTGTTCCGGGTGCCGATGGCAAACCGCTGATGTCCGAATCGCTGCCCGAGGATGCGTGGAAGGCTCACCGTCTTGAACGCCGCGCGATCGGCGATCTGGTTGCCGCGCTTTCGCTGGCTCATCCCGATCCGGCCGTTCGCAAAAAGGCGATCATCGATGTCGGCGACCGTGGTGATGCTTCGGTGCTTCCCGCACTGAAAAATCAACTCACGCGCAAACCTGACGGCTCGATGCTCGCGGTGCTTGAAGAAACCATCGCCCGTATCGAACTGCTGCATGGCGAGAACGCGCAGGTGAAACTCGCCGCCGCACGAAAGCTGCTTGAAGTCGCCACCAGTCGTTCATCGTCCACGCTCAGCAAGGCCCGCGAGCAGGCCGTCGAGGCGAAAGATGAAACGCTGCTGGCCGCGATCGATGAAGTGATTGCCGCTCAGGCCAGCTACCAGGCCAAGCTTCGCTGGGCACGGAACACCTTCGCCGGTCTCTCGCAAGGCAGCATTCTCATCCTCCTCGCGCTGGGCTTGGCGATCATCTTCGGCGTCATGGGCGTCATCAACATGGCGCACGGCGAGTTCATGATGGTCGGCGCGTTCACCACGCTCTATGTCTGCGAGTTCTTCAAGAAGAATCTGCCCGAGTCGATGTTCGATTACTACTTCATTGCCGCGCTGCCCGCGGCGTTTCTCGTGGCGGGATTCGTCGGTTACCTGTGCGAGATGCTCGTGATTCGCCGTCTCTACGGCCGGCCTCTGGAAACCCTGCTCGCCACCTGGGGCATCAGCCTCATCCTCATCCAATCCGCCCGCACCATGTTCGGCGACACCAACTCGCTCACTCCGCCAGGCTGGCTCGTCGGCGGCTGGGAGATCGCCCCCGATTTCGTGCTGCCTCTGAATCGCCTGTTCATCATCGTCTTCTGTTTCGTCTGTGTCTTTGCCGTCTATTTCATCATCGGCAGGACGAAGATGGGGCTGCTTCTCCGCGCCACCACGCAGAACCGCACGATGGCTTCGTGCCTGGGCGTGCCCACCCGAAAAGTTGACGGCCTGACCTTCGGCCTGGGCGCGGGCCTGGCCGGTCTGGCCGGCGTCGCGGTGCCGCTCTTCGACAAGATCAATCCGCAGATGGGCCAAGGCTACATCGTCGAGAGCTTCATGGTCGTCGTCGTCGGCGGCGTGGGCAAACTCATCGGCACCATCATCTCCGGTCTGGGCATCGGCTTCATCAGTAAATACCTCGAGCCTCTCATCGCCGGCACCGGCTCGGTCATCTACACCAAGATCACCATCCTGCTCCTGATCATCGTCATCCTCCAATGGCGCCCCTCGGGCCTCTTCCCCGCCAAGGGACGATTGGCGGAGACGTGAGAGGAAAATGTCCAATGGCCATTGCAAATTGAAAAATGCAAAGTGCCGAACCGGCAAAACGTCCTGCACGCTCGAACAATTTTCAATTTGCATTTTGCAATGGCCATTTTGCAATCGCCTTGGTTTTCCCAGAATTCATGATGTCTTCATCCGCACCGACAACGCTGACTCTCGAAAACACCCGCGCGGTCGATCCGAAGGTGCGCAAGCTTCGCCGCGCGATGATGGTGCTGATTCTCTCGATCTTCTTTGTGCTGATTCCGATCTTCAGCGCGACAGGTCTCGTTGAAAATCACAACCTCAATCGCCTGAGCCGCTATCTCTGCTTCGCCATCGCGGCCGTCGGCATCGATCTGGCGTGGGGATACACCGGCATTCTCTCGCTCTGCCAGGCGGTCTTCTTCTGCATCGGCGGTTATGCCTGCGCGATGTTCCTCGCCTTGCCCGAAGGCGGCGGCGATGTTCGCCCTGAATACGGCAACATGCCGCAGTTCCTCTTCTTCGCCAATCCCGGCAGCGACGCGCTGCCCTGGTTCTGGAAACCGTTCTCCTCGCCGATCTTCGCGCTGGCGGTCGCCATTTTTCTGCCGGCGATCGTCGCTTCGACGGTGGCGTTCTTCATCTTCCGCAGCCGCGTCAAGGGTGTTTATTTCTCGATCATCACCCAGGCCGTGGCGTGGGGCGCGTTCCTCGCGCTTTGCCGAAATGAAATGCTGCTGGGGGGCACCAACGGCCTGACCAATTTCAGCAAGGCATTGAATCAGGAGCACGGCTGGATTCTGGGGCTTTATGTGCTCACCTGCTTTGTGCTGCTGGGCATTTATGTGCTGGCGCGGTGGATCACCCGCTCGCGCCTTGGCCGGGTGCTGGTGGCGGTGCGGGATAATGAATCGCGTCTGCTTTTCTCAGGCTATCGCCCCGATCTTTTCAAGGTGTTCGCCTTCGCCGCCGCCGCCGTCTTCGCCGCCGTCGGCGGCATGCTTTACGCCCCGCAGAACGCGATCATCACCCCCAACATCATGCGCGTCGAAGACTCGATCATGATGGTCATCTGGGTCGCGCTGGGTGGTCGCGGCCGCCTCTGGGGTGCGATTCTCGGCGCCCTGATCGTGCTTTATTCGCAGTCGATTCTCACCTCGTCGCTGCCCACGCTCTGGCCCTTCGTGCAGGGGGGCATGTTCCTGGCCGTCGTGCTTTTCATGCCTGATGGTCTGGTCGCGTTCTGGGATCGCGTGGAGCAGGCAGTGGTGACCGGGGCCGGCTGGAAGAAAGCGATCATCGCCGGTGCTCCGCTCTTTGCCCTGGTGTTCTTCATCTTCTTCGAAGGGCTGGGCCTGATGCCCCGATTTCTCAGGAATGTCGCCGGGGGTCTGCAACTGAGTTACTGGCTGTTGCTGGCGGTGCTGGCCGCGTGCGTGGCGATCCATATCGGTTCGAACATGGCAGGCAGGATGCGGGCCGCGGCCCAGAGCGCGAAAACGGGTGAAGCCATGCTCACCGCCGAGGGAGCCAAGGCATGAAGACGATGATCTCTCCCGAAGAACGTGCAACGAAAATGCTCGAGCCCCGGTTGTACGCGGCTGAAGAAGCCGAGTTTCAGTTCATGGTTTATCTGCGCGATGTCACCGCGGTGTTCGATGGCTTCAAGGCGCTGGACATCAAGAACTGGGGCGTTTATCACAACGAGCTGCGCGTGGTCATCGGCCCCAACGGCGCGGGCAAGACCACGCTGTGCGATGTCATCAGCGGCAAGACGCGACCGACCACCGGCCAGGTGTTTCTCGACGGCACCGACATCACGCGCTTGCAGGATTCAGAGATCGCCCTGATGGGCGTCGGCCGCAAGTTTCAGACGCCTACGGTGTTCGACAGCCTGACGGTCTATGAAAACATGAACCTCGCGCTGCCCAAGTCGCGGAAGGTGTGGAGGAATCTACGGCTTAAGGAATCGCGCGAGGAACGCGAAAAGATCGATGCACTGCTCAAGCGCGTGCGCCTCTTCGATTCACGCTTCGAGCAGGCGAAGTACCTCAGTCACGGCCAGCGCCAGTGGCTGGAGATCAGCATGTTGATTCTTGCGGGGCCTCGCCTGCTGCTGGTCGATGAGCCTGCCGCGGGCCTGACCGATTCGGAGACCGGCCTCACCGCCGAGCTGCTGCTGGAACTGAAGGATGATCACACCATCATCGTCATCGAACACGACATGGACTTCGTGCGCCGGCTCGGCGCCTGGGTCACCGTGCTCAACGAAGGACAGGTCCTCGCAGATGGACAGATGGACCAGGTGCAGGCGGATGAAGAAGTGATTGAAGCGTACCTCGGCAGATAGAAAGTTCCGAGTTCCGGGTTCCGAGTTCCGAGTTGAACCATTCGGATTCGACGGCCCTCTTTGATGCCTTTACAACTCGGAACTCGGAACTCGAAACTCGGAACTTATTCATGCTTACCGTCGAAAATCTCTCCACCTCCTACGGCTCCGTGAAAGTGCTGCATGGCGTGAGCCTTTCCGCTGAACCGGGCAAGATCACCTGCGTGATGGGGCGCAACGGCGTGGGCAAGACGACGCTGATGAAGTCGATCATGGGCAGTCTGAAGACGACGGCCGGGCGGGTGATGATGGGCGGCAGGGATGTCACGCCGCTGCCGAGCAATCGAAGGGCACGCAGCGGCATCGCGCTGGTGGCGCAAGGACGGCACATCTTCCCGAAACTCACCGTGATGGAAAATCTTCGCGTCGGCCTTGAAGCAAGACCCGATCGCTCGAAGGTGATTCCTGAAATGGTCTTCGACTTTTTCCCCGTCCTCAAAACGATGTCGCACCGCATGGGCGGCGACCTCTCCGGCGGTCAGCAGCAACAACTCGCCATCGCCCGCGCCCTGGTCGGAAATCCGAAAGTGCTGCTGCTCGATGAACCGACCGAAGGCATTCAGCCCAACATCATCCAACTCATCGGTACGGTGCTGCGAAAGCTGGTGGTCGAGATGAAGATGGCGGTGGTGCTGGTGGAGCAGTACCTGGATTTTGTGCGCGAGTTCGGCCACTCGTATCACATCATGAACCGGGGGCAGGTCATTGCGACCGGTGTGCCTTGCGAACTGACGGATGATATTGTGGCCAAGCATCTGAGCGTTTGAAGGCATGAAACAGATGGCCGCGAAAAGTCGCATTGGCGGCCATTCATTCTGGAGTGAAGACATGCAACGTCGATCGGTGTTCCACCTGCTTTCGCTGTTGATGCTCGCGGCGGCGCCTCGCGTGGCGATGGCCCATGTCGGCCACGGTCACGGCGATGGCGGCTTCGTCAGCGGGTTCACGCATCCGATCACCGGCATCGATCACCTGATCGCCATGCTCGCCATCGGCCTGTGGGCCTCGCAGATCGGCGGCAGGTCGGTGGTCATGTTGCCTGTCGTGTTCGTGAGCCTGATGCTCATCGGCGGCGCGGTGGCGCTGGCGGGTGTGAACGTGCCGATGATCGAGCCGGGCATCGTGACCTCGGTGCTGGTGCTGGGGCTGATCATCGCGGCGGCGGCGAAGTTGCCGTGGGCTGCGGGTGTGATCGTCACGGCGGTGTTTGCATTCGTTCATGGCGCAGCACACGGGCGGGAACTGGGCGATGCTTCGCCGATGCTCTTTGCCCTGGGCGCGATGCTCGCCACCACGCTGCTGCATGTTGTTGGAGCCGTCATGGGTGCGATGCTTCATGCAAGACTCGGCGCGCTGCCGGTGCGCATCACCGGGGGTGTGGTGGCGATGGCGGGCGTGCTGATGATCGCCGGCGTGCTGTGATGCGGGCGGTCGCTACCATCACATCCGTGGAGCATCACCCAGGCCATCCAGAGCCGCCCGTCCAACACGCGACGGATGAGCGGCGCGGACGCGCAGGCCTGGGCATGATCACCGTGGAGCGCATCGCCTCGCGCTCGAGTGTCACCCGCCTCGGCGCCAACAGTCCGCTCAAGCTGCTCGTGCCCCGGCACAATGCGCCTGCCGCGTGGATCTTCGGCTCCACCTACGGCGGCGGCCTCGTCGAAGGCGATCGGATCGACATGAATGTCCGCATCCGCGCCGGCGCCGCCGCCATGTTCGGCACGCAGGCGTCAACGAAAATCTATTCCTGCCTCGGTGGCAAAGCGTGTGAACAGCACCTGCATGCACAAGTTGATGATGAGGCGCTCCTCGTGCTCAGTCCTGATCCGATCACCTGCTTCGCGGATGCGATCTACGAACAAACGCAGCGCATCGAACTGAGCGCGGCAGCATCGCTGCTGAGCGTGGACTGGCTGACCGCAGGCCGATCGGCACGCGGGGAAAACTGGGCGTTTCGCAGGTATCAGAGCAGGCTGGAGATCTTCGTCAATGACAGGCTGCTGGTGCACGACGGGCTGATGCTCGATCCCGCTGATGGCCCCATTGATGCGATCCATCGCATGGGCCGTTACCGCTGCATGGCGACGATTGCGCTGGTTGGACCGCGTGTGGCAACACTCGCTTCGCAGGTGTTGATCAAGGTGAGCGAAGAACCGATCGGCAAACAGTTGCCGCTCATTCAAAGCGCCAGTGAACTGCCCGGCGGCGGCGTGCTGATGCGGGCCGCGGGCATCGCGACGGAACTGGTTGCGGCGTGGATTCGTCAGATGCTCTCGCCCATCGCCGCGCAGCTTGGCGATGATCCGTGGGGACGAAAGTGGTGAGGGGTGATGGCCGCGAGAAGTCGCAGAAAGCGCAAATGTATAGAACGGATGGGTTGATTAGGATTGATTAGGATTCATGATGGGGTGAATATCATAGGGGACTTCTGAATAACCGCGATGTGTATCGTGAATCAGGGGATTGCTACGCCGCAAGCGGCTTGGACGCGGGGGTTAAACAGGAAATACGAACATGCACCTGAGTCCGCGCGACATCGACAAACTGCTGCTGCATAGCGCAGGCTTCCTCGCGCAGAAGCGACTGGCGCGCGGGGTGAAACTCAACTATCCCGAAGCGGTCGCCCTCATCGCCACGCAGACGCTCGAGTTCATCCGCGATGGTCGCGGCGTGGCGGAGCTGATGGATCTGGGCCGACAACTCATCGGCCGCAGGCAGGTGATGCTCGGCGTGCCTGAACTCGTTCATGAAGTGCAGGTGGAAGGCACGTTTCCCGATGGTACAAAACTGGTCACGGTGCATCATCCCATCAGCGCGGTCGATGGCGATCTTTCCCTGGCGCTCCATGGCAGTTTTCTGCCGGCGCCTGACCTCACGCTCTTCGACCAACCGAGCCATGCCGATGCGCAGATTGGTGAAGATATTCCCGGCCAGTGCGAACCGATGGAAGGCAGGATCAAACTCAACGCCGGCCGCAAGACCGCTCACATTGCCGTGACCAATCTGGGCGATCGCCCGGTGCAGGTGGGCAGCCACTATCACTTCATCGAAACCAACGCGCTGCTGAGCTTCGACCGCGCCGCCGCCTACGGCAAACGGCTGGACATCCCCGCCGGCGCCGCGGTGCGATTCGAGCCGGGCGAAACGAAATCGGTGACGCTCGTGGAGATCGCCGGCGCCCGTGTCATCCGCGGCGGCAACGATCTGGCCGACGGCGCGGTGACGGTGGAGAATCTGAAAGAGACGATGAAGCGGGTGGAGGAAAACGGATTTGAAACGATTTGAAAGATAAGTTCCAGGTTCCAGGTTCCATGTTCCATGTTCCAAGTTGGAAGGCATGTCAACGGTGACGTTTTCATCGGCTTGTGGATCGTGGATTGAAAACCTGGAACTTGGAACATGGAACTTGGAACTTGGAACTAATTTCATGCCTTACGAAATGCCACGTCGTGCCTATGCCGAGATGTTCGGCCCAACCACCGGTGATCGCCTTCGCCTCGGTGACACCGCACTCGTCCTCGAAGTCGAACGCGATCTGACGCACTACGGCGATGAGTGCAAATTCGGCGGCGGCAAAGTCCTGCGCGATGGCATGGGACAGGCCACCGGTGTGCCGCAAAGCGAAGCCCTCGACTGCGTGATCACCAACGCACTCATCGTTGATTACACCGGCATCTACAAGGCGGATGTCGGCATCAAGAACGGCCGCATCGCAGGCATCGGCAAGGCGGGCAATCCCGATGTGATGGCTGACGTATCACCCAACATGATTGTCGGCGTCACCACCGAAGTCATCGCCGGTGAAAAGCAGATCCTCACCGCAGGCGGCTTCGATGCTCACATTCATTTCATCTGCCCGCAGCAGGTACACGAAGCGCTCGCCTCCGGCATCACCACCTTCGTCGGCGGCGGCACCGGCCCGGCGACAGGCACCTGCGCCACCACCTGCACGCCCGGCGAGTTTTACATTCGCGCCATGCTCGAAGCGGTCGATGATCTGCCGATGAACTTTGGTTTCCTCGGCAAGGGCAACAGCGCCAAACCCACGGGACTCATCGAGCAGATCGTCGCCGGGGCCGTCGGCCTGAAACTTCACGAAGACTGGGGCACCACGCCTGCCGCGATCAACTGCTGCCTGAGCGTGGCGGATGATCACGACATTCAGGTCGCCATCCACACCGACACGCTCAACGAATCAGGCTTCGTCGAGGCGTCGATCGCCGCGTTCAAAGGCCGCACCATTCACACCTACCA
>CAZYPK010000088.1:0-20139 GCA_964649195.1 uncultured Phycisphaeraceae bacterium
CGGGTGTCGGGTGTCGGGTGTCGGGTGTCGGGTGTCGGGTGTCGGCTTCTCCCCCTCCATCCCTTCGTGCCTCCGTGCCTTCGTGCCTCCGTGCCTCTTCCCCTCCGTGCCTTCCCGCCTCTTCCCCCCCTTCGTGCCTTCGTGCCTTCGTGCCTTCGTGCCTTTCCGTATTCAATTCCTCCACAAAATCCCTGCGGATCACATGAATCGCAATCGACCCCGCGCGGAACCGCAGTTCGCCGTCCTCGTTCCGCTGCATCGCCAGTTCATCGGGCAGGTCGCTGTATTCGATCACCGTCACCCGGCCATCCACCATGCAGAAGTTGCCCAGCTTTTCCTTGGGCGCGACCTTGGGCAGCATCTTGGAGCTCATCTGCGCCCCGTCGATCGCGTGCAGGCCGATGAAGAGCGGATCGATGACCTTCACGATGGGGTTGTCGATCTGCACGTAGCTGATCTGCTCGACGCCTCGGTCGGTCATGTCGGCGATGGCGCCGCTGGTGTGAAGCGCCTTGAGCGACCCGCCGTGGCCGTTGGGCGAAAGAGCCAGCGCGGAAGGCGAGGCGAGGAGCACCTTGCCGGTGATCATGTCGAGGGCGGGCATCATGGCCTGCGGGAAGATTTTGACGTTGCGGTAGTGCAGGCCGAAGTGGTCGTGCTCATCGAGGAAGTCGCAGGTCGGCTCGTGGTTCACCGGGCTGGTCATGATGTACCAGGGCACGGTGCAGCCGTATTTTTCCTGCGTTCTGAGGATGTATTCCGCCAGGGCGCCAAAGAGCGGCAGCCTGCGGATGGGCGTGGCGGGGAAGGTTCCCTTGGGCGCATCCCAGCCCAGGCGCGTGCCCTGTCCGCCGGCGACGGTGAACGCCGCGACCTTGCCGGCACGGATGAGCGATTCGCCGTGGGCCCGGGCCTCCTTGTATCTCTTTTCCAGTTCCGGTGTGCCTGGAGTGCGCGGGTAATAGGGGGCAGGCTCGATATTTTTGGGAAGCTCGAATGCCGGCTTGTTCTTCACGTAGGTCTCCACCAGCCGGGCGACTTCGGGCCAGTCGATCGCTTCGATCTCGGCAAGCAGCGACAGTTTCCGCGCCTCATCGAGCGTGTCGTAGAAGTGCAGAACGTGCGATTGATCGACCGCATCGAGCATGGCGCGGACCGCGGCGAGACGGGTGTCGAGAGTGATGGTGGACATGTCAACAGTGTTGAGCAGGGCCTGATGAAATGCAAGTCATGCTCAAGCCCCGCCCGGCCCCCGGAACAGGGCGCGGGCTGTGAGGCGTACATCTCTGAGCCCTCGCCTTTCCAGGAGCCTGAGAACTTTTGGGTGGCTGGGGCTGAGGCTTTGCGAAGCCCCGGCAAGGGGAGCCGGGGGAGCCAGAGGAGCCAGAGGAGCCAGAGGAGCCGGGGCTTCGCGGACTCAGCCCCAGCCACCCGACGCAGAGCCTCAGCCCCAGCCACTCCGAATAATATCCCGCCACAAAAGATGGGCATGTCCTGATGCCGGCAACTTTTTTCTTCGTCCGCCCGTCATGCGCGGTATAAAACAGGTCCGCCGTCGGCTGGCCGGATCAGCCGCCCGTTTTTGTTGAGAGGAACACCGATGACATCACCCCGCCGGACCGCGATGGCCTTTGGCTGGATCGCCGTGTTGAGTTTCGTTTTCGCAAGCAGCTTCGCCGCGCACCGTGGCGAAGCGATCACCGTCGAGGAGGAAGACTTCGATGACACGTGGCTCGATGAGATTTTCCTTGATGAAGATGAGGATGTGGAATTCTTCGTCCCGGGGCTGCTCGATCCGCCAAACTTTGTGTTTTGGCAGCCGCTCGTTCCCGCTCCCGCACCTGAGAAGCCTGCCCCCGGCACCACCACCGACAACAAAGCCCCCGGCCCCGCCCCCGGACCCGGACCCGGCCCCGCCCCTGCCACTGAAACCAAACCCAAGCCCGAACCGATCGATCCGCGCATCATCCGCATGCACCTGAGCGATGGCAGCATCATCAGCGGCAAGCTGGGCATCACCACGCTGGCCATCGACACCCGCTTTGGCCGGCTCAACGTGCCCATCGAGCGGATCCGCTACATCAAGCCGGGCATCGACAGCCGCCCGCAACTGAAGGAGCAGGTGCAAGGCTGGATCGAACAGCTTGCCTCCTCCAACGTCGAGGAGCGCAAGGTCGCCGCCGGCCGGCTCGCCACGCTGGGCCCCTCGGCGCTTCAGTTGCTCCGCCCGCTGGTGCATGACGCCAGCGCCGCCCGCGCCGCCGAGGCCCGGGCGATCATCGAGAAGATCAGCGATGAGCTGGACATGGAGATGCTCGACCCGGCGGAACTCTCGACCCAGGATGTCATCGCCACCGACGCCTTCACCATCACCGGGCGGATCGTGCCGCAGTCGTTCGCCCTCGACAGCGACTTCGGCAACCTCACCATGGCGCTGGCGGATGTGATGAAGGCCGACCGCGACGGCGGCGAGCCGGAGGAGGAGCGCAAGACCCTCGCCGTGGATCAGAACAACTTCGTCTCCCGCACCATGAAAAGCACCGGCCTTCGGGTGACCAAGGGCGACCGCATCACCATCCGCGCCAGCGGGCAGCTTGCGATGACCCGCTGGGGCAACGCCGTCGCCACCCCCGACGGCGCCGTCAACGCCGGCTGGTACCTCAACGGCAAAATCTACAACGGCGCCCTGTGCCTTCGCATCGGCAACGCCGGGCAGATCACCAAGGTCGGCAACAACCTCACCCTCACCGCCACCGAAACGGGCGTCCTCCACCTGGGCATCGCCATGAACCCGCGCTACGCCAGCGACGGCTACCAGTACCCCGGCGAATTCAAGGCCGATGTGCGGGTGAAGAAGAAGTAGCAGGGGCAGGAGCAGGGGCAGCTTATCAAGCGGGTTCTGTGAGCTTTCATCCCTGCCATTTGACGATTGGCCCGCCAAAGACTTATGATGCGTTTGCCTGACGCTGAGCGGTTTTGCAGGTTTGCAAACCGTTCTCCACCAATCGAATCCGCCCTCACCGCGAGCATGGGATTTTGCCCGATGCGACAATGGAGCTTCTGATCCGTTGTGATGTATGAAGACCTCATGGAAACTTCATGCAGGTGTCGTAGGAAATCGGAGCCGTTACGGCATTAACAACCGGCACGAGTCTGTCAGGATGAGCCTGGCCTCGCAGCCGATCAGCCCGTGAATTGGAACGATCTGTTTTGTTCCAACCACTGGCCGTCTGCCCGAAAGGGCTTAGGCGGATAGATTGACGATGACAAAGTCCGGTTCGATTGTGCTTGCGGTTATTTCATGCAGGGGTCACGTTTCGCTCACAGGGAGCACGCAAGGCCCCGGGGTTCGGTGCGCTCTTTTCGTGGCGGCCCTGCGCGCTGCGAGCGTGGCCGGGCCGAAAGGGGTCTGATCGGTTTTTTGTTGCAAGGATCGTGCATCACGCCCCCCGGATCCCAACCCCCCCCCGGTCTCCGGTCCCCGGTTCCAACCGCCAGACATCCGAACCACGGCTTGGCTTACTCCCCGTCGTTCAATCACTGATCGCTTCAGCTTCCCGGCGCGATGCGCCGCGGTCCGTCTGAAGGCGAGCCCATCTCCCGCGACGAGCCTTTCGCTCGCTGTGTGTCTGAACCGGCCCGTGCCCTGACACGCGGTCTGTCTTTGCAGCGCGACGTTGAATTGCCGATGGCAAGGGGTTCTTCACAAGGGTGAGATGGCCTTGCACCTGTCGGGTATTCGGCTTCGCACCTCTGCACGGGCAGGTCGCCATAGATTGAGAGGGCCGTGACCTTGCAGATGATTTACGTTCTCTCGGAAGTGTCCACCGGCATGGCGATCGCCGCGGGACTGATCGGACTGATCGCGGGCGCCGCTGCGGCCCTGGCGCTGGGCAAAACCATGGGGATCAAGACGATCGCCCAGTCCAAGCGCGAAGCGGAGGAGGTGCTCCGGGCCGCGCGCAACGAGGCGGAGACGCTCAAGAAGCAGGCGGAACTGGATGGCCGAAACGAGGTGGCCAGACGGCGCGAAGCGTTCGACAAGGAAATGGACAAGGAACGCGAGGAGATCAAGGAACAGGAGCGCAGGCTCAGCAAGCGCGAGGACAACCTCGACCGCAAGCTGGACACCCTCTCCACCAAGGAAAAATATCTCGACGATCTCGATGGCAAGATCAAGGTCCGTGAAAAGACGGTGGCGGGCAAGGAGGATGAACTGGATCAGCTCATCGCCGACCGCCGGAAGCTGCTTGAGGAATCGGTGCAGGAACAGAAGCTGGTGCTGCTCCGCGTGGCCAAGCTCAGCGAGCACGAGGCGAAGGATCAGGCCCTGGCACTGGTGGAGCGAAGCTGCCAGCACGAGGCGGCGCAGATCATCCAGCGCGTGCAGCAGCAGGCGGAAGAAGAGGCGAAATCGACCGCGCTGAAGATCACCTTGCAGGCGATTCAGCGTTACGCCTCGGAGCACACCGCCGATTCGACGGTCAGCGCGATACCCATCGCCAGCGATGACATGAAGGGTCGCGTGATCGGCCGTGAAGGCCGCAACATTCGTGCGTTTGAGAAGGCGACGGGCGTGGATGTGATCGTCGATGACACGCCAGGCGTGGTGGTGGTTTCCTGCTTCGATCCGGTTCGCCGGGCGATCGCGGCGGACTCGCTGAGGAAGCTGATCGAGGATGGCCGCATCCACCCGGCCCGCATCGAGGAGGTCGTCGAACAGATGACCAAGGAGATCGGGCAGAAGATCATCAAGTTCGGCAAGGATGCGAGCATCGAGTGCAACATCCAGGGGTTGCATCCGAAGGTCAGCGAGGCGATGGGCCGGATGTATTACCGCACCAGCTACGGTCAGAACATCCTGCGGCATTCGGTGGAGACGGCCTTCCTCTGCCAGGTCATCGCCGATGAACTGGGACTTGACGGCGAACTGGCGCGTCGCTGCGGCTTCCTGCACGACATCGGCAAGGCGATGGACCACGACATGGAAGGCGGGCACCCGGCCATCGGCGCCGACTTCTGCAAGAAGTTCGGCGAGAACGAAGCCGTGCTCAACGCCATCGCCGGCCACCACAACGACATCCCCGCCACCACGCCTTACACCCCGATCGTCATGGCCGCCGACGCGATCAGCGGCGCCAGGCCCGGCGCCCGCCGCGAGACGCTGGAGAAATACATCAAGCGTCTGGAGCAGCTCGAATCCATCGCAATGGACATGAAAGGCGTCCGGCAGGCGTTTGCAATCCAGGCCGGCCGCGAGGTGCGCGTCATCGTCGATCCCGACAACGTGGACGACACCAACTGCACCTACATCGCAAGGGACATCGCCAAGCGCGTCAGCGAAGAGATGACCTTCCCCGGCGAGATCCGCATCACCGTGCTGCGCGAGATGCGCACGGTGGAGTATGCGCGTTAACTTCAGCCGCTTGCGGCGTGGCAGGAGTCCAGGAAAACCGTCGCCTCGCAGAACTCGCCCTCAGCGGAGTAGAATCAGATGCCACGAAAAATCCGTGAGCTGATTCGAGACCTTCAGCGCGCCGGCTTTTCCGACCGCGGCGGCAAAGGCAGTCACCGAAACTTCGTGCATCCGAAGGTTGTCAAGTCCGTGACGATCTCAGGAAACGAAGGCGATGACGCGAAGTCGTATCAGGAAAAAGCCGTTCGCCTCGCCATTGAGGAGTCCAAGCAATGACCAAAGGTGATCGCTACGTCAAGCTCGTCGAATGGTCCGACGAAGACAACTGCTTCATCGGCAGTTGTCCTGAATTATTCTATGGTGGATGTCACGGAGACGATTCCCGCATCGTCTTTGATGAGCTTTGCCGCATCGTTGAGGAGACGATTGAACTGTACGACCATGATGGCAGGCAACCGCCTCGTCCGTTGACGGGGCGGCAGTTCGTGAACGCGATGCAGAAGATCGCATAGCGAGCCGGGCCGTATTCGGCCCGGTTCTTTTTCTTTATACTGTTTCAACCGCAGGGACTTCTGAATAACCCCCGAGGTGCCGTGAACCAGGGATCGCGAAGCCGCAAGCGGCTTTATTCAGGAGTCTCCGCAGTACGTTGGTCCCGGCTTCACCATCATCAAGAGGTCCCCACCATGAAGCATTCGCTTGTCCTGTCTCTCCTTCTCGCCATGCTTTCCGCATGTTCATCCTCACCCTTGGCCGCAAAAAAAGAGGAAGCCGCACCCATGAGCCTCACGCAAGCCAGCTTCGGCACGACCGCCGATGGTCAGGAGATCACGCAATACATCCTGACCAACGCCGGCATCACCGCCAAGGTCATCAACTACGGCGCCCTGCTCACCGAACTCCACGTGCCTGACGCCAACGGCAACGTGGCCGATGTCGTGCTCGGATTCGACAACATCAGGCAGTACGAAACCGAATCCCCTTACTTCGGCTGCACCACCGGCCGCGTCGCCAATCGCATCGCCAAGGGCAGGTTCACCCTCGACGGCAGGGAATACACGCTGGCGACCAACAACGCCCCCAACCACCTGCACGGCGGGGCGAGCGGCTTCAACAAGAAAATCTGGACCGCCACGACAACCACCACCAACGAAGGCCCCGCGGTGAAGTTCACCTACACCAGCCCCGATGGCGAAGAAGGGTATCCGGGCAACCTGGCGGTGGAGGTCACCTACACGCTCACGAAGGATGCGGAGCTGCGCATCGATTACAAGGCCGTCACCGACAAGGCCACGCCGGTGAACCTGACCCATCACTCCTACTTCAATCTCGCAGGCCAGGGCAACGGTTCCATTCTCAAGCACGAGCTGCAACTGACCGCCGACCGTTACACGCCCGTCGATGCCACCTTCATTCCCACCGGCGACATCGCCGGCGTCGAAGGCACCGTCTTCGACTTCCGCAGGCCCGCACCCATCGGCGGACGCATCCACCTGCTCAAGGGCGATGAGGCGACCAAGGACCCGGGCGGGTACGACCTCAACTACGTCCTCAACAACCAGACCGGCAAGGTGGCCTTGGCCGCCAGGCTGCGCGATCCTTCCAGCGGGCGCGTCATGGAAATCTGGACCGATGAGCCGGGCATTCAGTTCTACACCGGCAACTACCTCGATGGCACGCTCACCGGCAAGGATGGCAAGGTTTACCAAAAGCACTTTGGCCTTTGCCTGGAGACGCAGCACTACCCCGACAGCATCAACCAGCCCAGGTTCCCTTCGACGGTGCTCAAGCCCGGCGAGACGTACACGCAGACGTGCGTACACAGGTTCTATACGGAACGATGAGCGGACGCGCGGCGAGGACGCCGCGGCTTGAAGGACGCGGGGTTTGAGAAGTTTTGGGGTGGGTGAGAAGTTTGGGATGGCTGAGAAGTTTGGGGTGGCTGGGGCTGAGTCCGCGAAGCCCCGGCCCCCGGGCCCAGGCGCACGAAGCAAGGTGAAGCAACTGATGGCTGAAGACTGAATGCTGAATGCTGAAGGCTGAATGTTGAAGGCTGAAGGTTGCCGGGCCGGGGCTTGCGCAAAGCCTCCAGCCCCAGCCACCCGGCGGCTCTTCCTGCTCTTTCTGCTCTTCCTGCTCTTTTGGCTCTTCTCGGCTCTTCCTGCTCCCCGGCTCTTCCTGCTACAAAAAATGGGCACATCCAGGATTCATGATCCTCGGCCCTTTTGCAGCGTGGCCGGGTCGGGTAAGATAAAACCGTCCCGCCCGGCGGCCTTGTGAAGGCGGCCATCATCGTCGCGGCAATCCCATTCCGGTTCACGCATGGACTTCGTCTTCGACAAACTGGAATCGACCAACTGCACCCAATGCGGCGGATTGGTCGATGTGTCGGATCGCATCGCCTTCACCTCCGTCACCTGTCCCAACTGCAACACCCCGATGCCCGTTCCCGGCAAGCTGGGCACGCTGCTGCTGCTGGAGGAAGTGGGCGCCGGCGCGGCGGGGATCGTCTATAAGGCCCTTGATTCCACCCTTCATCGCCACGTTGCCGTCAAGCTGCTCAAGAACGAGGAAGGCGAGAGCACCAAGAAGATCGTCGAAGCCACGGTGGCCGAAGCCCGGGCCCTGGCGGCGATCAATCATCCCAACGTGGTTCACATTCACACGATCGGGATGCGTCACGGTCAGCCTTATATTGTGATGGAGCTGCTCATCGGTTCGGGCAAGCTGAATGTGATGCTCAAGGAAGGGTGGGTGGCCGATGAGAGGCGCGGGTTGGAGATCGCCATCGATGTCGCGCAGGGATTGCGGGCGGCTCAAGGCGCGGGGCTGCTGCACCGCGATGTGAAGCCGGGCAACATTCTGTTCAACGCCGAGGGGGTGGCGAAGCTGCTGGACTTCAGCGTGGTGCATGCGGCCACGGGCGATGGCGAGAAGATCGTCATCGGCACGCCTTATTACATCTCGCCGGAAGCGGCCCGCGGGCTGGAGGTCGATTTCCGATCGGACATCTACAGCCTGGGCGCGACGGTGTTTCACCTGCTCACGGGCCGGCCGGTTTTTGCCGGCGAGACCTCGCGCGATGTGATGCGGGCCAGGCTCAAGCAGAAGGCGCCGGACATCCGCTCGATCAAGCCCGGCTTCCATGCCGCGACCGCGGCGGTGCTGGCGCGGATGCTCGCCACCGATGCGGCGGATCGGCAGGGCGGTTACGACGAGCTGATCACCGATCTGAAAGAGGCGCTCGAGGCCCTGATCACCGGACAAACCGCCGAGCCTGAGAACCTCGAACTGGCGCAGCTTCACAATGCCTTGAGCGGCAGCGGACCCTCGGCGCCCGTGGCCACCTCCAAGCGATCGCGGGCCGCAGCCGCGGCGCCGGTGAAGAAGGGGCTGTCGCCGGCGATGATCGGCATCGCGGTCGCGGCGGGACTGGCGCTGGTGGTGGGCGTTCTCGTGGCGGTCATGAGCGGCGGCAAGGATGATGACAAATCCAAACTCGCCTCCAATCTCGATCCCCGCAGGCAGCGCATCGATGATGTCGCGGACCCGACCGGAGGAACCACCGGCGAGATTGCAGGTTCATCCAAGGATGGTGCCAGCGGCGCAACGGACCCGCCGGGCAACCAGGGTGACAAGGAAGCGAACAACGGCAGACCGCAGCCCGATCCCGCGCCTGATCCCGAACCCCAGCCGAACCCCGACCCGGAACCCGAACCCGAACCTGAGCCGGTGAAGCCGCCGCCGAAGCAGCCATCGCCGCCGCCGCCGAAGCAGCCACAGCCTCCGCCTCCGCCGCAGCCGCAGGTCGCTTTTGAGCAGGCGTTCAAATCGTGGGAATCGCAGGTCAGCGAGCAGATCAAATTGCCGGCCACCACCTGGCAGGTGATGAAACCCACCGGCATCGGGTCGGCTCGCGGATCCACCCTCGCCCCGCAGCCCGATGGCTCGGTGCTCGTCTCCGGCAAGAACGATGCGATCGAAGTGCTCCTGCTCGAATCATCCCTGCTGACGGTGAAGCTTTCCGACATCACCGCGGTGCGCGTCGAGGCATTGCCTCACGATTCGCTGCCGGGCAAAGGTCCGGGACGCGCCCCCAACGGCAATTTCATTCTCAGCCACATCGGCGCCGTCATTCGTCGGAAGGATGATCCCGCCCCTCAGTTGACGCCTGCCAATGTGTATGTGTTCGACGGCGCGGACGCCGACTTTTCGCAGGACAAGCATCCGGTGACCGCCGCGATCGACAACAACCTTCAGAGCGGCTGGGCGGTCATGCCTCGCGTCGGTCAGCCGCTCAGCGCCATGTTCGTGGTGAAGCAGGCGCCTGCGCAGGCCGGCGAGAATGATGTGGTTCTTCGCATCATGCTTCACCATCAGTCCGCCAGCGGGCAGCACACCCTGGGCCGTTTCCGCGTCTCCGTGACGACGGACAAGGATCCGTTTCTGCCTTTGAATCTCCCTTCAAACATCGAAGGGATCGTGCAATCCGACAAGCGGACGACGGCAGAGGAAAAGGAGCTGGAAACGTACTTCCGGCGGGTCAGGGTGGAGGGGCTTGATTACGTTCCGCCCGCCAGCCCGCCGCCGCCGAAGCTCGATCCTTACGATGCGGTGGAGCTTTCCAAGCTGCGCGATCAGAGGCTTTATCTGGACGCCCAGCCCGACGCCCTGGTGCTCATTCCCCGCTTCTCCGCCTGGCATTACTGGGCCGACGCCCGGACGCCCCCGGCCAACTGGGCCGCCGCCAACTTCGTCGCCACCGGCTGGCGGCTCGATGACGCCTCCTTCGGCTATGCCTACGACAATCTTCGCACCCCGCTCAAGGAGATGAAGGGCAATCACGCCTCGGTTTACATCCGCGCTCCCTTCAAGGTGGCGACCCCGGCCAAATTGAAGGACCTGTTCCTTCAGGGACGCTTCGATGACGCCATCGTCGTCCATCTCAACGGCCAGGTCGTCCATCGGTCCGACAACCTCACCGGGATCGGCGGCGGCGCCAAGGTCACCCTGCCCACGACCCGCGCGCTCAACACCTCCATCGAGCTCAAGGACGCCGTCAAACATCTGAAGCCCGGCGTCAACATCATCGCCATCGAATGCCACAACGCCGCCGCCGATGACATCGACTTCATCCTCGATCCCGCCCTCGTCGCCACCCCGGCCCCTGAGCCGCGCAAGGCCGTCGCCAACAACCGGAAGGACAACTGGATCGCCAGGGAGGGCAGGTTCTTCACCGACGGCACCGGCCTGATCGTCGATGGCGACGCCAAGGCGCCCGTCATTGAAAACACGGCCACCAAGACCGACTTCGACGACCGCTCCTACTCGGTGCGCGTCTTTGTCAAGCTGCGAAACAACGCCGCCGGGCAGATCAAGGTCGATGCCCGGAGCAAGCCCAAGAATGTGACCGCCACCGTGACCGACAGCGCCACGCAGAACGTGCCCGCCTTGGCGCGGATGCGCGATGTCTTCTTCGATGTGAAAGTCACCGGCAAGCTCCAGGCGCTGACCATCCGCCTGCCCGACGGCGAATCGGTGATCGAATCGATCCGAGTCGTCAACCGCCGGGACAACAAGCCGCTCGAGCAGTGGGATTTCACGAAGTGACCTCGCCCCAGGCCGCTTGCGGCGTGGCAATCCCCCGATTTGCGGCCATCAATCACTTCGTTCGCCCAGGCGAACGGCTAAATCCTCCGTGGTTTTGACGTACCCCGTCAAATCACTAAAATCCTCGCCTTCCCTTACGGAAAGCGCCTGTGTCGCCGCGCCTTTGGCGGCACGCGATTGTCCCTCTTTTTCAGGAAACATCGGCCATGGCCAAGTCCAAGAGCAAACCCAAAAAGGTTGCCAAAAAAGCATCCTCCAAGTCCGCCAACCCCAAAGGCAAAGCGCCTTCCAAGCTCATCTACTATTTCGGCGAGACCCGCTGCGATGCGGATGGCACGATGAAATCCATCGTCGGCGGCAAAGGCGCCAACCTCGCCGCCATGACCAAAATCGGCCTGCCCGTCCCTCCGGGCTTCACCATCACCACCGAGGTCTGCACCTACTACTACAAGAACGGCAGAAAGTTCCCCGCCACGCTGCAAGCCGACATCAACAAAAACATCGCCATGATCGAGAAGGAAACCGGCCGCAGGTTCGGCGATCCGAAGAATCCTCTCCTCGTCTCCGTGCGCTCCGGCTCGCGCGATTCGATGCCCGGCATGATGGACACCATCCTCAACCTGGGCCTCAACGATGTCACCGTCGAAGGCCTCAAAGCCTCCACCAACAACGGTCGCTTTGCGTGGGATTCCTACCGCCGCTTTGTGCAGATGTACGGCGATGTCGTCATGGGCGTGCAGAAGCGCCACGAGAACGAGCATGAGCCGTTCGATGAAGTCATGGATCACCTCAAGCAGGAGCGCGGCGTCAAGCTCGACACCGATTTCAACGAAGCCGACCTGCGCGAACTCGTCGCCCGCTTCAAGAAGCTCATCAAGGACCGCACCGGCAAGGCGTTCCCGGTCAAGCCGATCGATCAGCTCAACGGCGCCATCGGGGCGGTGTTCGGTTCATGGATGAACGAGCGGGCCATCATCTATCGCCAGAAGTACCGCATCCCCGACGAGTGGGGCACAGCGGTCAATGTGCAGTCGATGGTGTTCGGCAACATGGGTGATGACTGCGCCACCGGCGTCGCCTTCACGCGCGATCCCGCCACGGGCGAGAACGTGTTCTACGGCGAGTACCTGATCAACGCCCAGGGCGAGGATGTCGTCGCCGGCGTGCGCACGCCGCTGGCCGTCGCCGAGATGGCCAAGGACCCGATCATTTCAAAGACCTACAAGGAACTGGAAGCGGTTCGCCACAAGCTGGAAAAGAACTTCGGCGATGTGCAGGACTTCGAATTCACCGTGGAGAAGAAGAAGCTCTACATGCTCCAGACGCGCAACGGCAAGCGCACCGCGCTGGCCTATGTGAAGATCGCCCATGACATGGTGAAGGAAGGCAAGATGAAGCCGGAACATGCGATCAAGTCCGGCGATCCCGAAGCATTGAATCAACTGCTTCAGCCGATCTTCGATCGCACCGCTTACGCCACCGCGCTCAAGAATGGCTCGCTGCTGGCCACCGGTCTGCCCGCAGGCCCCGGCGCCGCGTCGGGCAAGGTTGTCTTCTCAGCGGCAAAGGCCGAGGAACTCACGGCCAAGGGTGAGAAGGTCATTCTCGCCCGCGTCGAAACCAGCCCGGAAGACCTGCGCGGCATGATCGCCTCCGAAGGCATCCTCACCGCGCGCGGCGGCGTCTCTTCCCATGCCGCCCTTGTGGCCCGGCAGATGGGCAAGGTCTGCGTCGCCGGCGCAGGCGATGTGCATATCGACTACCACACGCTCACCTTGACCGCCAAGGGCGTCACCATCCGCGAAGGCGACTTCATGTCGATCAACGGCTCGACCGGCGAGGTGTTCAAGGGCGCCATCGCCACCGCGGACAGCGAGCTGAAGCAGGTGCTGGTCGCCAAGACGATGAAGCCCAAAGAGAGCAAGGTGTTTCAGTATTACGACTTCGTGATGAAGCTGGCGGACAAGTACCGCAAGCTGGGCATCCGCACGAATGCCGATCAGCCGGACCAGGTGAGGAATGCCATCGCGTTCGGCGCCGAGGGCGTCGGCCTGGTGCGCACCGAGCACATGTTCTTCGAGGGCGACCGCATCACGGCGGTGCGCGAGATGATTCTGGCGGAGACCGAAGCCGGCCGTCGCAAGGCGATCGCCAAATTGCTGCCGCACCAGCAGAGCGACTTCGAGGGCATCTTCGAGGCCCTCGAAGGCCGGCCCGCCTGCATCCGCCTGCTCGATCCGCCGCTGCACGAGTTCCTCCCGCACGCGGACAACAAGAAGGGGCAGGAGGAAGTGGCGCGGCAGCTTGGCGTGACGGCGGAGCGCATCGCGGCCCGTGTTCACGAGCTTCACGAGTTCAACCCGATGCTCGGCTTCCGCGGCTGCCGGCTGGGGATCAAGTTCCCGGAGATCACCGAGATGCAGGCCAAGGCGATTTTCCAGGCCGCCGCCGCCTGCGTGAAGAGGAAGATCAAGGTGCAGCCCGAGGTGATGATCCCGCTGGTGGGCTTCAAGCGCGAGCTTGATCTTCAGGTGGAGATCGTTCACCGCGCGGCCAAGGAGGTGTTCGCCGCCACCGGCAAAAAGTTCGCCTACACCGTGGGCACGATGATCGAGGTGCCGCGCGGCGCGCTGACCGCCGATGAGATCGCCCAGACCGCCGAGTTCTTCAGCTTCGGCACCAACGACCTGACGCAGACCTGCCTGGGCATGAGCCGCGACGACTCGGGCAGCTTCCTGCCCTCTTATTCGGAACTGGAAATCATCAAGACCAACCCGTTCGCCTCGATCGACGAGACCGGCGTGGGCCTGCTGATGAAGATCGGCGTCGAGAAAGGCCGTGGCGCCCGCGACGGCCTGAAGATCGGCATCTGCGGCGAGCACGGCGGCGACCCGTCATCCGTCAAGTTCTGCCACAGGATCGGCCTGAATTACGTAAGCTGCTCCCCGTTCCGCGTCCCCATCGCACGCCTGGCCGCGGCGCAGGCGGCGCTGGCTTAAGAAGCGGTCAGCTTTCAGCTATCAGCCTAAAGCCCACGCACTCCTGTGCGTGGGTTTTTCTTTTTTCTTTTTCTTTTTTTCTACGCTGACGGTTGCGGGGGGCTGAGCAGTTCCTCGTGCAACCGGTCGCGTTCGCGGTCGATCTGGTCGGGCGTGGCGCCCAGGTCGCGCAGGATGGTCTCCATCATGGCGATGGCCACTTCGCCTTCGCCGGAGAAGACGGCGGTGATGCCCGACTCCTTCAGTTCGTGCAGCTCGCGCAGGAAAACGGTGCGGGCAAGAATGTGGACATCGGGATTCAGCTCGTGGGCGATGCGGATGACTTCGCTGCTGTTGCTCATGCCGGGGGCGGTGAAAATCAGGGTGGCGGCATGTTCGAGGCCGGCGGCGGCGAGGGTGTCGCGCTGGCCGGCGTCGCCATAGACGGCGGGGATGTCCTGCTGGCGCAGCTTGCGGACCGTCTCGAGATTCAGCTCGATGACCGTCGGCGTGATCTCGTTTTCGCGCAGCAGCCTGACCACCGTCTGCCCCACCGGGCCGTAGCCCACGACCACCGCGCGATGTGCCGGATCATCATGCGGATCGATGTGGAGTTCCTCGTGCCCGGCGTCCTCGCCCTGGCTCTTGTTGCGCCGGTTGAGCAGCCGCCACAGCGCCGGCTTCCGCTTGAGCCAGGCTTCGATCGGCCCCACCGTGCGATAGAGCAGCGGGTTGAAGGTGATCGAGATGATCGCCGTGGCCACCAGCGAATTGGTCGCCGCTTCGGGCAGCACCTTCAGATGAATGCCCAGGGTGGCGAGGATGAAGGAGAACTCGCCGATCTGTCCGAGGACCACCGCGACGGCCAGACCGGTCTTCACCGGATACCCCATCACCAGCACGATGACCAGCGACGCCAGCGGCTTGCCGATCATGACCACCAGCAGCGTGCCGATGACGAACAGCGGCTCGTCGAACAGGTGCTGCGGATCGAAGAGCATGCCGACGGAAACGAAAAAGAGCACGGCGAAGGCGTCGCGCATGGGCATCGCCTCCGATGCGGCGCGGAGGGAGAAGTCCGAGCGCCCGACCACCATGCCGGCCAGGAACGCGCCCAGCGCCATCGAGGCGCCAAAGAGCACGTAGGAACCGACCGCGATGCCCAGGGCCAGCACCAGCACCGTCAGCGTGAACAGCTCGCGCGAGCGCGTGGCGGTCACTTTCGCCAGGATCCACGGGATGGTCTTGCCCCCGATGATGAAGATGAAAAAGACCAGCACCGCCATCTTCACGCCGACGATCAGCAGCGTCAGCCAGAGAGGGCCCTGCCCACTTTCGGGAACGGCGGCGGCGAGGGTGAGCACATCGCCGGAGAGGGAGGAAGTGGCGGAGGTGGAGGTTGTGGTGGTGACGATGGCGGCTTCGACGGGGCCGCTTCCGGGCGCGGGGACGGGCGCGCTTCCGGGGGCGGGGGCGGTGAACAAGGCCGGCAGCAGCACGAGGACGATGACGGTGAAGATGTCCTCCACGACGAGCCAGCCGACGGCGATGTGGCCGCGCTGGGTGTGAAGATCGTTGTTGTCGGCCAGCACGCGGGTGAGCACGACGGTGGAGGCGACGGAAATCGCCAGGCCATAGACGAGTCCCGCGGTCCACGTCCACCCGGTCATCCAGCAGATGAGCATGCCCAGCACGGTGGCGGCCAGGCTTTGCCCGACGGCGCCGGGGATGGCGATGCTCTTGACCGCCAGCAGTTCCTTGATGTGAAACTGCAACCCGACGCCGAACATCAGGAGGATCACGCCGATTTCCGCAAGTTGATCGGCCATTTCCTGCTTCGCGCCGAAGTCGCCGGGCGTGTGCGGGCTGACCACGATGCCCGCCAGCAGATACCCGACGATGGGCGAAAGCCCGATGCGCTGCGTGATGTAGCCGAGAATCAGGGCGAATGTCAGACCCCCGGTCAGTGTGAGAATGAGATCGATGTTGTGCATGATGCCGGTAGTGTAATGAATCGACACCTGCCGCAATTTCAGGAGCCGCGACTCAACGAGTCGCGGAGATGAACGGGAAGAAGGGTGGTGCGTTTGCGAAGGATGACGGGGGAAAGCGCCGGCATCCAGCCGCGACTCAACGAGTCGCGGAGATGAACGGGAAGAAGGGTGGTGCGTTTTGCGAAGGATGACGGGGGAAAGCGCCGGTGTCGCGCGAACGTGTTCGAAGCCTGCAATGCAGGGCGTGCGCGACGCTCCTTCAGGCTGTTCATCTCCGCGACTCGTTGAGTCGCGGCTGGCGATTGTCCCGGATTCAGGTTCACATGCTCTAAAAAAACACTTATTTTTCTTATTGCCTCTTGCCTATACTGACATTCATGTTAGCTTATGGCTTGTGAAAGGTGCAATGATGATGTTCATTGCCAATGTCAACCTCTAAATGTGGAAGGAAGAAGTTATGCTATCATCAGCCCGCAGCCCGCAGCCCGCAGCCCGCAGCCCGCAGCCCCTATTATGTAATGGTTTTGCTGGCGGGGGTTCTGACCTTGCATCTCTCTAATGCCGCGCAGGCGGTGGTGCTCACCGCGACCGAGGTCGATCTGGCCCTTTCCGGCAAGCAGAACAACAACTTCAATTTCGCCGGCCTCGGCTTCGCCCAGCCCGGCGAAACCGATGTCGCCAGCCAACGGAGCGACAATCTTAATGTGGATCCCGTCAATCACCGTGCCTCGCGCACGTTTGTCGAGTTCACCCTGACCGCCGGCTTCATCGCCGAGGCTCAGGCGGCCCTGGGCACCGGCAAGCGCGTGGAACTGAGCTTCGACCTGAAGACGGTCTTCAACGAAGGCTACGCCCGGCTGGAAGGGCTGGATTTCAAATACTTCGGTGTCGCCGCCGGTGACCGCACCGCCAGCACTCTCTGGAACGCGGCTGCGCTTGAATCGGCTCACAACGTCATCTACGCCACGACCGCCGCAGGCACCCACACCGGCTCGTTCAGCCACTCGCAGGTGCTGACGGACATCGCCGCCGCCACCCCGGGGCAGGTCATCGCCTTCGGGCTGGTCACCGACCGGGGCGTGGATAATCTTTTGCCCATCATCGTTAACCCCGGCCGCCAGTCTTACATCCTCGACAGCGGCGTCTCCACCTACACCCTGGGCCTGAGCCAGGACCTGCAACTGGTCACGCCCACCGGCATCACCCAGACGCAGGGGACTTCGTGGCCCCAGTTCAACTACGTGCCGCAGAACCTGATCAACAACAGCGGCTTCGCCACCGTCCCAACCATCGCGGACTTCACCAGCGTCGCCTACAGCTACGCCGCGCCGGAGCCGCAATGGGCCACCCAAACCGGCACGTTCCCCAGCAACTACTTCGCCACGGGCCAGATCGCCCCGCAGTTCACGCTCGACCTGGGCGGCAGCTTCGACCTGACCGACCTGGTCGTCTGGGGCCACGGCAACGCCAACGAAGCCTCCGACTTCCTCGTCGAGTTCTCCACCGATGGCGGAGCAACCTACTACGCGAGCAGACTGGTGCAGACCAGTTCGTTCCTGAACACGAGTTCGGCCGTCCTCACCTTCGGCGGTGTTTTTGAAGCCGACTTCATCCGCCTGACCATGCTCAACAACATCGGCGGACGCGGCCTGGGTCTCCCCGGCGAACCCGGTGACCGCGTGGCGCTGGGCGAGATCAAGTTCCTCGCCCTGGCGCCAAGCTCGGCCATCCCCGAACCGGCGACGCTGAGCCTGCTGGGCCTGGCGGGCCTGGCCATGCTCCGCCGCCGCCGCATGGCATAACCGCAGCATCCGCGCTGCGCGTTCGCAGTGTTAGCAGCCGCAGCATCCGCGCTGCGCGTCCGTAGTGATTAGCAGCCGCAGCGTCCTCGCTGCGCGTCCGACAACCCCACCGGAGCGGAAGGCGATCGGGAGCGATCGCCTTCCCTTTTTGAGGACTTCCGAATAACCCCTGATGTACCGTCCACCAGGGGGATCGCGAAGCCGCAAGCGGCTTGGACGTGAGGTTATTCAGGATGCCCTGTTGAGAATCGCTTAAACCGCAGCATCCTCACTGCGCGTCCGCAGTGTTTAATTAATAGCCGCAGCGTCCTCGCTGCGCGTCCGGAGTTCAGGTATGAGTAAACATCATCACAACTCCCCCGGCTCCCCCGGCTTCACCCTCATCGAACTGCTGCTGGTCGTCGCCACCATCGTCCTGCTCATCGCGCTCCTGCTCCCTTCGCTGGGCAAGGCCCGCATGGCCACGCGCATCGCGGCCTGTGCCGCTTCGCAGCGGCAGCTCACCTTCGCCTATCAGCAATATCTGACCGACAACCACCACCGATCCTTCATCTACATCGGCAACCACGGACAGCACACCTTCGACAACTTCTGGATGGCGCTGCTGGAAAAATACTCCGGCAACATGGATGAATTCCGCATCTGCCCCCAGGCCGCCGTCAAATCCAACGAAGGCGTCGGCACCGCCACCCTCGCCTGGAGCGGACACACCTCCACAGGCTCCACCTGGATCGCCAGCGGCGGCGACCACCACTACGGCTCCTTCGCCCTCAACGGGTTCCTCTATCGCGGCTACACCACCGGATGGATCCGCATCAAATCCCCCGATGTCCCCCACAACAACCTCCCCGTCCTGGGCGACAGCGTATGGGTCGATGGCTGGCCCGGAAGCTATGACATGCCTGCCGACAACTTCATCGAGCCTTACCGCTCCTACCAGAGCGGCGGTCCCGTCCCCCCGCAGATGGCCCGCTGGACCGTCGATCGCCACGGCATGGCCATCAACGTCACCACGCTCGACGGCGCCACCCGCCTGACACCGCTGAAAAAACTCTGGAGTTTCAAGTGGTCCACCGTCTTCATCCCCAACGCCTTCGCGCCGCCGGGACTGTGAAATCCTGTCAAGAGCCGCGACGTAACACGTCGCGGACGTAAACAGCCTGAAGAGGCGCCCAACGCGCCTGTTGCATACAGCCTCGATCGGCGCCCGGTCGTTTTCGCGTCCCGTGATCCGCTGCGTGACGGACACGCCATCTCATCGTGCATCTCCGCGACGTGTTACGTCGCGGCTCACCCTTATCCTGAACTCAAAAAAAAGCCGCCGGCGTTCGCCGGCGGCTTTTCATTTGATTTTCAAACGGGCAAGTGTGATTCGCCGCTGGAATTACCAGCGACCGCCACCACCACCGCCGCCGCCACCACCACCACCGCCGTAGCCGCCACGGCCACGACCGCCGCCTCCACCACCACCGCCACCGAAGCCACGGCCGCCGCCGCCGCCTTCGGTCTTGGGACGGGCTTCGTTCACGTTCAGTGAACGGCCTTCGAATTCCTGGCCATTGATCGCTTCGATGGCGGCATTGCCTTCATCGCTGCTGGACATGGTGACGAACGCGAAGCCGCGGGGGCGGCCGGTTTCACGATCATTGACCACTGCGACTTCATCGACAGTGCCATGCTGTGAAAACAGATCGCGAAGCGAGTCTTCGGTCGTCTTAAAGGAAAGGTTTCCAACGTAAAGCTTCATAGCAACGCTCCAAAAAAGGGCCATAACACTCTGGCACTCTTCGAATTGAAATTGGAGAGAAGCCTGGGCATCATGAAATGTAAACACCAGCGACATCCGCCGGTGACAAGGGGATTATATCCACGCGAAAACGGATTTGCAACCGTCATTTGCGGAATGGCGTTCGACGGCAGGGCCATCGTATGTGGCGATGGTCTGCACCTCTCCCCCTGGGAGAGGTCGGCGAGGCTCTGCGAGCCGGGTGAGGGTGGTTCGACGATGGCTGTTGCGTGGAGAATCCTGCCCTCACCTGTCTCCATCGCCGGGCTGCGCCGGGCGATGGAGACTGTCCTCTCCCCAGGGGAGAGGGCGAAGAGTCAAGCCCTGAGATACAGAGATACATGCGATTGCCCTGCGTTCGGCGGGGCTTATCCGAAACTCAGGTTTGTTACCCGCGTCGCCGGTTCTACAATGTCTCAGCGGGGTCATTGCCTTCGGCTCCCCCGGCTCCTTCGGCTCCCCCGGCTCCTTCGGCTCCTTCGGCTCCCCCGGCTCCTTCGGCTCCTTCGGCTCCCCCGGCTCCTTCGGCTCCTTCGGCTCCCCCGGCTCCTTC
>CAZYPK010000089.1:0-20134 GCA_964649195.1 uncultured Phycisphaeraceae bacterium
TGGCTTTGAGCCTCGAGATTTGAGGGATTTTCAGAGTTCACGCAAAATCCTGCCAAGGGAGAGGGCGGGGCGCATTGCGGTATGATGGCCGATTCGCCTTGCGACGCTTTGTCGCAGTGGGTGGCGGTACGTTGTGCGGTGGGTTTGGCCTATGATTGCAACACCCTGAGAGTTTCACATGAACAGTGGAATGACAATGCGGAAAAAGGATCGGCACAGCCACGGTGCGATGATGCCGGCGATGATGGTCGCCCTGGTCTGGATGGCCGGCTGCGGCGGGGGCGATGACATTCGCACCTACGAAGTGCCCAAGGTCGCCAAGGCGCCCGATGCTGCGAAGAAGTCGCCAACCACCAATGCCAACACCTCCACCACCGGCAGTCGCCTGCTGGCGGCCATCATTCCGCGCGGGCAGGAAGTCTGGCACTTCAAACTGATGGGGCCCAGCGCATTGGTCAACCCGCAGTTTGATGCGTTCGTCAAGCTCATCGAAGGGGTCAAGTTCACCGGCATCGATGAGAAGGGGGCCGCCACTTCCCGGGCTGTTTGGAAGCTGCCCGAAGGCTGGAGCGAACGGGCGGGCAGCGGCATGCGGTTCGCCACGATCATCGTGGGTGAAGCGGCCCACGACATCGAGCTGACCGTTTTTCGTTTCGGTCCTGAATCGGGTGATGTGCTGGCCAATGTGGAGCGCTGGGCGGGACAGGTGGGGGTGGAGAATGTCACGCGGGGTTCGCTGGCCGAGCTGACCCGTTCGATCATCGTGGATAATCAGCCGGCCACGCTGGTGGATGTCACCGGTCCCGGCGGCGGGGCGGACCCATCGATGGCGGGTCCTTCGCGCACACCTGCGCAGCCGCCGCGGCCGCCGGGCAAGCCTGAGCGCATCGCGGCGGAGGCGCCGGAGGGCTTCACCACCGATCCGAATCCCGGCCAGTTTCTGATCGCCAAGTACGTGGTGGCGGAGGGTGAAAAATCGGCGACGCTGACGCTCAGCTCCGCCGGCGGCGACATCGAGGATAACCTGAACCGATGGCGAAGCCAGATCGGCCTGCCGCCGTGGGATGAAACTTCGATTCAGCAGGCGTTTGAAGACGGCCAGGAACTGAAGCAGGCGGAAATCGCAGGTCGCAGGGCGATTGTGATCGACATCATCGGTCCCGAATCGGCCGGTGAAAATCGCCAGCGAATCATGGGGGCCCTAACCGCCAACCCTTCCGGTGCAATCTGGTTTGTGAAGTTCCACGGCCCTGCCGACCTGGTGGGCGCCCGGACAGAGACGTTCGACAAGTTTTTGAAATCGATACGGTTTGAATGAAGCTGTCAGCTATGAGCTTTCAGCCATCAGCTTTCAGCTTTCAGCCAGAAGAAAGGCAGAGCGTTGGGACTTTTGAATAACCCCCGATGTGCCATGAACCAGGGGCCGGGGGTTGCTACGCCGCAAGCGGCTTGGACGTGAGGTTGTTCAGGAATCACTGTTGTTTCCGTTGCTGAAAAAGGCTGATAGCTGATGGCTGATAGCTTCCCTCCCCCGAGAATCCAAGCATGACCAGCAGTGCATCCAGTCAAGTCAAGCGTGTGAAAGATGCGATCGATGGCGAGCGGTCGCTGGGGGGCGCTCCGTCGGAGATCGGCGCCATGGTCAGGGCGGCGCTCAAGCCGCTGGCGTCGCTGCGCATCACGATCGTGCTGTTCGCGCTGAGCCTGTTCCTGGTGCTGGCGGGCACTTTGGCGCAGGTGGATTACGGCATCTGGACGGTGATGGAAACGTACTTTCGCACCTGGGTCGCCTGGGTCGAGTTGCAGATTTTCATGCCCGACGAATGGGCCATGAAACTGGGGCTGATCGGCGAAACGGGTGAGGTGGTGAAGGTGCCGTTCCCCGGCGGCTACGTGCTGGGCGGGGCGATGGTGATCAACCTCGTCGCGGCCCACGCCATCCGCTTCAAGCTCGTCGCGGAAGGTCAGCGGCTGATGTACGGCATCATCGGAACGGTGGCGGGTCTGGCGCTGATGATCTTCGCCATTGCCGCGTCAACCAAGATCATCTGGCCGCTCTCGACGCCGATTCAGTTCGGCCCGGCCATCGCGCTCTCCATCGTCGCCCTGGGGGTGATGTTTTATCCCAGCCTGATTCTCTACGGCAAGCGCACCGGCATCATGCTGCTGCACGCGGGCATCGTCATGCTGCTGATCAACGAGCTGGTGACCGGCCTGGGCGCCTACGAGGGCCGCATGGAAATACGGCAGCAGGGCGTGAGCAATTTCACATACAACCTTGAAGAATCGGAACTGGCCTTCATCGAATCGCAGGCCGGGGGCAACGATCGCGTCGTGGCCATTCCGCAGTGGATGATCGAGCGCGGCGCGGCGACGGGCGAACCGATCAAGGATCAGCGGCTGCCGTTTCATGTCAAGGTCGTTTCGTTCCACAAGAACTCGCGCTTGGAAGCGGTGACCCCGGAGGAGGCGGCCCGGCGAAAGGATCCCGCCAACGCCGGCGAGGAGCGATTGAGCAGGGCCAACGATGGGCGGGTGGTCAAGCAGTTCGTCGCCGAAGCGGTGAAGGTGGGCACCGGCGCCGATGGCGCGGGGGTGGCCGATGTGAGCAGCGGATACGTCACGCTTCTTGACAAGGGGACGGGCGAGGAAATCGGCACCTACCTGGTGAGCAGCTTTTTCACGGCGACGATCGGCCAGGAACACATGGATGCCGTGCCCGCCGGCGGCAAGGTTTACCGGATGGGCATGCGGTTCGCCCGCGAATACAAGCCTTACACCGTGCATCTGGTCGAGTTCCGCCACGATCGATTCATCGGCACCGACAAGGCCCGCAACTTCTCCAGCGAAGTGGTGCTCATCGATGAGGATCATCCCGACGGCCGCGAGGCGCTGATCCGCATGAACGAACCGTTCCGTTATCGAGGCGAGACATTCTTCCAGGCGGCGTTCCTGCCCAGCGATTCGGGTACCGTGCTTCAGGTGGTGCGCAACCCCGGCTACCTGATGCCTTACATCGCGTGCATCGTGGTGTCGCTGGGGATGCTGATGCACTTCACCGGGCACCTGCAAAGCTTCTTCAAGAAGGTGGTCCAATGAGCAAGCAGAACAGGAAATCGTCGCCGGTCGCCGGGCCGCCGTCGTTGCCGGCATCGGTCGCGGGCAATGCGTTTTCGCGCATGTTGCCGCTGTTGATGGTGGCGTTGCTGGCGATTTATCTGGCGAGCAAGATCGTGCCGCGCTCGATTCCGGGACCGATGGATTTGTCGGCGGCGGCGCAGATTGCGGTGGTCCACGAAGGGCGCGTGCAGCCGCTGGACACCCTGGCCCGCAACGAACTGCTGATCTACAGCAAGAAGACCACCTTCCGCTCCGACTGGCTTCGCCCGGGGCAGCTCAAGGATGCCGGCAGCCTCGCCGCGAGCATCGTCGAAACGAGCAGGAGCAAGCCGGCTTCGGTGGCCGGCCGCATCTGGTCGCTCATCTCGGTTCAGGAGCGCGGGCAGCTTGAGGCGATCGCCGCGGCAAGTGAAGTGACCTCGCAGATGCAGATGAACATGCTTCGCCTGCTCAACCGGGTCATCGATGATGAATCCCGGCCCACGGCAACCGAGCATCATGCGGAACACGATCACAGTCACGATGTGGTGGTCCGCTTCTATTCGCCTGAAGACTGGAAGGATGTCGAGCTTCCCGAGAATCTCAAGTCCTCGGTCACGAAGCTGCTCGAATGGGATCGCCGCGACCCTCATGCCAAGGCGCAGCCGGTTCGTCCGCTGACCCGTCCGCAGGTCATCGAGCTGAATCGCAGGCTGCTCACGGCGGCGTTCCCCGCGCAGATTCGGGGCAAGTCGGCGGCGCAGGAATCGGCGATCGTGTGGCTGATGGATGTCTTCGCCGACCAGCGCCGCGCCAATTCGCATCGTATCTTCCGCATCGAGCACGAACGCATTCTGGAACTGCTCGCCCTGGAGCGCCGCCCGGGCGACTTCCGCTATGCGGTCGATGAGTTTCTCCCCCGCATGCGCGAGCTGGATCAGGAGGCGAACCTGGCCCGCAGGACGCCCTCGAAGGAGCGCGATCCCTATCAGGCCGGGCTGGTCGATCTGGCTTCCAATCTCACCCGTTTCATGGCGATGTCGCAGTTCCAGCGGCCGCACTGGATTCCACCTTCGACGCTCATCGGCGACTGGCGCAACTTCGAGGAGATCGCCGCCGAGTCGCGCCGTTCGGGCGTCCCCAATGAGGATGCGCAGAATGTCCTCTCGCTGCTGACCGCCTACAGCAACGGTGATGTGCAGCTATTCAACAATGCCGTGAAGCAGCACAATGAACGCCTGAACCTCGGCTTCGCAAGCGACACGTCCCGCACCCGGTTCGAAACCTTCTTCAACCGTTTCGACCTGTTCAGCCATGTCACCAACATGTACCTGCTGGTCTTCGTGGTCGTGGTGGTCTCCTGGTCGCTGTTCACGTTTCCCGCATGGTCCATCGCCCTGCGGCGGGCCGCCCTTTACATGCTCATCCTCCTGCTGGCGGTTCACACCTTCGGCATGTTCTCGCGCATGTACCTCATGCAGCGCCCGCTGGTCTTCGTCACCAATCTCTACGCCTCGGCCGTCTTCATCGGCCTCTGCGGCATCGCCATCGCGCTGCTGGTCGAACGCGTCCAGAAAATGGGCATCGGCTCCGCCTGCGCCGCCACCATCGGGTTCATCACCGGCATCATCGCCCTCCATCTGCGCGGTGAGGGCGACACCCTCGAAATGCAGCAGGCCGTGCTCGATACCAACCTCTGGCTGGCCACCCACGTCACCACCATCACCCTCGGCTACGCCACCACCTACCTCGCCGGCGCCCTGGCCATCGCTTTCGTCATCGGCGGCATCTTCACCAAGGCCTTCGATGCCGCCGCCCGCAAGTCGCTGGGGCAGTCGATCTACGGCATGATCTGCTTCTCGCTCTTCCTCAGCTTCGTCGGCACCGTGCTGGGCGGCATCTGGGCCGACCAATCCTGGGGCCGCTTCTGGGGCTGGGACCCCAAGGAAAACGGCGCCCTGATGATCGTCATCTGGAACGCCCTGATCCTCCACGCACGCTGGGCCGGCATGGTGCAGATACGAGGCATCGCCGTGCTCGCCATCCTGGGCAACATCGTCACCACCTGGTCCTGGTTCGGCACCAATCAGTTGGGGGCCGGTCTCCATTCCTATGGCTTCATGGACAAGGCGGTGTTCTGGATTCTCGTCTTCAGCGCTTCGCAACTGATCCTCGCCGGCATCGGCATGATCCCGCTCCAGGCCTGGCGCAGCTTCAGCGGGCCGCGCGATCGTGAAAGCGAGAGCAAAGGTTTTGCAGGCGCGGTCACCGCGGCGACGCTCCTGATCCTCATCGGCGGCCTGGCGATGCTGGCGGTGCTGGTCTGAGCCGCGCGGTTCGGACGAACATCTCGCCACGATCGATTTGAAAACGCGGCTCATGCACCGAATGTGGCGCCAAGCCCGATGGCGAGGCTTGGCGAGCCGTCGGGGTATCGGCGCCGCGCACAGAATACCCCGACGGCTCGGCGGCCCTCGCCACCGGGCTTGGCGCCACGGCGGGTACATGAGCCGAAAACGCTCCAACCGGATGAACCTTGATTTCCATGTTCGACCCCGACCGCTTCATCTCCGACCGTGCCCGCGCCGTCGATGCCTCCGGCATCCGCCGCGTTTTTGATCTGGCCGCCAAACTCAAGGACCCGGTCAACTTCTCCATCGGCCAGCCCGATTTCGATGTCCCGCCCGCCGTCAAGCAGGCCGCCATCGCCGCCATCGAAAAAGGCATGAATCGTTACACCGTCACGCAAGGCACCCGCGAACTCAACGACCGCATCACCAATCTCATCACCACCGAATTCCCCTACTGGCAACCCGCTTCGTCAATCTCAAATCCCAAATCCCCAATCTCAAATCCCAAATCTCAAATCTCAAATCGCTCTTCTTCCAACTCGGAACCCGGAACCCGGAACCCGGAACTCGAAGTCCCCAACTCGGAACCCGGAACTCGGAACCCGGAACTCGAAGTCCCCAACTCGGAACCCGGAACTCGGAACTCGGAACTTCCCTTCTCCACCCTCATCACCTCCGGCGTCTCCGGCGGCCTCGTCCTCGCGCTGATGACCTGCGTCGGCCCCGGTGATGAGGTGCTCATCCCCGATCCGGGCTTCGTCATGTACAAGCACCTGGTGAGGCTGGTCGGCGCCACGCCGGTGCCGGTCGATACCTATCCCGATTTTCAGTTCACCGCCGCGAGGATGGAAACGTGCATCACGCCGCGCACGAGGATGATCCTCTTCAACACGCCCGCCAACCCGACCGGTGTGGTGGCCACGCAGGGGACCTGCCGCGAGGTGGTCGAGCTGGCCGACAGGCACGACCTGCTGCTGCTCTCGGATGAAATCTACGATGAGTTCTGTTACGAGAAGGTGGACCGGCCCGGCGGCTCGAAGAAGTGCCCGTCGCCGGCCACGTTCAGCGACCGCATTCTCATCCTGCGCGGGTTCTCCAAGACCTACGGCATGACCGGCTGGCGGCTCGGTTATGCCGCGGGACCGGCGGCGATCATCGAGCAGATGACCAAGCTCCAGCAATACACCTTCGTCTGCGCCCCCTCCATGGTGCAGGCGGCCGGCGTCATCGCCCTGGAAACGGACATGAGCCGCCACGTCGCCGCCTATCGGCAGAAACGCGACACGCTGCTGGCCGCGCTCCGGCCCGCCTACGAAATCACCACCCCGGGCGGCGCGTTCTATGCCTTCCCCCGGGTGCCGCCGCATCTGAATCTCACCGGGCGGCAGTTCGTCGAACAGGCCATCACCAAAAACCTGCTCATCATCCCCGGCAACGTCTTCTCCGACCGCGACACCCATTTCCGCATCAGCTACGCCTGCGATGAAAAGACGCTGGAACGAGGCATCAACATCCTGCTCGATCTGGCGAAGGGGTGAAGGGCATCAGCCGCGACTCAACGAGTCGCGGACGCGAACAGCCTGAAGAAGTGTCGATCGCGCGATGGATGAACAGCATCGGTCGCGCGGTTGCCGCGGGTGGCTGGGGCTGGAGGCTTTGCGCCGCCACAAAAGATGGGCACACCCCGCAGTTGATCGCAATTCGCTTGGAACCACCGCCCTTGCGGTTAGAATGCCCTGACATCTTTTTCCCCGCCGCGATGTTCCATTGGAGTCCACCCATGACATCTGCCATCTCCTCGGAAAAAACCGAGAAGCCGATCCGCCCGCTGCAATCAGCCGTCGTTTTCTTCGCAGGCGACTCCGGCGACGGCATGCAGCTCGTCGGCACCCAGTTCACCGACACCTCCGCCATCTTCGGCAACGATGTCGCCACCTTCCCCGACTTCCCCGCCGAGATCCGCGCACCCCAGGGCACCGTCCCCGGCGTCTCCGGCTTCCAGGTTCACTTCTCCTCGCAGGACATCCACACCCCCGGCGATGAAGTCGACGCCCTCGTCGCCATGAACCCCGCCGCCTTCAAAGCACACATCGGCGATGTCAAACCCGGCGGCATCGTCATCGTCAACGAAGATGAGTTCGACAAGATCAACCTTCGCAAGGCAGGCTACCCCGAAAATTACTCCCCCATTGACGACGAAAAATACCTGCGCAAGTATCGCATCCAGCGCGTCCCCATCACGCGGGCCAACGAAGCCTCGCTCAAGGACACGGGCCTGGGCGCCAAGGAAATCGGCCGCTGCAAAAACATGTACTCGCTGGGACTGATCTTCTGGCTCTATGATCGCTCGCTCGATGTGACCATCAACTATCTCAACACCTACTTCGGCCAGAAGAAAAAACTGCCCCTCGTCGCCGAGGCCAACATCCGCGCCCTCAAGGCAGGCTACTTCTTCGGCGAAACCGCCGAGATTTTCTCCGAACACTACAAGATCGATCCCGCCCACGTCGCCCCAGGCACCTACACCAAGATCACCGGCAACGAAGCGCTGGCCATGGGCCTCGTCGCCGCCAGCAAACTGGCCGACAAAACGCTGGTCTATGGTTCCTACCCCATCACGCCCGCCAGTTCCATCCTCGAATACCTCGCGGGCATGAGACACTTCGGCGTCAAGACCGTTCAGGCCGAGGATGAAATCGCCGCCGTCTGCGTCGCCATCGGCGCCGCCTTCGCCGGCCAGCTCGCCGTCACAGGCACCAGCGGGCCGGGTATCTGCCTCAAGAGTGAAGCGATCAATCTCGCCATCGTCACCGAACTTCCGCTGGTCATCGTCAACGTCCAGCGCGGCGGCCCCTCCACCGGCCTGCCCACCAAGACCGAGCAGTCCGATCTGCTCCAGGTCATGTTCGGCCGCAACGGCGACAGCCCGCTGGTCATCCTCGCGCCGCAGTCCCCATCCGACTGTTTCGAAGCCGCCATCGAAGCCTGCCGGATTGCCATGCAACATATGGTTCCGGTGATATTGTTAACCGATGGCTATCTGGCCAACGGCGCCGAGCCTTGGCGTATTCCCAATGCTTCGGACTATACAAAGATAGATATACATCACGCCGCCGATCCCGCGAGCTATCAACCCTATGCTCGAGATGACGACTTCGTTCGCCCCTGGGCCGTTCCGGGCACGCCCGACCTCATGCATCGCCTGGGCGGTCTCGAAAAAGCCGACATCACCGGCGGCGTCAACTACGACCCCGGCAATCACCAGCGAATGACCGACCTGCGACACGCCAAGGTCGCCAAAATCGCCGGCGTTATCCCCCCGCTGCATACGCATGGCGATGAAACGGGCGACCTGCTCCTGCTGGGCTGGGGCGGCACCTACGGCTCCATCCTCTCCGCCGTCGATCGCGCCCGCGCCAAAGGCCTGCGCGTCTCCTCCGCTCACCTGCGATACCTCAACCCGATGCCGCGCAACCTGGGCGAAGTATTGTCACGCTTCAGGAAAGTATTGATCCCCGAACTGAACATGGGCCAGTTGCGCTTACTAATAAGAGGCAAGTTCCTCATCGACGCCCGCGGCCTCAACAAAGTGCAAGGCAAACCGTTCCTCGTCGATGAACTCGAAGAAGCCATCGACCTGATGCTTGAAAACAAGTGGCCGGCAGATCGTGAAAGTTTGATCCCGCGTGAGCATCATGTCTCACCGGATGATCCGGCGGTGATGCCGAGCAAGGCTGCGATGACGGCAAGCGAAGGTTAACCGCTTGCGGCTTCGCACTCCGACTCTCCCTCTCAGATCAGGAAACTATTCGGCCAAAACCCTGACGGAGGCCGTCATGGAAACCGTTGAACCACGGTGGAACAACAACGAACGATCCCTTTGCGCCGTTGCAGTGCTCCTCATGGCAATCTGTATGGTCGCGCCCCCTTGGCGACAGGCGGAGCCTCAGAGCAATGCCGCCGGGTTCATGGGCTTTGCAGGCTTCGGCGTCATCGGCGATCCGCCGCCGATACCTGGCGGAAGAGGTGGAGGAGTTGTCATCTTCTGGGAAGCATTGTTTGTTGAAATCGGCGCAATACTGATTTTGTTCCGTTTACTGCTTTTCTGCATAAGGTTGGAACGAAGCCGGAGACGACGAGGTGGCTGGGGCTGAAAGACTCCGCACAAGCCCCGGCCCGATGAAACAGCAAGGCTCCGGGGGATCCGGGGACTCCGGGGGATCCGGGGACTCCGCCCCAGCCACCCGAGCATTTCAAACTTGAGCCACTACCCTCAGATGATGAAAACGCTTTTTCATCCGCCGAATCACGGTTTTGCGATATCATTGGGATGATGATGAAGCACGGATTATCGGGACCGATCGCATGAGCTTGATCGACATCGAAATCGACGGCCTCACCCGCTCCATCGTTGAGATCGGCACGAACGAATCATTGAGCACCACCATCGTCTGGTGGGATCAACTGAAACCCTCGCAGAAGCGACTGACCAAGTGGGACTTCGATTGGAAAAGTGAAGTAAAGATGGGACGCAAGGTGGCGGCGTTGACAATTCGAGGTGATCGCAAGGTGCAGGGGCTGATCTCCTTCACGGCGGAGTCGGACCATGTGCTGGTGCAACTCGTCGAGAGTGCGCCGCACAACATTGGGCGGAGGAAAAAGTTCGAGGGCGTTCCGGGCAACCTTTTTGCATTCGCCTGTCGTGAGGCCTTTCGTCTTGGTTTTGAAGGCTCGCTGTCGTTCTTCGCAAAGACCGATCTGATCGCGCATTATGAAACCACCTTGGGAGCGGTTCGACTTGGGACAAGCCGGCGTATGATCATTGAGACGGAACCTGCACGGCTGCTCGTCAACACCTACTTTGAGGAGACCGATCAATGGCCAAGTTGAAACTGGACCATGAGGTGGATTTGGTTGTCGCGCCATCACCGCCGTACACGGACGAGGAACGAGCGGCGGTCAGCCGCGCCATCGCCGAGTCCCGCAAAAAGCCCGGACATGCAAAAGCCGTTGCGGCGCTTCGTCGAACCATCGAACGCCTGGAGAAGGCGCAGGCGGCAAACGCCGATCGACGATCCAAGAAAAAGGCGGGCTGACACGGGTGATTGAAGCTGTCTCGTTTTCCCTTCCCATCGATCCTTGCAATGAACCGTGCGCCAACGTCAATCATCGGGGACCGATCGCATGCGTTTGATCGACATCGAAATCGACGGCCTCACCCGCTCCATCGTTGACATCGGAACAAACGAATCGTTGAGCACCACCATCGTCTGGTGGCACGAATTGAAGCCGGCGCAGAGGCGGCTAAGAACATGGGCCTTCGACTGGCAAGGTGAAGCGGACATGGAACACAAGGTTGCAGCGCTGACGATCAGTGACGACCGAAAGGTGCAGGGACTTATCTCCTTCACGGCGGAACCCGACTACCTCTTGGTTCACCTCGTCGAAAGCGCCCCGCACAACATCGGCCGGCGGAAGAAATACACCGGGGTTCCGGCCAACTTATTCGCCTTCGCCAGTCTCCAATCCATTCGTTTCGGTTTCGAGGGTTCGTTGGCGTTCGACGCAAAAACAACATTGATCGCGCACTACTCGGAAACGCTCGGAGCAATCCGGGTGGGCTCAAGCCGGCGTATGATTATCGATCCGGAGGCGGGCAAACGGCTCGCCTGCCAGTATTTCGAGGAAGGTGACCAATGGCCAGATTGAAAACGGATGTTGATGTTGATTTGATCGTCGCACCCCATGTTTACACGGATGAAGACCGCGCTGCGATTCGAGACGCGCTTGCCAAACGGCGGCAGTCACCCGGTTACGCAAAAGCTGTCGCGGCATTGCGCCGACTAGCCAAACGGCTCAAGCCCGCTCAGGTGCCGGGCAGCGCCCGCGCGGCCAAGGCCAGGAAGAAGCCGGGGCGATCCGCCGCTTGACTGCGTTGTGCTCGTCGTGGAACGCGGCCATCAATGGCAGTGAAGGTGCAATGATGCAGGAGACCGACCGATGGCCAAGTTGAAACCTCACATTGAATCCGATCTGATCGTCGGCCGCTACACCGGGAAAGACGCCGCCGCCGTCAGCCGCGCGATCGCCAGGCATCGCAAGTCGCCCGAATACAAGAAGGCGCTCCCGAAGATTCGCCGCATGGAAGCGAAGCTGCGGAAACGGCGTGAGGAGGCCGTGACCGCGACCGCATCTCGGTGCGACACCGATGATTGACCCACGCCGCGTCGCCGTGTTCCGTGACGCCCCATCGGCAGTACGGGTTCCATCTGCCGGGAAAGTTTCCGATGTCCACGATCCCCGTGTCCGTGTCTCCCGTCGAGCCGCTCAAGGCCAAGGACTACGCCTCCGACCAGGATGTGCGCTGGTGTCCGGGCTGCGGCGACTATGCCATTCTCAACCAGATGCGCAAGGTCATGGCTTCGCTCCAGGCGGTGCGCGAGAAGACCGTCTTCGTTTCGGGCATCGGCTGCTCCAGCCGGTTTCCCTACTACATGAACACCTACGGGTTCCACTCGATCCACGGCAGGGCCCCCGCCGTCGCCACCGGCATCAAGGTCGCCAACCCCGCGCTCGATGTCTGGCTGGTCACCGGCGACGGCGACGGACTCTCCATCGGCGGCAATCATCTGCTGCATGTGCTTCGCCGGAATGTCAACGTCAAGATACTCCTGTTCAACAATGAAATATACGGATTGACAAAAGGCCAATACTCGCCGACGAGTCCCGAAGGCAAGAAGACCAAGTCATCGCCGATGGGTTCGATCGATCTGCCGCTCTCGCCGCTCTCTTTCGCGCTGGCGGCCGAGGCGAGTTTCGTGGCCCGCAGCCTTGATGTGGACAGGAACCTTCCCGATGTGCTCGATCGGGCCGCGAAACACAAAGGCTCCGCCTTCGTCGAGATTTATCAGGACTGCAATATCTTCAATCACAAGGCCTTCGAGTACGCCACCGACAAGGCGACGAAGGAGGACAACATTCTTTACCTCGAACACGGCAAGCCGCTGATCTTCGGCAAGAACCGCGAGAAAGGCATCCGCCTCAACGGGGCGAGGAAGCCGGAGATCGTGGAACTGAACAAAGGCGTCAAGGAGGACGACCTGCTCTTCCACGACCAGCACGACGAGTCGCTGGCCTTCCTGCTCAGCCGCATGAAGCACCCCGAGTTTCCCGAACCGATGGGCGTCTATTACTCGATCGAGGACGACTGTTACGAAGACCTGCTGGAAAAACAGATCCGCGATGCGCAGAAGGCCAGGGGCGAGGGGACGTTTGAGAGTCTGTTTGAGAATTGCGAGACATACACGGTACGATGAACATTCATCAACTTATTGGTGTATGGATGCACCACCTGCAAATCGCAGGGAACACCACCGATTCCTCGGAGCGAAGCATTGACGACGAATCCCGGATTGACCGAAAGGCGTGGAAACCACCTCGAAAGGTGATCGTCTTGTCCGCGTATTTCCACCGGTGGCTGGGGCTGAAGATTCCGGGCAAGCCCCGGATGTGAGGCCGACAGCCTGCCGTGATGTCACCATTGTTTGTGCGCCTGGACCGGGGCTTCACGGACTCAGTTCCAGCCACCGGGCCGGAAAAAAGTATGGCGCATCGTATGGTGCGACCGGTCGGATTCATCGCGCATCTCGCGTTTGTTGCGCTCCTAAATCATCAGGCTGCGCCTTCGCGCAAGATCGGGAAATGTCCGCAATTTCCGCGAAAACCAAATGCCGGTGGAGGGACTTGAACCCACACTCCTTTAAGGGGAAACGGATTTTGAATCCGTCGCGTCTGCCATTCCGCCACACCGGCCTCAACTCTGTTTTTCTCGATGATTTGTCGGGTTTGCGCAGGTTGAATGCCCAAGTTTAGCACGCCTGGTCCAAACAAACAATTGGGACTTCTGAATAACCGCCGATGCACCGTGAACCACGGATTGCCACGCCGCAAGCGGCTTGGACGTGAGGTTGTTCAGGAGTCCCTCACGACATGGGGGGTGCAATTCCGAGGATCTCCCGAATGGCGTTCAGTTGTTCCGGCTTGGCGAGCACCCGGAGCGTGTCCTGGGCTTCGATCGTGGTCTTTCCGCGCGGGACCACCACTTCTCCCTTGCGGTGGATCGCCAGGATAAGCACGTCCTCCGGCAGTCCCAGCTCCGCGACGCGCTTGCCGATCGCCAGGGCGCCGCGATGGATGTCAAGCTCCCACGTTGTCGGCTCCTCGCCGGCAAGCACATGGGTTCGCGGATCGTATTGGCCGCTCAGCTCATTGATGATTGTCTCGTCGCTCAGCGCCACGTTGGTTGTGTAGCCGGCCCGGGCCAGCATGTGCGTGGCGACCGGGATCGTCAGGACGATGAAACAGATGATCAGGGCGACGCGGACGGTGACCTCGGTGCTGGCGAAGTGCAACGCAACCGCCAGCAGGATGCAGGTCAGTCCCATGACCGAAGCCTTGGATGTGACTTGCAGGCGCAGGAACAGATCAGGCATGCGCACGATGCCGATGGACGCGATCAGAATGAACAGACTTCCGATGATCGCCAGGGCCCCTGCTGCCATGCTGTATATCACACCTGGGGTCCTTTCTTCTCGAGGTAATACGCAAAGGCGATGGTGCCAAGAAAAAGGATCAGTGCCAGCACCAAGGCCGCGTCGGTGAAGATGTATCGGTCTTCCAGGATGGCATAGAGGCAGATCGCGCCCGCGGCGATGGTCGCCATCAAGTCGAGAGCGACAACTCGGTCGGCGAGCGAAGGCCCGCGCAACAGCCTGATGAAGGCAATGCAAAACGCCACCATCACGATGACGCCGGCCACGTGGATCATGGTGATCATTGGAACAGCTCCATCACACGACGTTCAAATCCATTCTTGATGGCGTTTCGCACTTCGTCAGCGGTGGTGACGAACATGGAATGGACGTAAAGGATTCGACGGTCCCCGGAAATATCGATGCCCAGCGTGCCGGGCGTCAAGGTGATCAGGCTGACGAGCAGAGTGATCTCGAACTCGGTCTTCACGCTCAGCGGCACGGCGACGATGCCTGCCTGGCCGATGCGACGGAAGGACAAGACCTCCCGCGCCACGCGAAGGTTTGAATGCAGCACATCCTTGATGAAGAAAAGCAGAAACGACAACGTCAACGGCACCTTTCGAAAGTAGTTTGTCGGACCGAGCAAGGGTCGCAGCCACCAAAGCAGAACGTACCCCGCTCCGAAGCTGACCAACAGCCCGACAGCCGTGATCTGCCCCATCAGGCTTGCCAATACCAGGGCAAGGAACAAGTTAATGAGCAGGGCTTTCATTGAGCACATCTCCAAGAACCGCACGCATGTAATCCGTCCTATCCATCAACTGCTGGGCGGCTTCCCGCACCAGAACCAGCACCGGCTCGGGTGCCAGCCCCATGAGCACCGTCAGGGCGGTGAGAAAACATATTGGAGCATACATCAAAAATGTCGCTCTCTTCGATGCGGCGGGCGGCGGCGACATCACACCTTCCGGCGCCGGTTTCCAGAACGCTTCATTCCAAATCTTGATCATGGAGATGAGGGTGACGATGCTGACAGCCAGGCTGACGGCAACGATCGCAAAGGCCCCGATCGTGCCTGTCTCCAGGCCTGCCTGGACCAACCCCAGCTTCGCCCAGAATCCCGACAGCGGCGGCATTCCGGCCAGTGAAAGCGCCGTCACCAGGAACAGCCCCGCCAGCAACGGCGCCCGTTGAATCAGTTCCCCCAGGTCCTTCAGCTTCGTGCCGCCGCAGCGCCGCTGGATGACCCCGCTGATGAGAAACAGGTTCGACTTGACAATGCTGTGGTGCAGAATGAAGAAAATCGCGCCGGCAACGGACGCCACGGTGAACAGGGCGAACCCCATCACGATATAGCCGATCTGGCTGACGCTGTGAAAAGCCAGAATCCGGCGCACCTCGGCCTGTGCCACGGCGCCCAGCACCCCCACGGCCATGGTCAGCCCCGCGATCGCCAGCATCAATGTCTGGTCATGACTCATGTTGTCCTGGAAGAACAAGGTGAAGACGCGGAGTATGCTGTAAACGCCGACCTTCGTGAGCAGACCCGCGAACAGCGCGATCACCGTGGCGGGGGGCGTGTGATAGGAATCCGGAAGCCAGAAGAACAACGGAAAGACCGCCGCCTTGATGCCGAAGGCGACCAGGAGCAGCATCGCCAGCGCTCCCGTCATGGAAGGCGGAACTCCCGGCAGTTTCATGGCGATGTCCGCCATGTTCAGCGCGCTCACCGAACCATACAGAATGCCGATGGCGGTGAGAAACAGCATGCTGGAGATGAGATTGAGCGTCACATATTTCAAGGCGCCTTCCATCTGGGGCCGCTCGTTTCCCAGCACCAGCAACACGAACGAGGCGATCAGCAGCACCTCGAACCAGACGTACAGGTTGAAAAGATCCCCCGTCAGAAAGGCGCCGTTGGCGCCCATCAGCAGAACCTGCATGAGCGGATAGAAGCCGAAGGTGCGACGCTTGCGGTCGATGTTCCATGTGGAATAAAGGACCGTGGGCAAGGCGATCGTCCCGGAAAGCAACACCATCAGGGCCGAGAGCAGGTCGGCGACAAACGTGATGCCGAACCGCGCCGGCCAGCCCCCAAGATGTGACACTTGAACGCCCCTCGTGGAAACAACATACAGCAGGATCACCGCAAGCGCGAACTGCACGACGGTGCTGGCCACGCCGATCGCTCGCTGGGCCGTCCCGCGCCGGTACGCCAGCAGCATGACCGCCGCTGTCACCATCGGGACCACGACAGGTAGGATGAGGAGCGTATTCATGAGTCGGAGGCTCGCAACTGGTCGATGTCATCGGTTCCAATCGTCCGGTAGATGCGATACAGGAGCACCGCGGTGAACGCGACGACGGCGAAGCTGATGACAATCGCCGTCAGAATCAGGGCCTGCGCGACCGGATCAGCGTAGGGCATTTCGAGCCTTTCTTTTCCCGCCGGGATCAGCGGCGGCGCGCCCCTGACGAGGCCGCATGAGACGAAAATCAGCAGGTTCGAGCCGTGGCCCCACAGGATCAGGCCGAACAGCAGCTTGGTGATGCTGCGCCGCAGCATCATGAACAGGCCGGCCCCGTAGAGTCCGCCGATGACCAAGGCCAGGACGACATTCATGGGTCATTCCTCCGCAGCCGTGAGGACGATCGTCAATACCATACCCATCACCACCGCATACACTCCAAGGTCAAAAAGCAAGGGCGTTCCCAGATGCACGTCCCCCAGGCCGGGCAAATAGGCATTGATCCACTGTCCTTCCAGAAAGCTCGCCCCCAGCGCGAGCCCCGCGGCGCCGGAAGTCGCGATCACGGCGAGCCCCAGCCCCATGAGCGTCTGCGGCGCCACGTGGAGCAGACGGCGCGTCGAGCGGACATCGTGAGCCAGGGCATGAAGCGAAAAGGCCGCGGCAGCCAGCAGGCCGCCGATGAATCCCCCGCCCGATTCGTGATGCCCTCGCAGCAGGGCGTAAATGGAAACCACCAGCAACAGCAGCATGAGCACGGGCGTCGTGGCCCGCAACACCAGGGAAATCATGGCCCCGCCCTTGACCGCCGGCTCGGTGTGAAACCGCAGCAACGCATACACGCCGATCGCCGCAACCGTCAGGACCGTGACCTCGCCCATCGTGTCGGTCGCCCGGAAATCCACGAGAATGACGTTGACCACGTTGCGCCCATGCGCTTCGAGATAGCTGTTTGCGGCATAAAATTCCCGCAGCTCCGGGTCCGACTCACCCGCAAAGGCCTTGACCACCAGCAAAGCGATCATCCCGCCGAACACCAGCGACACCACCCCGTCACGCAGGTACACCCATCGAGACGAATGAAACACAAACTTCGGCAGGTGATAGAGCACCAGGACCAGAAGGATCACGGTCAATGTCTCCACCATGATCTGCGTGACCGCCAGATCCAGTGCCCCGTAGATCACATACAGCATCATCACCGCGATGCCGATCACGCCCAGAATTGCGGCGACCGCCAGGCGGGAATCGATCATGGTGGTCGCAAGCGCCGCCACCAGAATAATCCCCGCCAGCATGACTTCGGGCAGATGGATTTTCGAGAAACCGCTGAAGAACAACTCACGGCCTTCAAACAGCGGCACCGCCAACAGCACCAGCAGGGTGATGACAACAATCAGAATGTAGTGCCGCAGGTAACCGGTCTGGACGGTTCGAGTCAGCACTTCCGCGAAATGCATGCATCCGGAAAACGCGCGGTCGTAAAACGTCTGAAGACTGAAGTTGAATCGACCGCCGTTTTCAAACAGGTGATGCTGCCGGTGCCGCAGAGCGACGAACAACAGAACCCCGGCCAGCAAGGTCAGCACGCTCAGGCCGAGCACGGCGTTGAATCCGTGCCACAGTTTGAGTTGAAGAGGCGCCGGCCCGCCGAAGGCCGCCGCCGCCATCGCCCCCATTAAATCGCCGATGGGGCCGGGGAACAGCCCGATGATGAGGCCGGCCGCGGCGAGCGTGACCGGCCCCAGGCTCAGTCGCCACGGCGCTTGGTGGGGAACATGCGGCGCTAAGACAGGACTGCCGAAGAATGGGCGGTAGGCGACCATCAGCGCCACCACAACCATGAGCGCACTGGCGAGGAACGCCGCGCCGAGCACCGCGATGCCGACAACCGGCGCATGCCAGGCCGCCTCGTAGAAAAGCTCCTTCGAGATGAAGCCGAATAGCGGCGGCAACCCCGCGCTGGACGCCGCCGCGAGCACGGCCGCCGTGGCGATCAGCGGCATGTGCTTCGCCAATCCCCGCAGGCGCCTGATGTCGCGCGTGCCGGTTTCGTGATCCACCACGCCCGCGATCAGGAACAGAGCCCCCTTGTAGAGCGAGTGCGCCACCAGATACACCATCGCCGCCCACACAGCCTCCTTGGTGCCCAGGCCCAGCAACATCGTCAGCGTTCCAAGCACGCTGACCGTCGAATAGGCCAGGATGCGTTTAAGGTCGGTCTGCGTGACGGCGATCACCGCTCCCACCAACATGGTCAGGCCCCCGATCAGCGTCACGATGACGAACCACTCGCTGGTAAAGCCCATCGTCGGGTGCAGGCGTGCCAACAGGTAAATGCCGGCCTTGACCATGGTCGCCGAGTGCAAATACGCGCTGACCGGCGTCGGCGCCGCCATCGCCCCCGGCAACCAGAAGTGAAACGGGAATTGGGCCGATTTCGTGAACGCTCCGCCAAGAACCAGCACCAGCGTGAGCAGATACAACGGACTCTCCCGAACCGATTCGCCGGACATCCGCGAGAGGTCGCCGTTGCCGCTGATCACCGCCAGAAGCACCAGCCCCGCCAGAAGCATCAGACCGCCGCCGCCGGTGACCACCAGCGACGTTCGGGCCGCCTCGCGCGATTCAGCGTTCAGGTGATTCCAGCCGATCAGCAAAAAGGAACTGATGCTCGTGAGCTCCCAGAAGATGAACAACACGAAGATGTTGTCCGCCAGCACCAGCCCCAGCATCGACGTCATGAAGAAGAGCAGATACGCGTAGAACAGCCCGAGCCGCCGGTCCTCGCGCAGGTACTGACTCGCGTAAATGAGAACCAGGGCGCCGATGCCGCAAATCAGCAGCAGAAAAACCAGCGCCAGCCCGTCGAGATTGAACGCGGCGCTCACGCTCAGCGATGGCGCCCAGGGGTAAGTCTCTCGAAGCGGCGAACCAGCCGCCACGGCGCCCCAGTATTGCGAAGACCACCCCACGACACCAAGCGGCAGGAGCGCAAGCAGGCAGCCGGCATGGCCCCGGGTTCCCCGATACAGGGCTGGTGCCACCGCCGCCCCGGCGAACAGGATCAATAAAATCCACGACATCTGTTAGCCCCGCTCCGCTCAACCGGCGGACACTTCAGGTTTGGCGTCGTCCGCGGTACGCCGCGCGATCAGGACGGAGCACGGCGCCTGGTTGGCGACGAACAGGGATACCGAGCCGAGAAAGAACCGCCGGATCGGTCCGTGGCCGTGCGACCCGACGACGACCAGATTGGCGCCCCAGCGTTCCGCCTCGCCGACGATGGCGTCCTTGGGCAGCCCTTCCAGCAGCTTCGGAAAAATCGTCAGGCTCGGCGCCAGGCGCTGGAGCGTATCGACCGCCGCGTTGAGCCGTCTGGCGGTTTCCACCCGCTGCTGCTTCATGGCCTCGTCAAAAGCCGTGGGCGGCGCCCCGGGCAGCGCAGGGTCGGCGGAAGACTCCACCGTGACGATGCGCACGGCGGTCCCCGCAGGCAACGGAAGGCGGGCCACTTCGGCGACGGCGATGTCACTGCACGGGGAACCATCGACAGCCAGCAGAATTTTCATCGTGACCTCCGTTCGTTCACATGGAAACACTGAACAACCTCGCATCCAAGCCGCTTGCGGCGTAGCAATCCCTGGTTCACGGTACATCGGGGGTTATTCGGAAGCCCCTTGAGCTTTGTCATTTCGAGCTTCCCAACGAGGACGGTTCGGAGAACCAAACGACCCTGCCTCCCCGCAGGTCGGAGGTTGCCAACACACGATGATAGCCGATGGTTTTGATTGGCAAGGGCGCAGCATCCTGACGCATCGCCGGGTAGTGGCTCAGTTTGAATCCGGGTGAAATGTTCGGGTGACTGGGGCTGAGTCCGCGTCGGGTGGCTGGGGCGGAG
>CAZYPK010000090.1:0-18500 GCA_964649195.1 uncultured Phycisphaeraceae bacterium
CCACCTTGTTTCGTGCATCCGGGCCGGGGCTTCGCGGACTCAGCCCCAGCCACCCCAAGAGACTCAGCCCCCACGGCAGTCACTGCTTCATCGTCACATCCAGCCGTGTCGAGGTGTCGGCTTTCACTTCGATCTCGACCGACTGCCGGGCGATGCGGGACAGTTCGTGGATCACTTCGAGGGTGTATTTGCCCGGCGGCAGGCCGCGGATTTCGAAGCGGCCTTCGACATCGCTCACGGAGAAGAACGGATGGGCGACGACGTGAATGCGGGCGTTCATCCAGGCGTGGACATCACACTTGATGATGATGTTCTCCTCCACGTTTCTCATCACGAACACGTGGCTGATGCCCTTGGCCGGCTGGCTCTCGTTTCGCACGGGATTCTTCACGGGCATCAGGTGGACGTTGTGCAGCGTCGAATCGCTGTTTTGAACGACGAGTTGCTGGCCCGCCATGACCCCGACCACGTGTGGAATATAAACGCAATCCTTCTGATCGAGTCCGACCCCTTTGGCGGGCGCCTGATATCTGCCCGGCACCGACTTGATCTGCACGAAGGCGTTCCGCAAGGTGCCGTCGGCGTTGACGACGAGGGCTTCGTCAAACACATCATCCTTGTGCGCCCGTTCGCAGTAGGGGTCCGACGCCATGCGGATGACGTTGCGGCGCGGCCGGGCGCCTTCGAGCTTGATCAGGCCGACGATGCGCGTCTTGTGGTCGTACACCGCTTCGCCTTCGTAAGGCGCATCGCCATCGTGCAGCGTGATGTCGCTCTTGAGCTTCACTTCCGTCGCGGCGATGGGGCCGGTGACGACAGGGCCGGTTGCGGTCTTGCTCGTGTCAACCACTTCGGGCAGTTCGAATTCATCCGGCTTGGGCGGATGCACCTCCGAAAGCGCGACCACCGGTTCCGGCTTGCCTTCGAGCTTCCACAGGCCCGGCGTGTGGTTGCGCATGCCGGCGGCATAGATGTAGTCGAGAATAAGCTGGCGCTGCTCGGGGCCGGTGTAGTAAAACTTCTTGTGCGCCTCGATCTTCGCTTCATCGGGGAACTGGAAGAAGAACGAATCGAGCGGCGACGGGCCGGCCCACTGGTTGGGCATCTTGGTGCCGGGCAGCACGATCATCGAACGCTGTATCCACTTCTCGGCCCACTGCGGCTGGATGCGATGCACGGAATATCTCAGGTTCGGCGCGGACCAGCCCGGCCCCACCGGCGCGGCTGCGGGCGCCGCGGGTTCATCACCGTAATCATCATCGCCAGCGGCAGTGGCAGGAGCAGGGGCAGGAGCAGGAGCAGGAGCAGTGGGAGGGGCGGCGGGAGGTTTGGGTGCGGCCGGGGCATCGTCGTAATCATCTTCGGGTGCGGCAGGGGGCTGGGGCGCGCCAGCGTTGGGATTTTCCATCTTCCAGATGGCGAAGAGTTTTTCCTCATCGCCCAGGGCGTGGCACTTGGCGCAGAGCACCTGATTGAACAGGGCTTCGCCGCGCTTGAAACGTTCCTCGCTGATTTCGGGCAGACGCAACGGCGGATAGGGGTACTGCACCTGATGGATGTCGTGCAGGAAGCGCGAGGCTTCGAGCACGCCTTCGTAGGTGGCCACGCGATCATCGGCGGTCGTCTGGCGCGGATCGAAGAGGCGCGGCTGGGCCAGATCGTTGCGCAGCGCCAGCGCCTTGAGCCGATCCACCGCGCGCGACACCGCGGGCTGTTCGCTCCAGCGGTCGAGCGTCGCCTTCTGCGCCTCGATCTGCTGTTGGCGGCTGGTCATCGCCTTGATCGAGTTGTCGGTCAGTTTTTGCTTCGGATCGGCGGCTTTTTCGTTGGCGGCCAGCCGCTCGGCGATCTTCGCGGCTTCGATGTCCAGGTCGCGCTTGCGCAGCGCGTTCTTTTCGATCTGGGCGTCGATGGGGGCGAGCGCCTTCGCAATGTGGCGGGCATCGCTCTGGGTGGCTCCGGCGAAATACTCGGCGATGCCGGTGGCGTCGTTGTCATCGAAGTGGAAGCTGGGCATGCGGACCTTGAGCCAGGGCCGCAGCGAGTGGACGTTGCCGAGGAAGTGTACGACCCAGTCGGGCTGGGTCTTGGCCCCCTGGCCGATGAGGCGCGGCGGGGCGTTCATCAGCCTTTCGAAGTTGCCGTTGAATCGGCCCTGCTCGTTGAAGACGTCGTAGAGCGCGTGAATGGCGACATGGTTGCCCTCGATGTTGTGGCAGCCTTGGCAGTTGTATTTTTCGGCGATCTGCCTGCCGATGGTGGCGCGTCTGCCGGCGTCATCGGCGACCTGCTGGAGGGCGGGATCGACCAGCGGCTTGCGCACGCTGGTGATGTAGGTGATGATCGCCTGGGCCTCCTCATCGGTGAGGAAGAACTTGGGCATTTTCAGCTTGTCATAGGCGCGGTCGATGCCCTTGTCGATCGCCTGCCGCAGATTCAGCGATTCATCGGCCAGGCCCTTGGAATCGAGCGTGGCGACGGCATCGGTCATGACGTACTTGCCGCGATCGTAAACGCGGGTGTTGTGCAGCTTGTGCGTGGCCCACTCCCGGCGGTCGCCGTGGATGTGCTCCCACGCCACGGTGCGAAGTTCCAGTTGCGGATGATGCTGTCGTTCACCTTCCCCGGCGAACGGCGTCACCTTGGCCGCATCGGCCGCCAGACCTTCATGCAGCACCTTCCAGACTTTGGTCGGCTCGCGCCTTCTGCGTTCCTCGGCATGTTCGTAGTAGCCGTAGTCGAGCTTGTGCGGATCCTTCAGGCCCCAGTCGTTGAGCTGCGGCGCGGAGGAGGGCGTTTCCTCGTAGCCGTTGATCTGGTGGCAGGACTGGCAGTTGTAATGCATCACCAGTTTCTTGCCGACGAAGTTGAGCTTGGCTTCGACGGGCAGTTGCTCGTTGCCGCCGAGTTTTTTGGTCATGGCGTTGAGCATCTCGGTGTTGATTTCACCCTTGAGTTCCGCGATGAAATCGATCGGCGTATAGGTGGAGCCTTCCGCATCGCCGGGCCGTTCCTGGGCGAGCAGGTAGGCGGTCAGGTCGAGCGCTTCCTGCTCGGTGAGGCGGAAGCTGGGCATGATGGTGTAGGAGGAATAATGCGAAGGATTCCGCAGCCAGTCGTAGAGCCAGGCCTGGGCCTGGGCCTCATCGCGGCCGGCCTTGAGCTTGGTGCCCACGCCTGAAAGCTCAGGCCCCCGGCGGTTGAAACGATCACCCAGGTATTGCAGCACGTAGGTGTGCCGCTGGTTGTAGTTGAGCTGTTGATAGACGGCCAGGGCGTTTTCGCTGGTGAGACCTTCGCGCTTCATGAGGTCGGCGGTGATCCACGGCTGGCCGGTCTCGTTGAGGTTGGTGTGACACGCGGCGCAGCCGATGCCGCCGTCGGCGATCTGCGCGCCGGGCACGCCCATGAACAGTTCGCGGCCGCGCTTGGCGTCGCCGACCATCGGCTTCTCTTTCGCGGCCTTGATCTCGCCGTCGATGGCCGCCAGCCGCTGTTCGAGCGCGGGCTTCTCTTCCGCCTTGGTCGCTTCATCCTTCAGCTTCGCCTTGATCGACTCGGCTTCACCGGTCAGGGCTTTTACCTTCGCCTGCGTCGGCGGCAACTCCGGCTGATACCGCGCGATGCCCGAAGCCTTCAGCGCGGCCACTTCCGCAGCGATCGCGGTGCGGCGCTTGTCGATCTCGAACTTGCGGCTGTTAAGCGTGTCTTCCTTCGCCCGCTCGGCGACGAGCCGGCCATCCTCCTGCATCAGGATCGCCATGCGTTCCAGACTGGAGGGCGGCGCCTGCATCAGGTAGTGCGTCAGGGCGGCCACCTCGGTGCGGGTGCGGAGGATATCGACCGGGGCGCTGTTGTTTTCCAGCATGAAAAAGTGAGGCATGCGCGAGGTGGGGCGGAATGCCTTGGGCGACCATATCCAGGTGGCGAGCATCGAGGGGGAGAGTTTTTCCTTGATGTGCGTCAGGCTCGGGCCGACTTTTTTGAGGTCCTTGTGGTCGAGAATCTGATCGACCTGATGGCAGTTGGCGCAGCCGACCTGGGCGAAGAGCTTGCGGCCATCGAACACCTTGGGCGCTTCCTCGCGGAGATCGTAGTGGCCGGTGTGACACTTGGTGCAGGAGGATTGCACGTACTCCATCGCGTGCATCGGCTTTTCCCAGTCGATCAGATGCACCGCGTGCCAGTGGTACTTGCGCTCCCAGTAGGTTTTCTGGCGGACGGCCACGCGAGGTTGTCGGGTTGCGGGATCAATGTAGATGCGGGCGGCGTGATGATCGTGCTCCGGCGGCGCGAAGGGGGCGGGGTTCCTGGGCGTGAGCAGATTCACATCCTGGCCGGAGGAGACGGCATGGTGATCGTGGCCGTGTCTGCCGTTGCCGGCATGGGCGGCTTCACCGGCAGGCGCGGCTGAAGCGAGGGCGATGGCCCCGGTCGTGCCGGCGGCGTTGACCAGCACATCCTTCTTCGGCGCAGGCGCAGCGGGCGCCGCCTGGTGCTGCCTGACGCGGGAGCGCAGCGAGGCGATGTCACCCTGATCGTTCTTGCCCTGCGTCAGCAGGAAGCCGGCGATGGTGGCGCCGGTATCGACATCGACCCAGATGTTGCGCGGGGTGTGGGCGGTGTGGAAGAAGCTGGTGTCCTGCCCGGAGCCTTCGTGACAGACCGAGCAGCCCATGGATTTGAGCGGATGAGGCGATTCAGGATCGAGATAAAGATCGAGCCTGGGGTGGGCGAGCATGACCGGGCTGGCACTCACCGGGCTGACCCCGCGTGTTTTGCGGGCCGCGTTGAACTGTTCGACAAGGGTGTGTCGGAAGTGGCCCTTGAGCAGGGCGAACTCCTTGTCGCCGACCTGCCGGCTGATGAGCGATTGCAGATCATCCACATAGAGCAGCCGCTGTTCGTACCACGCCTGGCGGGAGACGTTGGCGTTGCCCGCGGTCTGGGCGATGCGCGAAAGCTCCCCGGTCAAGGCTTCGTGCCATTGCGAAGCCTCGGCATCGGTCCACTGGGCGACCGGCTTTTCGCCGAGCGTGGCGACGATGGGAAGCGGGGCGAGGGTTTTGTCATCGGCATCGGCGCGTCTGGCGTTGATGCGTTTGAGGGTGTCCTGCTGCACCTGCCGGTACTGCGGGCGCACCGAGGCGTCGCCGCCGGTTTGGGCGAGTTGCTCGATGGCGTTCTCCCAGAACCCGACGGCCACGGCGGCGTTGTCGATCGTGTCGATGTCCTGATTGTCGGCAGCCGCCAGTTGACGCGAAAGGAACTTGATCAGATCGCCCTCGGCAAACTCAGGCTTGTCGATGTTGGTGTGGCAGGTCTGGCAGGCGTCGGCGGTTTCGACGGTGAGGAAGTTCAGGTCGGTGCGCACGCCGGGGACGATCACCTGTTCGATCTTTTCGCTGGGGTTGAACCAATCGACCAGCGGCGCGTTGCGTCCTTTTTCACCCAGCGCCCCCAGGCCGGCGGGCTTGAGCTTCGAGAGCTTGTCTTCCAGCGCCCGCCGTTCGCGGGCCAGGTTTTCCAGGTCCTTCTTCTGCTCATCCTCCGCCTTGCGGTAGGCGGCGATCTCCTCCTGCTTGGCGGTCACCGCCAGCGTGGCGGCATCGAGGGCGGCCTGCTTTTCGCGGTAGTCGGCGAGGAGGGTGGTGAGCTTCGCGCGAAGGGCGATCGTTTCCCCGCCTTCATCGCCATACTGAAGGCGGGCCCGTTCGATGAGCTGTTCGGTGGGGACGATCTCGCTCTTGGCGCGGGCGGCAGGCAGATCCTTCTTGATGCGCTCGGTCTGCAACTGCTCCAGCTCGCGCTCGAGCCGACTGAGCGTGTCGCCCGGCAGCGAATCGCGGACCCGGCGAATCTCCTCTTCCTTCTGCCCCAGTTCCAGGCGAAGCTGATGGGTATCGACGCGCTGAAGCACGTCGGCGGTCAGCACCGCCTGCCATTGTCGCGCATCCTGCTGATAGGCGCGCCAGGGCCGGTTCCAGTCATCAAAGATCAGCCATGCGGTGATGACGAGAAAGAAAAGCGAGGCAAGTGCAAACAGAATGTTGAGCTTGCGGATGCTGCGAAAGGTTTCGGTGGGTACAGGCATGATCTAAGCACCTGATCGAGAGCCGTATGGAACCGAAGCGGAAGAGGGAACCCCCGTCCGACGCAATGTATCGGAACAGGGGCGAAGGGGCAACGGGGAAGGAACGGATGGCGCGTGTCCCTCTTTTAGTGGCAAGAATATGATTCCGGGTGATTCCGGGGGATTCCGGGTGGCTGGGGCTGAGTCCGCGAAGCCCCGGCCCAGGCGCACGAAGCAAGGTGAAACAACTGAAGGCTGAATGCTGAATGCTGAAGACTGAAGGTCGCCAGGCCGGGGCTTGCGCAAAGCCTTCAGCCCCAGCCACCCGACGCAGAGCCTCAGCCCCGGAAGATAATCACGAAGCGGGCATCCCACGTCTGCCGATCATTGCTAGAATCACGGCCCTTGGCGGCATCGTTTTCAGGACCAGGGTTCACTCACACCACACGCACCACGCTTCACGAAGGATCGCACATGACACTGATTCCGATGGTGATCGAAACCACCGGCCGCGGCGAGCGGGCTTACGACATCTATTCGCGCCTGCTCAAGGACCGCGTCATTTTCGTCACCGGCCAGGTGCATGACGACATGGCCAACCTCATCATCGCCCAGTTGCTCTTCCTCTCCAACGAGGACCCCAACGCCGACATCCACATGTACGTCAACTCGCCCGGCGGCTCCGTCACCGCAGGGCTGGGCATCTACGACACCATGCAGTTCGTCCGCTGCGATGTCGCCACCTACTGCATCGGCCTGGCCGCCTCGATGGGTTCGCTGCTGCTGATGGCCGGCGCCGCAGGCAAGCGGAGCGTGCTGCCCAACTCCAGCGTGCTGCTCCACCAGCCGCTCATCGGCGGCGTCATGCAGGGACCGGCCACCGACCTGGGCATCCAGGCCAAGGAGATGCTCCGCACCCGCGAACGCCTCTACAACATCATCGTCAGACACACCGGCAAGGACTACGCCACCGTCGCCCGTGACTGCGAACGCGACAAGTGGCTCAATGCCGAGGAGGCCGTCGCCTACGGCTGCGCCGACAAGATCCTCGAAAACATCCCCGATGAAATGGCGGCGGCGCACAAGCGGCCGGAGGATGAGCGGTAAGCTCCGATCCTGTTCCCGGAACTCCTTGCGATTCCATCAGACGATTTGCACGAGTGTCCTGGGTTGCAGGCGGCTTAAGGCATCAAGAAGTGCCGAAGATCGTGAGGCAGATTTTCATCAAGAAGCACCTTCATCGATTCTCCGTCACCGCCGCTTCCTCTTCTGTCCGCCGTTTCGCCGATGCGAGCGCCGCATGCACCTGCTCCTTGCGAACGGTGGGGAACTGCGTCAGGAAGTAATCGACGGTGTAGCCGGCTTCGAGATGATCGAAGAGCGCATGGACCGAAACGCGCGTGCCTGCAAAGCAGGGGACGCCGCCAAGAATTTGCGAATCGGTGATGATGTGCGTGTTCATGAGCGCATTATAGCCGGTGATGATGTTGCGCAGAAAGCTTGGCCAATGACTATCGATTGCCGCTCAAACCTCGATAAGCGATTGGTTCGGCATCCGAGTTTGGCGGAGCTTTCAAACGAGGTTCATGCGATGACACGATGCGTACTTGCCGGCGTTTTGGCGATTGCCAGCATTTCAGGCTGCAACTCCGCCGCGATCAGCGAGGAAAACACGCGCCTTCGCCGGGAGCATTACGAACTGACGCAGCAGGTCGCCGCGCTCAAGGTCGAGGCTCAGCGGCGCGAGACGCAGATCAACGCATTGAGCCATCAGGCATCACTGACCAGGCCGGCGGTTGACGGTGTGAATCTCGCCGACCTGCCCGTGGTCACCAAGCTCGAATTCGGCGCCTATTCCGGCGGGTTCGACGGCAACGGCGACGGCGCGGATGACACCGTCCGCATCTATCTGCAACCGCTCGACCAGCGCGGCCGGTTCTATCCCGCCGTCGGCAAGGCGGTGTTGCAGGTCGTCGTCATCGATGCCGACAAGCCGCCGGTGGAACTGGCCCGCCGCGAGTACGATCCCAAGGCATTCGACAACGCCTACGTCTCCGGTTTCACCGGCACCCATTTCACGTTGGAAACGAAACTCGCATCCATCCCCGCAGGCGAGGTCACCATCAAGGTCACCTTCACCGACGGCGCGACCGGCGCGACGCTTTCGCAACAGATGGCGGCGAAGCTCAAGGCGAAATGAATCCGCCGCTTGCGGCGTAGCAACGTCATCGCGCCATCTCCGCATCACCGCGATGACGTTGCTACGCCGCAAGCGGCGGATTCATTCATCGATCCCCAGATCCGTCTTCGTGAACAGCGCATCAAACTTGAAGCCCGCGCCTTCGATGTTTTCCCGTGCGCCTTCCTGCCGGTCGAGCACGGCGATGATCTTCACCACGATCGCGCCTGTGTCCTGGATGACTTTCGCCGCTTCGAGCACCTGTCCGCCGGTGGTGGCGATGTCTTCGACGATGATGATGCGGTCGCCTTTTTCGAGTTTGCCTTCGAGCTGTTTGGCGGTGCCATACTCTTTTTTCTGGTTGCGGATCAGCACGCTGGGCTTGCCGGTGGCCATCGAGGTGGCGGTGACCAGCGGGATGCCGCCCAGCTCGGCGCCGGCCACGCGGTCGATGTCGCCGGCGGCGTTGACGTGCTCGGCGAAGAGCTTGCCGACCTCGATGAGGATGTCAGGCTGCGTCTCGAAAAGATACTTGTCCATGTAATACTTCGATTTCCTGCCGCTGCGCAGCGTGAAATCACCGTGGAGAAGGGCGGCATCGCAGATGCGTTGGGCGAGTTGTTGTTTGGTCATGGCTTGAAAGTCGAGGGGAGGAATGAATAACGAACGCAGGGCGACGTCATCACCGCACGATCCCGCGCTGGCGCAGCGCCTTCTCCAATGTCGCCTTGTTCTCCGTCTGCATCTCGCACAGCGGCAGGCGCAGCTCGCCGGTGTCGCGGCCGGCCAGGGCCATGGCGATCTTGATCGGGATCGGGTTCGTCTCGATGAACATCACCTTGCAGAGCGCGAAGAGATCCTTGTGAAGCTCCCGCGCCACCGAAAACTTCCCGGCGGCGGCGGCATCGACCAGGGCCTTCACTTCCCTGGGCATCAGGTTCGAGAGCACGCTGATCACCCCGCGCCCGCCGAGGGACATCAGCGGGAGCGTCAGCGAGTCATCACCGGAGAGGATGCGGATGTCGCACAGGCTCAGGATTTCGCTGGCCATGTCCATCGAGCCGGTGGCTTCCTTGATGGTGCCGATGTTCGGGTGCTTGTTGAGCTTCGCCACGGTCGAGGCGTTCATGGTGACGCCGCAGCGGCCGGGGATGTTGTAGAGGATGATGGGGATGTCCACCTTTTCGGCGATGAACATGAAGTGGCGGTAGAGGCCTTCCTGCGTGGGCTTGTTGTAGTACGGATTGACCATCAGCGCGCCATCGGCGCCGACCTCTCTGGCATGTTCGGTCAGTTCGAGCGCTTCCTGCGTGGCGTTGCTGCCGGTGCCGGCGATGACCTGCACCTTGCGGCCGGCGGACGCGGCGATGTCACCGGCGGTCTTCACGGTGTGCTCGATCACCTTGCGGTGCTCATCGTGGCTGAGCGTGGGCGACTCGCCGGTGGTTCCCACGGGCACCAGGCCGTCGATGCCGCCTTCGATCTGAAGGCGAATCTGCTCGGTGAAGCGGGCGTAATCGACCCGGCCATCCTTGAACGGCGTGATCATCGCGGTGTAGGCGCCTTGAAACATGATGCCATCCTTTGGGAATCGGTCCGCATCGCGCGCACCGGGTTGGACAGTGTAGAAAGATCGATGCAGAGAGCAAAAGCGAACGGTGCGAAGCGACAGGGCAATCGCATGTATCGTCGGGGTCTGATGCTTCGCCCTCTCCCTTGGGGAGAGGGCGAAGAAGCCTCGGCGGACGCCGAATTGATATGCACGCTGTCGCTCACGCCGTGCGCAGCGCCAGGATCAGCTCGATCTTTCCGACATGCTCCTGCAACCGCTGCGCGATCGTGTAGGCGTCAAGCCCCTGGTCGGCAAGCTGATAGACCGAGCGCGAAAGGGGATCTTCAGGAAGCTGATCGCCGGCGCGGCCGGCGGTTGCGTTCGCATTTGCAGGCCTGGCGTCGGACTCATCACCCGTCGCGTATGGATCGGATGATTCCTGGGATCGCTGGCCGTGTCCGTTTTCCGTCAGGCGTTTCAACTCTTCGATTCGCTGATCGACCCGCTTGAGCAGCATCTCCATGGCGGCGGCCTTGGCGTCGAGGTGCGATGAAAGCCGCTTGGAAAACTGCTCGATTTCGACCATGAGCACCTCCAGGTCGCCGCGCACGCCGCGCATCTGGTGGTTGCGCTCCAGGTGTTCCTTGGCGGTGAGCGTCGGGGTGACGGCCTGCGTCCGCCTTCGCTTCCTGTAGTTCCAGACGAGGCCGGTGATGACCATCGTGATGCCGGCCGCGAGGACCAGATCGGTGTTCTGGAACAGGGCGAGCATCGGAATCGGCGGTTGAATGATCATCAGCGAGGAGAGGAAAGGTTTTCAATCGGCGGGGTAACGAAGGGTATCATGGCGGTATGAACCGGCCCGTCAAGGTGGAGCATCACGATCCGCTGGTGAAAGCGATCGGGCGGTCGCTTGGCGATCGCTGCCGGGTCAGGCCCGGTGATCGGCTGTTGGCGGCGGTCAGCGGCGGGGCGGATTCGGTGGCGTTGCTGCGGGCGCTGGTGATTCTAGCGGGACGGCGCGAGTGGAACCTGACGCTGGCGATCGGGCATGTGCAGCATCATCTGCGCGACGATGCGGAAGGCGATGCGATCTTCGTGCAGTCGCTGGCGTCCGAGCTGCGGCTGCCGTTTCTTCGAGCCGACCTGAACATCGAAAAGCACGCGGGAAACCTTGAAGCCCAGGCCCGAAAGCAGCGGTACGAGGCGCTGGGCGCCATGGCCGCGGCAGCGGGGGCTGCCCATGTCGTCACGGCTCACCACGGTCAGGATCAGATCGAAACGATGCTCATGCGGTTGCTGCGCGGCTCATCGCTCAAGGGTTTGAGCGGCATGGCGTGGCGACGGCGGCTGATTCCCGCAGCCGACACCGGCCACGCCATGCAGCTCATCCGCCCCATGCTCGCCATCGATCGGCGGGAACTGCTGCGCTTTCTCACCGGGCTGAATCAACCCTGGTGCGAAGACCATACGAATGCGGATGCGTCGCGTTGGCGCGCCCGACTTCGCCGCGATGTGCTTCCGGTGCTGCGGGAACTCAAGCCCGATGTCGCCGCCCGCGCCACGATGCTTGCCGATCAGTTGCGGCAGGCGGGAAAGGTGCTTGACGATGCCGTCTCGGTGGTGCTCGATCGCGTCATCGTGCAAGGCGACAGCCGCACCCTCGATCGCACCGATGCCCGGACCCTGCGCATGATCGTGCTCAGCGGCGTGCTGCGACACCTGCTGCTCGAACTGGGCGCCCGTGCAGACCGGCTGACCACGCGAAGCATGAAGCCGATGCTTCGCGCCATCCGCGATACGACCGGCGGCAGCCGGCTGTTTCAATTCAGCGAAGGGGTGACGGCGCTGATCACGCGGACGGCCATCGTGGTGAGTGCGGAAAAGGAATCGGCCGAGCCGCGACTCAACGAGTCGCGGACGCGAACAACCTGAAGGATGCGAAAATCGCGCGGGCGATGAAAAGCCTCGAAAACCGTGTGGCCGTTCGCCGGCGCATGCCAGGGCATATGGGAGGGCGAAGCTCCCGATTCCGGGGGTGAGCCGTTCTTCACGAAGCGAGTTCTGTTTCCTCAGCCTGCGGACAGGCTTCGTCAACAGACGGCTCGGCGGGAGCCTCGCCCTCCCGAAGCCTCGCCCTCCCGAAGCCTCGCCCTCCCAAAGTCATATGCGTTTGCCTTGCGGTGCATGCCATCACCCTGGGTCGCATCGCGGCTTGCCCGCATTTCGGTCGATACACTTTGCATCGTGCCCCGACCTTTGAAGCAATCCTTTCGCTGCCGGCCGATCGAAAGCTTGACGGCCCAGCTTCTCTTTTCGCCGCCGGAGGTGAGGCAGGAGCAGGTCCGCCGCGCCGAACGGCTGCATGATGAGATTGATGGCCATGCCAACTATTCGCTGGAGTTCATCAAGTATCGCATCACCGGTTTTCGGGATGCGGATTCGGGTGACATCATCATGACCGGCCAGGCGATCCTTCCGGACCTTCGTCTGATGATCGATCGCGTCAGCGCCTCGGCGCCGTTTCCCGCCGCCGGTGAAGAGGCGATCGAAACGCCGGAGGAGGCCGCGGCCAGGTTGGGCGTGAGCACGAAGACGCTTTCGCGCTGGCGTCAACTGGGGCTGCGCTGGCGCTGGGTGCGGCGCGATGCGAATCGCAAGCCGGGCGTCATGTTCACGCGGGAGGCGTTGGATGTTTTCGCCAGGTCGCAGGGCGGGCGCGTGACCCATGCGGCGGCATTCACGCAGATGACGCCGGCGATGAGAAAACGCATCATCGCCCGCGCCCGGCGACTGGTGCAGGCCCGCGATCTGTCGCCGCATCGCGTGGCGATGCACCTGAGCCGGCGGATGGGCAGGGCGGTGGAGACGATTCGTCTGCTGCTGGAAAAGCACGATCGCGATCATCCGCAGTCGCCTGTTTTTCTTCAGCGCCATGAGCCGCTCACCGTCGAGCAGAAACGGGAGATCGTTCACGCCCGCTCGCTGGGCACACCGGTGAGCGTTCTCGCCAGGCGTTTCCGCAAGACGCACACGACCATTCGCCGGGCGGTGGTGGAGCATCGGGCGGCGGGCATTCGCAGGCTGGTGATTCGCCACATCAAGCTGCCGATCTTCGAGCGCGAGGATGCGGATGTCGTCATCCTCCGGCCCGAACCGATGCAGGCGCTTTCGGAGCGGACGGTTTCGGCGATGCCCGTTGATGATCTGCCTTTGGCGGTCCGGCCCTGGTTCGCCATGACGCCGCTGCGGTCCGATGATGCGAAGTCGCTGCTGATCCGCATGAATTATCTGCGCTGGCGGGCCGCGAAGGTGCGCGGCGCCCTGGACAAGTATGAGCCGCGCATCGCCGAACTGGATCGGATCGAAGCGGACCTGAAGCAGGCGACGGCGATACGCGACGGCGTGGTGATGCGCACGCTCCCGCTGATTCTGAGCATCGCCCGCAGGCAACTGATCGCGCTGACCGATCGCACGCAATCGCCGGCGGTGCTCATGAGGCTGCTGGAAATGGGGCTGCCATTGGGCATTGATGCGATCGATGAATTCGACATCCGCCGCAACCAGGCGTTCGAGGATTATCTGCGCGGCCTGCTCATGCGGGTCTATGCCACCCGCACCGCCATGGCGGAGATTCACGCGGTCATGGGCGGCGACGGCGGCGAAGGCAGGCCCAAGGCCAGGGCGAAGTTCATCCATCAGACCGGCGAAGAGTTTCTGGCCCGACTCAAGGAACTGGGATTGCAACAGGGCGTGGTGATGGAAAGGTGAGGAAGTGGAAAAACAGGAAATCAAGAAAGCAGGAAAGCAGGAAATGAGGAAAGGGATCAGCCCACCGGTGTGAACGGCGCCTTGTGGGTCATCACGAACACGTAGCCGATGGTCACGGCGATCAGCGCCAGCCCGATGCCGATGCGGGCCTGCGTCAGTTGCATGAGCACGGTTTCCTCGATGCCGTCGTGATGGCGGTAGATCCAGAGGACGAGGGTGCCGGCGCAGATGGCGGCGGGATCGAGCACCAGCAGGATGCCGGTGATCCACAGATCAGGCATCGGCATGAACCAGAGCAGCACGGAGAAGACGACGCCGATGAGCCCGGCCCAGGCGCTCATCAAGGCCAGCGGCGGCCCCCAGCCGAAGAAACGCTCGCCCGAAGCGGGCAGTTTCCACATGAAAAACAGCACCGCGGCGACAAGCCCCAGCGATGCGATCACCTGCAACGTGACGCGGGAGCCTTCGGAAAGCGCGAGTGTCGGTAAGTCGATGGGCATAACGAAACAGCCATGCGTTGAAGCGGCCGGTTACCCGCGATACTCGGCGGCGGAGGTGCAGGTCTCGCGGACGATGATCGTGCTCAGCAGCGGCAAGGCGGGCTTGAGGCGATCGAAAATCCACCTGGAAAGCAACTCGGCGGTGGGGTTCTCCAGACCTGCGATGTCGTTGAGCAGGCGGTGATCGAGCTGCGTATGCACCGGTTCGATGGCGGCCTTGATGTCGCCGTAGTCGATGAGGTAGCCGCGCGATTCATCGAGCTCGCCTTCGATGATGACATCGACGTGAAACGAGTGCCCATGCAGCCGCCGGCATTTGTGCCCTTCGGGAAAAGTGGGCAGCCAGTGGGCCGCTTCAAAGTCAAAGGTCTTGGTCAGTTTCATTCGCATGATTTCAATCACCTGTCACACGCCTCGGGCCGTCGGTTCCCAGATCAGCTTATGCAATTGCGTCTGCATCCGCACCGGCAGGTGGTCCTCCAGGATCCACCGGGCCAGATCGAGCATCGGCAGGCCCGCCACCCCGGCGATTTCCTTCGTCGCCTTCATCGGGGCCGCGGCGCTCATGAGCACCGCTTTCACGCGCGAGCCCAGATCATGTTTGAGAATCAGCCCGCGCGACCATTCGTAATCCTCGCGCGAGCAGAGGACGAACTTCACCTCATCCTGCCGCGTCAGATGATCGAGATTGCTCCAGAGATTGCGGTCGGCCTCGCCGCTGCCGGGGGTCTTGATGTCCATGATGCGGATGACGCGCCCGTCGCACCGCGAGATGTCGCAGGCGCCGTCGGTTTCGAGAAGCACGGTCCAGCCCCGATCGCAAAGCAAAGTCATCAGCGGATGCACATTCGGTTGAAGCAGCGGTTCGCCGCCGGTGATTTCGATGAGGCGGCACGCGCCGCCGCCGATCGCGTCGGCTTCATGGAGGATGTCTTCAAGCGTCTTCTTTTTGCCTTCGAAAAAGGCATATTCGGTATCGCAGTAGGCGCAGCGCAGATGGCAGCCGGTGAGTCGCACAAAGACGCAAGGCAGCCCGGCCCAGGTGGATTCACCCTGGATCGAATGGAAGATTTCGTTGACGAGCAGGGTGGGCATTGAAGAAAACAGGAGAGCACGAAAGCAGGAAAACAGGAAATGAAACATGCGACTAAGGCTTCGCGGCTTGATCTGAAGCTTCGAGATATCTCAACAATTCGCCGATTCGCATCTCAAGCAACGGATGCACGATGTCGGGATCGAGTTCGGCCAGCGGTTTGAGGACGAACCCGCGTTCGTGCAGCAGCGGGTGGGGGACGACCAGTTCATCATGGCTGATCACCTGCTCGCCGAACAGAAGGATATCCAGGTCGAGCGTGCGCGGCCCCCACTTGACCCTTGCCGCCCTGGGTTCCCGGCCGGCCTTCACTTCGATGGCGGCCAGGGCGTCGAGCAGGGCGAAGGCGTCGAGCGAGGTTTCCAGTTCGGCGGCGGCATTGAAGAACGCCCCCTGCGCCACCGGTCCGACCGGCGCGGTTTCGATGATCGAGCTGAATCGCACCAGCCGCGTCCGGGGCAATTGGGACAACTCCCGCCGGGCCAGGTCCATGTACCCCTGCCGATCGCCGACGTTGCTGCCGATGCCGATGAAGACGCGCGTCATGCCGGCGATTGTGACGGGTTCAAGGCATCGGGGCAAATGGTGCGGATCATCGGGCAGGACATGGATCGCGCCGGGCCGTTGTGTCTTCTGAAGGCACGCCATTCACCAGGAGCCTGCACGATGGCCGGCGGCTTGCAACAGCGAAGAAAGTCCGTGGCGTCAAGGGTGATCGCGCTCGCTGTGGCGTTGCTGTTTCTCGGTGCGATCGCGTGGTTTCTGGTTCTTCCGCAGATATGGTTTGCATCCTACGAACCGCAGGAAGGGGATGTGCTGTTTCAGTCCCTTCCGCGACAGGCGCTTTCGATCGCCATTGAAGGCGCGACCGATTCGCCCTGGTCGCATTGCGGGATCGTGGCGCAGGAGGATGGACAGTGGTTCGTCTATGAAGCCTACGGTCATGTGCAGCGCGTGACGTTGCGTGAGTTCTGGCGCCGCAGCCGTCGAAATCGATTTGCGGTCCATCGGTGGCGCGAAGAGGAACGGCGGCACATTTCAGGCGTTCTGGCGCAGGTGAAATTGCGCATGGGGCTGCCTTATGATTCCCGCTACGAGATGGATGATGAGAAGCTTTACTGTTCCGAACTGATCTACAAGGCGTTCCTGGCGGTGACGGGCCGTCCGCTGGGCGAACTGGTGAAGCTCGGCGATTTGAACTGGCAGCCTCATCGGGCCTTGATCGAGCAACTGGAAGGCGGCCCCGTGCCGGTGAATCGGATGATGATCACGCCGCGCCATCTGGCCAACGCGCCGGAACTGGAATTGCTTCGCAGTCATGGTGTGGATTGAATTGCTTGTCCGACCTCCGACCTCTGACCCTTGCCCTGAATTGGGTGTGCCCATCTTTTGTGGTAAGCCCCGCCCGGAAGGGCGCGGGCTGTGAGGCGTGCAGCCCCGAGCCCGCGCCCTTCCGGGCGGGGCTTATGCTGCCACAAAAGATGGGCACACGCCCTGAATTTGATCACCTGAAATTCATTGACCGATCATGCCGCCTGTGGTATGGTCAGGTTCCAATTGGGGAAAGCAGGGATTTGCAATTTCCTTTTGGGGGCTTCGGGGTCCGGGGGTTCAGGCTGTTCGCGTGCCATGTCCCGGTTCGGTTGAGCCTGCAACGCTGGTCCGTTCGGATGACCCGTTCAAGTGCATCACCGCATATGGGAGGTCGGCATGTCTTTAAGTTCACGCCTGTACGAACACGCCCGGACCGTTGCGCATTTCTTCGCCCGGTCGGGGCATCATGTCGCTCGCCGTCGAATCCGCCGGATGCGGAATGCGCTTTCGCTGCAAGCGTCCTCCTCCCCTGGGCATTCCTCCCGGCACTTCCCCCCGGCCCCGGCGCTTGAATCCCTCGAGCCCCGCCTGCTGCTCAGCGCCGTGACGGACGCCCCGCCCGAAGCCCGGGCGGCACTGGAGCTTTTCAACCTCTCCTCCGCGCTGTTCGTCGAGAACCAGGGGCAGTGGGATGATTCGATCCGTTACCTGCACCAGGGCAACGGGGCCAACGTGGCGATGACCGACTCCGGCCCGGTGTTTCAGGTGTTCAGGCCGGCCGCGGCGGCGGAGCAAACGGATGGCGAAGTTGATGCGCCCTTCGATCCGCCGGGCAGCCGCCGCGACCCGCAGCCGATGGAGATGCGGCAGTTTTCGGTGAGTTTTGTGGGAGCCGGGGGAGCCGAAGGAGTCGAAGGAGCCGGGGGCGGGCCGGTCGGGTTGCAGCAGGCGCGAACGACGTTCAACTACCAGGTGGGCGAGGAGGCCGACTGGCGCAGCGAAGTGCCGGCGTATGAAGTCGTGGCCTACGAACAGCTCTATGCAGGCATCGACCTGCACACCTTCGGCCAGCGCAGCAACCTCAAGTACGAGTTCCTCGTCGCCCCCGGCGGCGATTACTCGCAGATTCAGATCACCTACGACGGCATCGAGGGCCTGTCGATCGCCGCCGACGGCTCGCTGATGATCGACCTGGGCGGCGACTGGCAGCCGCTGACCGATGCGGCCCCCTATGTCTATCAGGAGATCGATGGTGAGCGCATCGAGATTCAGAGCCGGTACGTGCTGGTGGACGAATGGACCTATACATTCGAGCTGGGGGAATACGATGCCGGACATGCACTGGTGATCGACCCGGAACTGGCGTGGTCCACCTACCTCGGCGGGGCGGGTGAGGACATTGGCTACGGCATCGCCGTGGACGGTTCGGGCAACGTGCTGGTCACGGGATATACCTTCTCCTCCGGCTGGGTGTCGGGCGGGTATGACACGACGCTCAACGGCACCACGGACGCCTTCGTGGTGAAACTCAGCGCTGACGGGGAGCATCTCTGGTCCACCTACCTCGGCGGAACGGACTATGACCTTGGCACCGGCATCGCCGTGGACGGTTCGGGCAACGTGCTGGTCACGGGATACACCTACTCCTCCGGCTGGGTGTCGGGCGGGTATGACACGACGCACAACGGCAACTCCGACACCTTCGTGGTGAAGCTCAGCGCTGCCGGGGAGCATCTCTGGTCCACCTACCTCGGCGGGACGGGCTATGACTGGGGCTACGGCATCGCCGTGGACGGTTCGGGCAACGTGTTGGTCACGGGATCGACTGGCTCCCACGGCTGGGTGTCGGGCGGGTATGACGCAACGCTCGACGGCGCTGGTGATGCCTTCGCGGTGAAGCTCAGCGGTGCCGGGCAACATCTCTGGTCCACCTACCTCGGCGGGACGGACTATGACTCTGGCTCCGGCATCGCCGTGGACGGTTCGGGCAACGTGCTGGTCACGGGATACACCTACTC
>CAZYPK010000090.1:18600-20080 GCA_964649195.1 uncultured Phycisphaeraceae bacterium
CTCCGGTTGGGTGTCGGGCGGACATGACACGACGCACAACGGCACCACGGATGCCTTCGTGGTGAAGCTCAGCGCTGCCGGGCAGCATCTCTGGTCCACCTACCTCGGCGGGACGCATGATGACTATGGCCGCGGCATCGCCGTGGACGGATTGGGCAACGCGCTGGTCACGGGATATACCGGATCCTCCGGCTGGGTGTCGGGCGGGTATGACACGACGCTCGACGACAACTTCGACGCCTTCGTGGTGAAACTCAGCGCTGACGGGGAGCATCTCTGGTCCACCTACCTCGGCGGGACGAGCAATGACATTGGCTACGGCATCGCCGTGGACGGTTCGGACAACGTGCTGGTCACGGGAGAGACTTGGTCCTCCGGCTGGGTGTCGGGCGGGCATGACACGACGCACAGCGGCGGCAACGACGCCTTCGTGGTGAAGCTCGGCAGTGCCGGGGGGCATCTTTGGTCCACCTACCTCGGCGGGACGAGCAATGACTATGGCTACGGCATCGCCGCAGACGGATTGGGCAACGCGCTGGTCACGGGATCGACTTGGTCCTCCGGCTGGGCGTTGGGCGGGTATGACACGACGTACAGCGGCGGCAACGACGCCTTCGTGGTGAAGCTCAGCGCCGGCGGCGGCGTCGGCAACGTCGATCCCAATGATCAACTGATTGAAGCCATCGCCCTGGGCGCCATGACTCAAGTTCGTTCGGTTGCGGGCGTCATCAGCCCGGGCACGGACGTGGACATGTACAGTTTCACCGTGACCGCCGGACAGAGGGTCGAATTCGACATTGACACGCCGACCAATGGTTCGCCGGGGCTGGGCTCTTATCTTCGGCTCTTCAATTCCAGCGGAACGGAACTGGCCGCCAACAATGACGCCGCCGCGCCTGATGAGCCGACGGTCGGCTTCGACTCCTATATCGAATATACATTCGCAACCGCCGGCACCTACTACATCGGCGTCTCGAATTGGGGTAACATCAATTACAATCCGATCACCGGCACGGGCGATGTCGATCCGGGAATATTGGCGACGACCGGCTCCTACAGCCTGATCCTCACGACGCTTGCCAACAACGCGCCGGTGACGGACCTGTCGGGGACGGCCGCCAGCGAACGGATGTTCAGGATCAACGTGCCCCCAAGGGTCGGCAACCTCAAATTCGAGATGTCCGGCGGAAGCGGCGATGCGGACCTCTACGTGAAGTTCGGTTCGCCGCCGACGACCGACAGCTACGACCATCGCCCGTACCTCAGTGGAAATAACGAGATGGTGACGCCGAGCAGCGCGACTGCCGGGACCTGGCATGTGATGATTCGCGGCTATTCGTCCTATTCGGGCGTGACGCTCACGGCGAGCTACGAAACAAGGACGCCGGTCTTCGTCGGCAATGACGCCGCCAAGTCGGTGACCTACACCGACGCCGACGGCACCATCGTCACCGTCACCGTCAAGAACGGCAGAGGCACG
>CAZYPK010000091.1:0-19789 GCA_964649195.1 uncultured Phycisphaeraceae bacterium
CGTTTGCGACGGCCCCGCTTTGGGGGCCTGAGCAAACGAAACTCGCGCGGACGGCGAACGATCAGGCGCGATCGCCGGCCGCGCGAGTTTCGTTTGCTTCAGCCCGCGGACGGGCTTCGCAAACGAACGGCTCGGCGGGAGCCTCGCCCTCCCAGCCATATGCTTTTGCCCGGCCTGGCGGGGCCTTTTGCCGAGCCGTCAATCGCGGGCATGTTAAGATGAATTGTGCGCTTTGTTCCACTTGGAACTTATTCAGGCTTTTTCCCGCCCATGCCCAACGTCCTGGACCAACTCGAAACCCACGGCCCGCAGCGATGCGAGTCGCTTTCCTACGAACAGGCCAGCGACTATACGCGGCAGCTTGCGACATCGCACTACGAAAACTTCACCGTGGTTTCGTGGTTCCTGCCGGCGCGGCTGCGCGATGATTTCCGCCACGTCTATTCCTTCTGCCGCTGGGCCGATGATCTGGGCGATGAGACCGGCAGCAAGGAGCGCAGCCTCGAACTGCTCGCGTGGTGGCGAAGCGAGCTTGATCTGTGTTACGCGGGCAGGCCCCGCCATCCGGTCTTTGTCGCGCTGCATCACACGATCAAAAAGCACGACATCCCGCGCAAGCCTTTCGATGATCTCATCGACGCCTTCGTGCAGGATCAGCATGTCAGTCGCTATCAGACCTGGAATCAGGTGATCGATTACTGCACGCGCAGCGCGGACCCGGTGGGGCGACTGGTGCTCTACCTGTGCGGCTGCCGCGATGAAGAGCGGCAGAAACTTTCCGATGCCACCTGCACCGCTCTGCAACTGGCCAACTTCTGGCAGGATGTGCGCCGCGATGTGCTCGAGCGCGATCGGGTTTACATCCCCGGCGAGGTCGCCTCGAAGAATCATCTCGATATCGAAACGATGGTCGCCTCGATCAAACATGATGCGGCAATGAAAGCGGAAAAATCCGACTGCTGTTCATCCTGCGCGAACCTGCCCAATGCCACGATCAACGCGCAGCTTCCCGCCTTCCGCGCAACCGTGAAGGAACTTTGCGATCGCACCTGGCCGCTCTTTGAACAGGGGCATGCGCTGTGGCCGCTGGTGGCGAAGGATGTACGGCTGGATATTCAGCTTTTCTCACTGGGCGGCGAGGCGACGCTCAAGATGATCCGCAGACAAAATTACAACACGCTTGAGCGCAGGCCGTCGGTGGGCAAAGGGGCGAAGTTCGTGCTTTTGATGCGGGCGCTGTGCGCGAAGTTTCTGGGATTCGGATTGCCTCGCGGCGGCGCGGGTTCAGGCGCAGGGGCGGCGATCGATGATGCGGTTCACACCGGCAAACCGGCGGCGCATAAGGAGACGGCGGCATGAGCAGCGGGTCCACGCCGCATGTTGCCGCGCTGGCCGCGCCGGAGGTGTCGCCGGCCTCGTCGCAGGCGTTCTGCGCCCGTCTCACGGCGGCGCAGGCCCGCAATTTCTACTACGGCATGATGCTCACCCCCCGGCCTCGCCGCGGCGCGATGTACGCCATTTACGCCTGGATGCGCGCCGTCGATGACCTGGCCGACGCCCCCGAAAGCGAAGCCGATCACGACACCAAGCGCAGGCAGCTCGAAGCCTTTCGCCGCCGCACCCATGAGGTCGTGCAGGATGAACAAGCCGCGCTGCGAGCCTCGGCGGAGCCTTCGCCCTTTGCCGCGATGTGGCCCGCCGTGGCGCAGGCTTTTCGCGGGCATCGCATCCCGCCGCATTACCTGGATGCGATGATCGAAGGGCAACTGCTCGATCAGACCCGGCTTCGCTATCCCGACTTCGCAACGCTGTATGACTACTGCTACAAGGTCGCCAGCGTCGTCGGGCTGACCTGCATCGAAGTCTGGCAATACGAAGGCGGGCAGGCGACGCGCACGCTGGCCCAGGAGCGGGGCATCGCTCTGCAACTGACCAACATCCTGCGCGACCTGGTGGAGGACGCCCGGCGCGACCGCATCTATCTGCCTTTGGATGAACTGGCGCGATTCGGCTTCGACGCGGCAGGCTTCAAGAACTTCCTGCTCGATCCCGCTTCCGCCGCATCGACCGGCCAGCAGGCGCGAAACTTCGACGCCCTGATGGCGATGCAGATGAAACGGGCCCGCGACTATTACGATCGGACCCGGTCGCTCGAATCGCACCTGACCCGAAGCTGCCGGCCCACCTGCTGGGCGATGATGAAGATTTACGAGCAGTTGCTGCGAAAGATGGAGAAGCGGCCGCGCGTGGTGCTTGGGCGGCGGGTGAAACTGAGCAAGTGGCGAAAGCTCTGGATCGCAGGTTGCGCCACGCTTCGCCGGGGCCTGCGCGGATAGGATGAAAAAGTCTTGCCCCCACCTTTACGACTGCGAGTCTCATCATGGTCCTGCGTCATCTTCCCATCGTCCTCCTGCTGCTTGGCTGCGTTTCGCCGCGTCCGTTGCCTGCGGATTCGTCCGTCATCAACACCGGCAAGGCGAGCATCGAAGTCGTGCTCGATCGCGGCCAGTGGCTGTCCACCGAGCCGATCACCGGCAAGGTGATCTTTCAGATCAGCGAAGTGCTCAACCGCAACGGCGTGCCCGTTGACACGGTTCGCCTGCATCATCCGAGGCTCGACATCGTGTTCCCCGATGAGATGGCGTCCGTGCCACCGGCGGTGAAATGGCGTGCCGCGCTCTTTCATACGTTCAAGGTCGGCCATCGCTACGAGCTGGCGTTCTCCATCGGCGTGGAGGAATCCTTTGAAAAGCTGGTGAAAAAAGATGGCCCGCCCCTGGCGCTGTTCAATCCGGGCAGGTATCGCATCTCGGCGATGATCGATTCGCCGATTCCGGTCTCCTTCGACGCCCCGGCCAGGTCGCCTTTCGTCACGCTGCATCAGAAGTTCACCAGCCAGTCGAAGGAGATCACCATCGCGGCGGCAGGCGGCGGCAGGGTGGTGGGCAACGACCAGGTGAAACGGGCCTTGGGCGAAGCCGATGGCGCGCTCAAGCATCGGATCGTCAGCTTTTATGCCCGCCGAAAAGTGCTGTCGCGCGAAGACCTGCTCGCCGCGATCGAGGCCGCCGATGGAAAACCCAAGGCCGAGATGGCGGCGCTCTACCTGGGCTTGAACCACCCCGCGGCCGACCTTCGCTTCTTCGACCTCGCCGGCGAAACGGTCAAGCTCACCGGCCACGGCAAGGGGCCGCTTTACCTGCTGCTTCGTCCGCAGCAGCGCGTGCGGTTTGCCTGTGATCTCACCTCGGTGCATCGCCTGCGCGTGGCCCGGCTCGACACGGTGCTCGCCGCCAGGCAGCAGGTCGATTTCGACGCCCCCAAAGCCGAGGGCGTCTATGAAATGTACGACGAGGCCAACGGAAAAGCCTGGGGCTGGGTGCTGGTGCGGGCCGACAGGCAGGCCATCGCCGGCGCGGGGCTGCGGCCCGATACCAGCGAGATTTCCGCGAAGGTGGCGCAGGCGATTTTCAAGCAGGATGAAAAATCGCTCGAAGCGCTGGCCGCCCCCGGATTCAAGTCCAGGGAGACCATTCGCAGCCTGCGCTTCAAGCTCGGCGGCGGCGACATCCGCTACCACGAAAGCACCGGCGCCACGAACAAGGTGAAGACGATCATGAAGATCAACCTCGCGCCGGAGGGGCAGCCGCCCGTGTTCGCCAGGGAACTCTGGCTGGAGTACGTCCGCTTCGGCGAAGAGCTGAAGCTGACCCAGGCGGCGGTGTGGGAAGTGGAGAAATGACGGCATGGCGTGGGTGTGCCCGTCTTGATGTGGCAAGAATATGATTGCGGATGATTCCGGGTGGCTGGGGCTGGAGGCTTTGCGCAAGCCCCGGCCCGGCAACCTTCAGCCTTCAACCTTCAGCCTTCAACCTTCAGCCTTCAGCCTTCAGTTGCGCCACCTTGCTTCGTGCGCCTGGGCTGGGGCTTCGCGGACTCAGCCCCAGCCACCCGGATGCGGACTCAGCCACCCACCGTGTTCGAGATGAGGCTGTTGATTGGATGACCCTCGGCCCTCACCCTTCCGGGTGGGGCTTCCGCCCGCTTCTCCTGATACCTTGTGCCATCATGTCCCACCCGTTGCCACCATCCAGCACCACCATCATCATCGGCGGCGGTCTCGCAGGCATTGCCGCGGCGGTGAAGCTGGCCGATCGCGGTCTGCCCGTGACGCTGGTCGAAACGCGCAAGCGGCTGGGCGGCCGCGCCACCAGCTTCATCGATCCGACCACCGGGCAGGCGCTCGACAACTGCCAGCATGTGCTCATGGGCTGCTGCACCAACCTGTTGGACCTCTACAAACGGCTGGGCGTTGAAAAATCGATCGAATGGCATCGCACGCTTTACTTCATGAACCTGGGCGGCGGCAATGATGAGGAAACGATTTCCCGTCATGTCGATGTGCTCGAAGCGGATGATCTGCCGGCCCCTTTGCACATGACCCGGGCTTTGATGGCCTTCAAACAGCTTTCACTTTTGGAGAAGCTGGCGATCTCGCGCGGCATGTTGGCGATGATGCGGCTGGGCGCCGGCGGACGTGCCGCCTGGCATGGATCGAGCTTCGCCCAGTGGCTCGAAGCCCACGGCCAGCCGCGCGGGGCGATCGAGAAGTTCTGGGAACCGGTGGTGATCAGCGCCTTGAATGAAACGCCTGAAAACTGCGCCGCGGATTACGCGATCCATGTGTATCAGGACGGTTTTCTTTCGAGCAGCGACGCCTATGTGATGGGCCTCTCGAAGGTGCCTCTGGTGCGGCTTTATGATGCGGCGGAAGCGGTGATCACCCGCGCGGGCGGCCGGGTGATGCTGGGCGCCGGCGCGGATCGGTTTCACTTCGGGAACGATCGGGTGACGGCCTTGCAGCTTGGCGACGGTTCGCTGCTGCGCGGGGAGGTGTTCATCAGTGCGCTGCCGTTTGACCGGCTGGCCAAGGTCTGCTCGCCGGAGATGTACCGCGCCGATCTGCGACTGCGAAGACTCGATCGCTTTGCCGTCAGCCCGATCATCGGCATCCATCTCTGGTTCGCCTGTCCGCCGGGCAGGCCGGTGATGTCGCTGCCTCACCTGACGCTGACGCAAAGTCCGCTGCAATGGATCTTCAACAAGGGCATGGAGACCGGCGAGGGCGGCGAGGCCCAGCACCTGCACTGCGTCATCAGCGCCGCGCACGATCTGGTCGATCAGCCGGCGGAGGCGATCATCGAGCGGATGCTGATCGAGGTGCGCAAGGCTTTGCCCGCCACCCGTGAAGCGAAGCTGGTGCATAGCCGCGCGGTGAAGGAGAAACGCGCCACCTTCGCGCCCAGGCCCGGCGTTGATGCCAACCGTCCCGCGGCGGACGGGGGCATCGCCAATCTCCTGCTCGCAGGCGACTGGTGCAGAACCGGCTGGCCCGCCACGATGGAAGGCGCGGTGCGCTCAGGCTATCTCGCGGCGGCGCAGGTGATGCGGAAAGCCGGTGATGATCCTGACACAGTGCTGGCGCCCGATCTGCCTGCCGAGGCGATGTACCGGGTGATCGGGTGGTGATGGGTGTGCCTGTGTTTTGTGGCAGCTTAAGCCCCGCCCGGAGACTGAGAACTTATTCCGGGGGTCCGGAGGTCCGGGGGTCCGGGGGTCCGGGTGGCTGGGGCTGAAGGTTTTGCGCAAGCCCCGGCCCGGTGCGCGGCAGGTGTGCGATGGCGGTTTGTCACAGCAAGGCGCGCCGGGCCGGGGCTTCGCGGACTCAGCCTCAGCCACCCGAAGCAAAGCCTCAGCCCCAGCCACCCACCGGAATACCCCGACGGCTCGCAGACTCGCCATCGGGCTTGAGGCTTTTCTTAAAGTGACCATCAACATATGTTGAATACACACTCCCAAAGATTCATCCCTTCAAATCGAACGACACCGATGTCGTTGCCCCTTTTTCGTCCTCGATCTCCACCCACAGTTTCGCGCCTGCGGGGATGGGGTCGGGGAGTTCGGCGTGGGTGTGCCAGCGGTTGGGGTCCTTGGGGTCCGCGATTTCGGCCTTGGCCTTGATGGAACCCCTGGCGTCCTGCGTGCCGACCCAGAAGCGGACGCCTGCAACCCTGGGCGCATCGGCGGCGGGATCGACCCAGACATCGAAGGCGCCTTCGCCGCCCGCCTTGAGTTCGCCTTCATCGCGGGTGACCTTGAGCTTGTAGGGGCCTGATGCGCCTTCGCCCAGCGCGATCACCTTGCCGCCGTGCCCTGCGCCGTGGCCGGCCTTGCCTTCATCCTTATGGTTGTGATCCTTGTGGCTGTGGTCTTTGTGATCGTGATCCTTGTGGTCGTGGTCCTTGTGGTTGTGGTCCTTGTGGTCGTGATCCTTGTGCGAATCGCCGCAGCCGGCGAAGGCGAGGGAGATCAGGAGCGCGAGGAGGATGCACATTGAACGGGCGATGGTGAACATGGGAGACTCCAGAAAAAGGGTGAAGCGGACGGATCGTCGGGCGCCGTGCCGGGACGATCATTCATGGGTGCGGTGGCCGGGCGTTGGGACAACCCATTCGGCCGGCTGAGCCTTGAAGACGAGGGCGTACCCGGCGGGGACGACGAAGAGGTTGAGGAAGGTGCTGCTGACGAGTCCTCCGAGGACGACGATGGCGATGGGCGCCAGCAGTTCGCCGCCGGGTTGGCCGGCGGCCAGGACGAGGGGGAGCAGGCCCAGTGCGGCCGAGAGGGCGGTCATGAGGATCGGGACGAGCCGCTCCATCGAGCCTTGGAGGATGGCCTGGGCGAGCGGGAGCTTGTCGATGTCGAGCAGGTGGCGGTAATGGTTGACGAGCAGGATGCCGTTGCGCACGGCGATGCCGAAGAGGGTGATGAAGCCGACCATGCCGGCGATGGAGAGGACCGGCGACTGGTACGGGGCTGAGGAAAGTCGCAGGAGCGCCAGCGTGTTCTGCCAGAGGCCGCTCGCGCCGCCGGCGCCCACATGCAGCACGCCGTCGGCGATGAAGATGGCGATGACGCCGCCGATGACCGACAAGGGCAGGTTGACCATCACGATCAGGGCGACGCGCAGCGATCCGGTGGCCAGTTGCAGGAGCATCACCATGATGACGGTGATGCCCGCGCCGGCCCAGAGCAGCGTGCGCGATGCCGACTGCTGGGCCTCGAACTGCCCGCCGAACTCGACGGTGTATCCGGCGCGGTGGACGATCGGCTCGACCTTGGCGCGGACCTGCTCCACGAGATCGCCCAGGTTGTAGCCGTCGGCGATGTTGCAGGAGATCACCGCCTTGCGCTGGGCGTTTTCCCGGGCGATGATGTTGCTGGTCTTCTCAGGGCCGATGTCGGCGACCTCCCGGAGACGGACCATTCCGCCCGATTTCCCCGTGAGAATCAGATCCTTCAACTGCTCGACGCTCTGACGATCAGCCTCATCAAGCCGCACCGTCAGGTTGAATCGGCGCACCCCCTGGTTCACCTGGGCGACCGTCTCGCCGTAAAGCATCACCTGCACCTGCTCGGCGGCGGAGGCGGGAGTGAGTCCCGCGGCGGCGAGGTCGGCGTGGCGGTAGCGGATCGGCAGCGATTGGATCAGCACCTCGCGGTTGGCGGTCACATCGCGGGCGCCGGGCACCAAAGCGAGCGCGGCCTCGATCTCCCTGGCAATGGCGCGGAGTTTGCCCAGGTCGTCGCCATAGACGTTCATGGCGATGGCGGCCGGCGTGCCGGAGAGGATGTGCGACAGGCGGTGCTCGATGGGCTGGCCCACCTGCACGGTCACACCGGGCACCCCGCGGGCGATCTGCGCGATCGCCTGCCTCACCTGGCCGTAGTCCGCCTCCGGCTTGAGCACGATGTCCAGCTCGCTGTTGGAGACCGGCTCGGCATGCTCGTCGCGCTCGGCGCGGCCGGTGCGGCGGGTCACCGTCAGCACGCCGGGAATCTCCATCAGCCGCTTCTCGATGCCCAGCGCCGAACGGTTGCTCTCGGCCAGCGACGTGCCCGGCGGCGATGAAACGAACACCGTGAACGAACCCTCCCGAAACTCCGGCAGGAACGACGTGCCATACGTCCGCCCCAGAAGCAGCGCCGCGCCGATGGCCACCAGCGCGGACGCCAGCACCAGCTTGCGGTGGTTCACCGACCAGGAGAGCGCCGGCTTGTAGATCCGCTTGAGCCGGCGCACGAGGAAGCCGTCGGTCCCGTGCTTCTTCGCCGCCGATGCGCCCCGGCCCAGGAGCAACCGGCACATCGCCGGCGTCACCGTCAGGGCCACCACCAGCGACGCCATGATCGACACGATGTACGTCACCGCCAGCGGCTTGAAGAATCGCCCCTCCAGACCCTCAAGAAACATCAGCGGCAGGAAGACGATGCAGATGAGGATCGTGGCGAAGACCACCGAGGAACGAATCTCGTTGCTGGCGTCGAAGATCACCTCGACGAATCCGCGCCGCTGTTCCGCGGGCAGCAGCGCGTTCTCATCGAGCCGGCGGTGGACGTTCTCCACGTCGATGATCGCGTCATCGACCAGCTCGCCGATCGCCACCGCCAGCCCGCCCAGCGTCATCACGTTCAGCGTCATGCCCATCCAGTCCATCGTCAAGAGCGCCGTCGCCAGCGAGAGCGGCAGGGCCGTGAGCGTGATGATGGTGGTGCGCACGTTCATCAAAAACAGGACGAGGATGAAGGCGACGATGATCGTGGCGTCGCGCAGGACGTGGACGACGTTGTTGACCGAGCGTTGGATGAAGTCGGCCTGCCGGAACACCTGACGGTTGATGATCATGCCTCTGGGGAGGCCTTTTTCGATCTGGTCGAGGGCGCTGTCGATCGATTGCGTCAGGGCCAGCGTGTTGGTGCCGGGCGACTTCTGGATGGACATGACGACGGCGGGCACCCCGTCGTTGGCGGCGGTGCCGCGCTTGGGCGCCGGCCCCATCCTCACCTGGGCCACTTCGCCGACGGTGATCGGCAACCCCTGGTGCTCGGTGACGACCGTGGAGGCGATGTCGCTCACCTGCCTCACGCGGGCGCTCTGGCGGATGGGCAGTTCCTGCCGATCGACCTCGGCGAGGTAGCCGGCGCTGGCGGTGCTGTGCGCCGAGCGCACGGCTTCGACCACCTCCGAAACGGAAAGGCCGTAGAGCGCCAGATGCTCCTGCCTCACGTTGACCTGGAACTCGGGCAGTTCGCCGCCGATCGCCGAGACCTGCGCGACGCCGGGGATGGCCCGCAGCTTGTTGCGCAGCTCGAACTCGGCGTAGGCCCGCAGCTCCATGTCGGGCACCGTGCCATCGGGCGAGGCCAGCGCCAGCAGCATGATCTCGCCGGTGATGGACGTGATGGGCGTGATTTCGCTGTGGGCGTTCTCCGGCAGCGACTCGCGGGCCGTCGCCATCCGCTCGGAGACCATCTGGCGGGCGCGGTAGATGTCGGTCCCCCAGTCAAACTCGACCCAGACGAGCGAGAGCGAAATCGCGCTGGCGCTGCGCACCCGGCGGACGCCGGGCAGGCCGTTCACCGCCGCCTCGATCGGGAAGGTGACGTACTGCTCCACCTCATCGGCCGCCAGCCCGCCGGCCTCGGAGAGGATGACGACCGTCGGCGCGTTGAGCTCCGGGAACACATCCACCGGCATGTGCGGCAGCCGCACCGCCGTGTAAACAAGCAGCACGCAGGCCACCAGAACAACCAGCGGCGCCTGCTTGAGCGAAAATGCAATCAGATGCTTGAGCATGGGAAATCCTTGAACAGCCGTGGGGAAGGCACGAAGGCACAGAGGCACGAAGGCACGAAGGGGGAAGGCAGGGAAGACAAGGCTGAAGACTGAAGGCTGAAGGCTGAATGCCCGAAGGGGGAGAATGGCCATTTTTCAATCTCTCCCCCCTCCGTCCCTTCAGCCTTCAGTCTTCAGCCTTCAGCATTCAGCATTCAGCATTCAGCATTCGTGCCTTCCTCCCTTCCCCCTTGCCTTTCAACTCGGAACCCGGAACTCGAAACTCGGAACTTTTCCTCCCCTTCCTTCTTCAATGTTCGCCTTCGTGGAACGTGCCGTCGGGGTGGAAGTGTCCGCCCTTGGTGATCGAACCGCTGGTGGCGACCATGAGTTGATACACGCCGTCGGAGACGATCTCGTCGCCTTCCTTCACGCCGCTCCTGATCACGACCCATCGCCCGTCGTCCATGCCCAGGTCGGCTTCCATGCGAATCGCCTTGTCGGGATCCCTGGGATCGCGGCGAAAGATGATGAACTGCGTGCCGTCCCTGGCGATGCACGCCAGCGGGATCGCCAGTTCCTCGCGCTCGCCGCCGGCCACGGTGACTTCGACGAAGGCGGAGACGCCCGCGCGAGCCCAGGGCTTGACCTGGGCGGGCGTCACGATCAACTCGATGGTGCGCCGGTCGGCATCGGCGGTCGGAGCCAGCGCCAGCGTGCCGGTCATGGCGTCGGCGGTGGAGAGCGTGCCGCCCGCGGGGGAGACGATGGAAGCCGCCAGCCCGTCGCTGAGCCGGCCCAGGTCGCTCTGCAAAGCTCGCGCGCGGAAGCGCACCTGCCGAGGCTGCACCGTCTCGATCAGCGGGGCGTTCTCATCCATCCACGCCCCGCTGGTCACGTGCAAGGCCTCGACCAGTCCCGCCGCAACCGCGCGCACCTCGATCGATGAAAGCGTGCGCCAGAGGGGAACCCCCGGAACCCCCGGAACCCCCGCCGTCTCCGCCGCGAGTTGCTCGACGCTGTGGCCCGACATCGCCGCCGCCGTCGCCAGCAGCAGTTCGTACCGCGCCTTGGCCGATTCGAGTTGTGCCGCCGTCTCGGTCCGTTTGGCGGCCAGCCCCGCCTCCTTTTCCAGCGTCTCGGTGAACGCGGCCCGCACCGTCGCCAGCGACGCCTTCGCCTGCACCAGGTCGTCGGCCCGCACCGTCCCGCCTTTCTGCAGTTCTTCAAGCTGCGACAGCCGCTGCGTCCAGATCGTCACCGCCTCCTCCAGCCGCTTGTGATGCTCCTCGTGGGCGGCCAGCAGCGGCGCGATGCTGTCCGCACCGGCCTGCGCCAACCGCATGGCCGCGCGGGCGTCGTTGATCTCCCCCTGCATCTGACGCCACCGGGGCGATTCGATCCGAAACAGCGGCGTATCAACTTCCACCGGCTGGTACTGCGCGACCAGCACCTCGATCTTGCCGGGCATCGATGCCCGGTACTCCCGCCGCGCCGTCGGCATCAACTCGAACCGGCCGGGCACGCGCAAGGTGCGCGAGACGGCCCGGCTCTCCACCTTGGAGAAGGTGATCCCCAGGTTCTGCCGAACCGCCGCCGGAATGTCCACACGATTGGTCGGCGGCGGCGATGCGCCGCCGCCCGGCGCAGGCGGCTTCGACGTTGCAGGCTTGCGATCACAGCCGGCCGGCAAAGCCGCCAGCACAAAAGCCAGCACGATGATGAGCGGAAGTGAAATGCGTTGCATATGGCGATTCCTTATAAACCTGAGTTTCGCTTAAGCCCCGCCCGGAAGGGCGCGGGCCAAGGGGCGATCGATTCACGGCCCGTTCACGAAACAACACTCGATTTCCGATCCGAATTCACCTTGCAGACCTCGGATCCTCTATTCATTTGGACACGTTTTGGCCCGCGCCCTTCCGGGCGGGGCTTCAGCAAAACTCAGGTTCCGAGTGTGGTTTGTTTCGCACTGACCTCTGACCTCTGTTTCTGTCTCCTATCCCCTGTCCCCTGTCTCCTGCCGCTGCCCCTGTCCCGGTCCGGTCAGTTCATCCAGCCGGATCAGCGCCGCCGACTCGGCGGCGCGGGATTCGATGAGTCTTCGCTTGGCCTCATGCCGGCGGGTGAGCGCATCGAGCATCAGCAGCGGATCGAGCCGGCCGGCGGCGGCCGCTTTGCGGGCGTCGGCCTCCTGCTCGTCCACGATCGGCACGATCTCCGTTTCAATCCGCCGCCGCTGCGACATGGCGATGCCGTGCTCAAGCTCCGCCGTGTCCAAGGCGATCGCCAGCCGTTCGTAGCCCGCCTGCGCCTGCGCCCGCGCCAGGTCGCGTTGGGCAAGCGCCTCCGCCACGCCGCGCTGATTGCGGTTCCACAGCGGCAACGGCAGCGACAGGCTCAGCAGCGCCTTGACATCGCCTTCGTCGTACCCGCCGCCGGGACCGATGGTCAGGTCGGGATACTGCGTGCGAATCTCCTTGCCCAGCGACGCCTGGGCAACTTCATACTCCGCCTTCAGCGCAGCCAACTCCGGATTGCGCACCGGCAGCGCACCACGCCGCACCTCCATCGAAACGGTGGAAGAGTGGTAAGCGATGTCGGACACCAGTTGAACCGGTGCAGCTTTGGAAAGACCCATCAACCCGCGGATGTGAAGCTCGGCCTGCGCCGCTTTGCCTTCGAGCATCTCCAGATCGACCGCGCCGGTGAGGCGCTCGATGCGGAAGATGCGGGCCTCAACCCGCGTGTACTCGCCGGCCTTCTCCAGCCCTTCGACCAGTTTCAGCAGTTCATCCAGCCTCGCCAGGAACTCCCTTTGCGCGGCGACCTTCAACACGGCGGCCGACCATTCCATCCAGCCGCGGCGCAGCTCCGCCCGCACCTCCCACTCCTGCGCCGCCACACGGCGCAGCTCCGCCTCGCTCGCGGCGGAGGCGCGGGCCTTCTCCGCTTCGAGCCGGCCGGAGAGGGGGAGCGTGATGCCGATGGCGCCGCCGGCGATCCACGGTTTGTCGGCGCCGCTGATGATCCGCTCGATATCGACGCCCAGGACCGGGTCCTCCCAGAGTCCCGCATGTTCAACGCCCGCTGCGGCGACGCCGGCGCGATGCCGGGCGATGCGAAGCTCGCCGTTGAAAACCAGCGCCACCGCTTCCGCCTCGGCCAGCGAGACGCCATCGCCCAGGTCGAAGGGCGTCGGCACGGCTTCGGTGACGGCCAGTTGCCTGGCGAACTGAAGCACGGACGGGGCATCCGCAGTGCGATTCAGATACGCCTGAGCATGGGCCGGCAGGTCCAGCGGCTGGGCCTCATACGCCTTGCAGCCGACAAGCCCGACGACACCGAACAGCAGCATGGCGCGGAAAGTGAATGACGTTGCGATGGAAAAATGGATGGGCACGGGACCACTCCGCAAACAGGGAGAAGACACGGCAACAGCGCCGAATGACGGACAGGCAATGTTGGGAATGACCTGGAACTGAAAAGAAATGGAGCGAACTAGATCAGCAGAACGGAACTGCGCAAGACGTGAGCCGAAGCGGGCGCAGCCATGAAGGACCAACCGCGATGACCGGCGGCGCCATCCGGCAGGATGATCGGCACCCCGCCGATGCAGGCCGCGACATTCAAATGATCGAGCAGATGCTTGGCCGCGTCCCGGCTCTGCCGGTTCGTTTGGCCGACACTGCGGACGATGACCGTGGACCCGGTGTCAACGCAGCAGCAACTCGGTTCGTTCGGTTGCCCGCCGGGAACCGGGGAATCCGGGGGAACCGGGGGAACCGGGACTGAGGGATGATGGTGGTGATCGTGATGATGATCCTGGGAATCCTTCACGCCAAACACACGGCTGACGTGCGAGTGCTCCGCCTCGGTGCCTTGCGCATGGGTGATGCAGACATCAAAGCTCATGCCCGAAAGCAGCAGCAGCGACACCAACACCGCGCAGACCGCCCGGCGAAAGGACGGGACCTGAGCCCATGATGTGATCAGTGATGCAGGCATGATGCAACGGAATGGTAGTTGCGATCCGTAAGTCTTGTCAATCCTGCGGAGGGGATAAGCGTGAGCCGCGACGTAACACGTCGCGGAGATGAACGGTGAGATGGCCTGTTCATCATGCGGAGGATCAAGGGGCGCGAAGACGGCCGGACATGGTTTGAGGCTGTACGCAACAGGTGCGTTTCGCCCCCTTCCGGCTGCTCACGTCCGCGACTCGTTGAGTCGCGGCTCTTGTCCCGAACCCAGGTTTTTTTAAGTCATGCCCTTCCGCGATTCGGTTATTCTCTTGCATCATTCCCCTTGGAGCATTCGCATGTATCGATCCATCCGTTTTGCCGCCGCCAAGTCCGACACCTTCGCCATCGCCTTGCGCGATGACCACCAATCCCTGCCTGCCGGTTACGAGGCTCTGGACAGGCAACTGGGCGGCGCGATCCGCGACGCCATCGCCAGGCCGGAGCTGAGCACCAAGCCCGGCGCGGTCACCACGCTCTATCCGAGCCAAGGCGCGGCCCGTCTGTTCATCGTTGGACTGGGCAAGGCCAGTCGCCCTCTCGATGCGGCGCGGCTGGCGGGAACGAAGCTCGTCGCCGCCGCGTTCAATGCGAAGGTGAAGTTCCTGTCGCTCCTGCTGCTGCCCGCGCTCGATGAAGCCGTCGATGCCGAGGCCGTCGGCGCCGCGCTGGGCGAAGGCGTCACGCTGGGCAACTTCGAATTCACCGGCTACAAAGGCGCGCGAAACAGCGGCAAGAAAAAGAGCGCACCGATCGACCTGACCCTTTCGCCCGACAAGGCGCTGCTCAAGGCCGCGGCGCATGGGGCGATGGTCAGCGAGTCGGCCAATCTCGCCCGCACCCTCGCCGCCACGCCGCCCAATGTCGCCAACCCCAAATACCTGTGCGACTTCGCGGCGAAAATGGCGAAGCAGGTTGGCCTGTCGTGCAAAATCATCGACAACCATCAGGCCAAAAAACTGGGCATGGGCGGCCTCACCGCCGTCGGCGCAGGCGGCTCGGAAAAACCGGCGCTGATCTGTCTTGAATGGAAACCGAAAAGTTCCGGGTTCCGAGTTCCGGGTTCCGAGTTGAAGAAAGGAACCCGCAGCGACGTCTCCTCCAACTCGGAACGCGCAACTCGAAACTCGAAACTCTCCCCCGGCCCTGTGCTCCTCGTCGGCAAAGCCATCACCTTCGACACCGGCGGCTACTCCATCAAACCGATGCCCGGCATGCTCGGCATGAAGTACGACAAGTCCGGCGGCATGACCGTGCTCGGCGCGATGCACGCCATCGCCAGGCTCAAGCTTCCCATCCATGTCGTCGGCCTCGTGCCCGCCGCCGAGAACATGATCGATGAAGATGCCTACCGTCCCAACGACATCATCACTTTCTGCAACGGCGTGACCTGCGAGATCACCAACACCGATGCGGAAGGCCGCCTCGTGCTCGCCGATGCTCTGGCGTATGGCTGCAAGACGTACAAGCCTCGCGCGGTGATCGACCTGGCCACGCTCACCGGCGCGGTGGTCGTCGCCCTGGGCGTGCATTGTGCCGGGGCGTTTGTGAATGATGAAGATCTGCACAGGCGGCTGTTCGATGCCGCCGAGCGCACCGGTGAAAGGCTCTGGCACCTGCCGCTGTGGGATGAACACAAGGACTACATGAAGGGCCATCACAGCGATCTGGTCAACTCCGGCATCCGCGAGGCCGGGGCGATTCAGGGTGCCGCGTTCCTCTCCCACTTTGTTGCGAAAGACGGTGATTTCGAGAAGAACGCCCCGGTGCCCTGGGCACACATCGACATCGCGGGCACCGCCGACATGGACCGCGAAGTCGGCCCGTTCCCCAAGGGGCCCACGGGCTTCGGCGTGCGGTTGCTGGTGCGGGCGCTGGAGCAGTGGACGTGAATTTGCCCAGGAGCGATGCGCATGGTTTAATGAAATACCATGAGTAAAACATGCATCATCCTGGGCGGGCCCAACGGGTCGGGCAAGACGACGTTTGCGAAGGAATACCTTGCGCTGCATGGCGTCCCGTTTCTGAACGCGGATGAAATCGCGGCGGAGATGTCGCCGGGGAATGTCGCCGATGCGGCGATCGCGGCAGGACGAGCGTTGATACAACGGCTGGACCATTCGATCATTCAGGGCATCAGTTTCGTGCTTGAGTCCACGCTGTCCGGTCTCACACTGCGGAAAACCATTCAGCGGTGTCGGGAGGAAGACTATCGTGTCGAGTTGTATTTTATTTTCCTGGCTTCACCGCGACAAAACATCGAACGCATCAAAGGAAGAGTGATCAAGGGCGGTCATCATGTTCCCGATGCGGATGTGATCCGCCGTTACCGGCGAAGTTTGCATAATTTCTGGAAAACCTATCGATTCCTCGCCAGTGAATGGAACCTCATCTATAATTCAACCAGCCAATTTCAGACGGTCGCCACGGGAGTCGGCCAGCAGTACCTGGTTCACGACGACGCATTGATGGAACGCTTTGAACTCGCACTAAGAAGCGGTGAAACATGAGCACCAACAAAATTTCAAAAGAGGTTCTCGATCGCGCACATGACATGGAGCAGATCGGCAGGCGTGCCGTGCAGGCTGCGCAGGAAGAAAACCGCAGGCTCGGCTTGCCCAATGTCTATTGGAGCCCCGAACGCGGCACCTATTACGAACTGCCCGACGGCACGATCACCTCCGAGAGTCCTTTCAAGAAGGATGACGGGAAGAAGTGAGCCGGCGGACGCGCAGCGAGGACGCTGCGGCTGCAAGGAAAAATCAGATGCCCAGTTTGCGCTTGACCTCGGTGAAGGCGCCCAGGGCGAAGCGGATGTCCTCTTCGCTGTGGGCCGCGGAAATCTGCACGCGGATGCGGGCCTTGCCTTGCGGGACGACGGGGTAGGAGAAGCCGATGACGTACACGCCTTTTTGCAGCATGGCGTCGGCGAACTTCGCGGCGAGGGCCGCGTCGCCGAGCATGATCGGGGTGATGGGATGTTCGCCAGGCACGATGTTGAAGCCGGCCTCGGTCATGCCTTGGCGGAAGAGTTTGGTGTTGCGTTCGAGCTTGTCGCGGCGCTCGGTGGAGGCGGTGAGCAGGTCGAGGGTTTTGAGCGTGGCGCCGGCGATGGCGGGGGCGAGGGTGTTGGAGAAGAGGTAGGGGCGCGAGCGCTGGCGAAGGAGTTCGATGATTTCCCTGCGGCCGCTGGTGTAGCCGCCGGAGGCGCCGCCCAGGGCTTTGCCCATGGTGCCGGTGATGATGTCGATGCGGTCCATGACGTGGTGATGTTCGTGCGTGCCGCGTCCTGTTTTGCCCATGAAGCCGACGGCGTGGGAATCATCGACCATGACGAGGGCGTTGTGTTTGTCGGCCAGATCGCAGATCGCGGGGAGATTGGCGATGGTGCCATCCATGGAGAAGATGCCATCGGTGGCGATCATTTTGAAACGCGCGCCCCCGGAGTCCCCGGAGTTCCCGGAGTCCCCGCAGGCACGGGGACTTGAAGTCCCCGTGCCTGCGAGCTGCGTTTCGAGGTCCGCCATGTCGTTGTTCTTGTAACGATATCGTTGCGCTTTGCAGAGGCGGATGCCGTCGATGATCGAGGCGTGATTCAGTTCATCGGAGATGATCGCGTCCTCGGGGCCCAGCAGCGTTTCGAAAAGGCCGCCGTTGGCGTCGAAGCAGGAGGAGTAGAGGATGGTGTCTTCGGTGCCCAGGAACTCGCTGATTTTTTTTTCGAGTCGGGTGTGCAGTTCCTGCGTGCCGCAGATGAACCGGACGGACGCCAGGCCGTAGCCCCAGCGGTCGATCGCCTCGTGCGCCGCCTTGATCACTTCGGGATGATCGGCCAGGCCAAGGTAATTGTTGGCGCACATGTTGAGCACTGTTTTACCCGTGGCCACGTCGATATGCGCCCGCTGCGGCGAGGTGATGATGCGCTCGCGCTTGTAGGTGCCTGCGGCGCGGATGGCGTCGATCTGGGTCTGGAGATGATTTCTAAAGTCGTCGTGCATGGGATTTATTTCAGATCGATCGCAGCCGTGACGTTCACAACGCCTTCGACGGCTTGAAAGTGTTTATCGTATGACCAGACAGGAAGAGACATTTGTCGGGCGATGGCGGCGATCCACCCATCATTGGATGGAATCGGCCTTCCTGAGATTCTCAGGGACGCGATGATGTGGGCGTAATATCCGGCGGTTTGCTCGTCAATGTGAACGACCTGCACGGAAGGCTGATCCAAAAAATCCCGCAGCAGCCGGCGATTTTCCTGCGCCCGGACGCCACCGCTGAAACCCGCGAGAAGTTCCCCGATCACGACGGGAGACATCACGAAGACCTGGGCCGATTCCACGACGGATATCGCCCGCGAATCGCCTCGACGCCAGGCCGAATAGGCGCTCGTATCGACGACCACGGCGATCACTTCCACAACTCCTCGTCGATCTGCCCGAACATTTCCTCAATGCGCCTGTCGAAGGCATCCGCTTCCTCGGGTGTCCATGTCCCGGCCATGGCGAGCAGCTTCGCACGGTCTTCGGGAGTGATCGGCAGCGGCTGAGGCTTGGATGACTCGGCTCCGCGCCGCAGCCACTCCTCTGCCACAACATCCAGCGGCACGCGGCGAAGATCGGCCTCCTGCCGCAGCCTCTCCACGAGGCGTTCATCGATTTTTGCGAATTTCAGGGTGAAACCCATCTCTCACCGATCTGGAAAAGGAAAACCATGACGGAAGAAACGATGAAAAGTCCCCCCAATTATAGCTGCGCTTTGCGTCCCTGTTGTTCCTTGAGCGCCATGCTCTTTGATTCAATGCCAATGCTTCGGGCCGGCACGGCCCGGCTCGCTCATCCTTCATTCCAAGTGAGAACCACCTTGCCGCTTTGTCCGCTGAGCATGGCGTCGAATCCCTTTTGGAACTCGGTGTAATGAAAGCGATGCGTGATGACCGGCGCGATGTTCAGGCCGCTTTCGAGCATCACGGTCATCTTGTACCAGGTCTCGTACATCTCCCGGCCGTAGATGCCCTTGATCGTCAGCATGTTGAAGACGACCAGGTTCCAGTCGATGGCCATTTCCTTTTCGGGGATGCCGAGCATGGAGATTTTGCCGCCGTGGCACATGTTCGCAATCATGTCGCGGAAGGCCTGTTCATTGCCTGACATCTCCAGGCCGACATCGAACCCTTCGCTCATGCCCAGTTGCTTCTGTACATCCGCGAGTTTCTGAGTGCGCACATCGACGGCGACGGTCGCGCCCATTTCCTTCGCCAGTTCCAGGCGAAACGGATTGACATCGGTGATGACGACATGCCTGGCGCCGGCATGTTTACAGATCGCCGCCGCCATGATGCCGATGGGACCTGCGCCGGTGATGAGCACATCTTCGCCCAGCAGGTCGAACTGAAGCGCGGTGTGTACCGCGTTGCCGTAGGGATCGAATATGGAAGCGACATCGCGGTCGATTTTCGGATCGTGCTCCCAGACATTGGACATGGGGAGCGAAACATATTCCGCAAAGGCGCCGGGGCGATTGACGCCCACGCCCTTGGTGTGGGCGCAGAGATGGCGACGCCCGGCCATGCAGTTGCGGCAGAGGCCGCAGACGACGTGGCCTTCGCCGCTGACGATCATGCCTGGCGAGAAGTCGCGCACGTTGCTGCCGACGGCTTCGATGACGCCGACGAACTCATGGCCGACGACCATCGGCACGGGGATGGTTTTCCGGGCCCAGGCGTCCCATTTGTAGATGTGGACATCGGTGCCGCAGATGCCGGTGCGCAGGACTTTGATGAGGACATCGTTGATGCCGTGATCGGGAACGGGGACCTCATCGAGCCAGAGGCCGGGTTTGTTTTCTTTTTTGACGAGCGCTTTCATGATTGGTTTCGCATTATTTCTTCGTGAGATAGCAAGTGTAACCGAGAACAGGCGGGCAAGGCAATCGCCCAGGGTAAAAGCATATGGGAGAGCGAGGCTCCCGCCGGGAGAGCGAGGCTCCGTTGGGAGGGCGAGGCTCCCGCTGGGAGGGCGAGGCTCCCGCCGAGCCGTTCGGTTGCGACGGCCCCGCTTTGGGGGCCTGAGCAAACGAAACTCGCGCGGCAGGCGAACGG
>CAZYPK010000092.1:0-19597 GCA_964649195.1 uncultured Phycisphaeraceae bacterium
TCGCGGCTCGCCAGCCGCGACGTAACACGTCGCGGAGATCACCAGCCTGAAGGAGCGTTCATCGCCACCTTGCGTTGCAAGCCTCGAACACCTCCGCGCGACACGGGTGCTCTCACCCGGCGACCTTCGTGAAACGGACCGTTCTTCTTTCCGTTCACGTCCGCGACTCGTTGAGTCGCGGCTCGCCAGCCGCGACGTAACACGTCGCGGAGATCAGCAGCCTGAAAGAGCGTTCATATACACCTTGTGTTGCAAGCCTCGAACACCTCCGCGCGACACGGGCGCCATCGCCCGGCGACCTTCGTGAAACGAACCGTTCTTCTTCCCGTTCACGTCCGCGACTCGTTGAGTCGCGGCTCGGCTTTTTCTTGCCTTCTCATCCCCTGCTTTCGTTAGAATCATCTTCATGTCCAGCTTCCCCGTCGATGACATGACCGCCCAGCACTTCCAGCCGCCGCGCAACGTGCAGTTCAGCGTGTTTCTGGACAACCGCGTCGGCAAGCTGCTGGAACTGCTCGGAGTGTTTCAGGGCCAGTCGCTGATGCTGGCGGGCTTCAGCATTCTCGACTCGGCTGATCACGCAGTGGTCCGCATCATCACCTCGCACTCGGACCTGGCCCGCCGGCTGCTTTCACGAAACGAGCTGCCCTTCAGCGAGGCGGAGGTGCTGATCGTCGAGCTGGATGAACACCGCACGCTCTCGATGGCGTGCAAGGCGCTGCTCACGGCGGAGCTGAACATCCATTACGTCTATCCGCTGGTCGTCCGGCCGCGAGGCAATGCCGCCATCGCTTTGCACATCGATGATCATCATGTCGCCTGCCAGATTCTTCGCCGCCGGCTGTTCACGCTGCTGGGCGAGAATGACCTGGGCGAAAACGCCTTGGAATCGGGCGATGATCCGCCGCCGCTGTGAGAAGGCAGGGGACAGGAAACAAAGGCGGTTGGTTATTATTTATTTGTTATTGCTTATTTCTTATTGAAGACACGACGGACAGTGGCGAATGATGCTCCTGCGGCTGCTCCCCCAAATAAGCAATAAGCAATCATCAATAAATAATAGCCAATTGCCTTTGTTCCCTGTTCCCTGTCTCCTGTCCCCTTGGAACTCTGCCGTGATGCGTCATTCTTTTTTCGTTGCCGTCCTGTTCGCCGTTCTGCTTGCCGCCGGTCCGCTTCATGGGGCGGCGCCGAAGGTGGACTGGGTTTTTCCTGCGGGGGTCGGTCCGGCGAGCATGACCACGGTCACGCTCAGCGACGGGGCCGGCTGGCCGGTGCGGGTCTGGATCGATCAGCCGGAGGGGATCACGATCGAGGCGGCGAAGGAGAAGGGCAGGCTGGTCATCACCACCGCCGCCGATGTGAAGCCGGGCGTGCGCTGGCTTCGGCTGTATAACGCGGAAGGGGCTTCCGCGCCGCGTCCGTTGATCATCGGTTCGCTGCCTCAGTTGTTGGAAGCGGAGCCGAACAACACCGTCGATCAGGCGCAGAAGGTTCCCGACCGGATCACCATTCAAGGTCGGCTCGAAAAAAACGGCGAGGTGGATGGCTTTCGCGTCTCCCTCAAGGCCGGGCAGGTGTTCATCGCCTCGCTCATCGCCAACGAAATCCTCGGCTCACCGATGGATGGCGTGCTCCAGCTTTGCGATGGCGAGGGGCACATCATCACGCAGAGCGATGATGAAGTCGGCCTGGACCCGCGCATCGTACACGAGGTCAAGCGCGATGGTGATTACATCGTCCGCTGCTTCGCCTTCCCCGCCACGCCCAACAGCACCATCAACTTCGCGGGCGGCAACGATTACATCTATCAGCTCACGCTGACCACCGGGCCGTTTGCCGATCACGCTTTTCCCCTCGGCGCAACGCGCGATGCGACAACCTCCTTCACCCTCGCGGGCTGGAACCTCACCCCGCAGACGCGGACGCTGAGCCTTTCGCCGCAGGCCGCCGCATACGCCACGCTGCATCACCCGGCACTGGCCAACACGCTGTCCATTCCGCTGACGGATCACGCCAGCCTGATCGCCCAGCCGAGCAAGAAGAGCAAGAAGAGCGAGGAGAGCAAGGCTCAGATCATCACCCCGCCTTGCATCATCACCGGCCGGCTCGGTGAAGCATCGCACCAGGCCGCGTTTCGCTTCACCGCCCGCAAGGGAGAGCGACTGAGGCTGAAGGTCGAATCGCAGACGCTGGGCTTCCCGCTCGACCCCGTGCTCACCCTGCGCGATGCGACCGGCAAGGTGATCACCGAAACCGATGACACCGGCAAGGCCCGCGATCCTTCGCACCTCTTCTCCCCGCCGGCCGATGGCGAGTATGAGGTGATGGTGCGCGACCTGCACCATCGCGGGGGCTTTCGGTTTGTTTACCGGCTGACGGTCGAACCGGTCGTGGCGGATGTGGCTCTGACCCTGGCCGGCGACAGCTTCGTCGCCGCCGCCGGCAAGCCGGTGGAGATTCCCGTGGCCATCGACCGCCGCGATGGCTTTGCGGAGGAGCTGACCATCACGCTCGAAGGTCTGCCCGCCGGTGTGACGGTTTCACCGGTGATCTCCAAGCCGAAGAATGCCAGCGAAAAATCGGTGAAGCTGATCATCCCGGCGGGCGCTGCCGCGTGGTCCGGCCCGGTCCGCGTGATCGCCAAAACCGCGGGCCTCCAGCGCATCGCCGGCTTCACCACCATCAACGAAGCGCGACACGAGACGGCGTGGCTCACGATCCGCGCCGCGGGAAAATGATGAACGAGCCGCGACGTAACACGTCGCGGAGATCACCAGCCTGAAGGGGTGTTCATGCACCCCTTGCGTTGCAAGCCTCGAACACCTCCGCGCGACACGAACGCTCTCACCCGGCGACCTTCGTGAAACGGACCGTTCTTCTTTCCGTTCACGTCCGCGACTCGTTGAGTCGCGGCTCGCCAGCCGCGACGTAACACGTCGCGGAGATCACCAGCCTGAAGGAGCGTTCATGCACACCTTGCGTTGCAAGCCTCGAACACCTCCGCGCGACACGAACGCTCTCGCCCGGCGACCTTCGTGAAACGGACCCCCCTTCTTCCCGTTCACGTCCGCGACTCGTTGAGTCGCGGCTCGGAGACACATCAGACCAACGGCTGGCCGGGCAGGACGGGCGGGATCGGGCAGTCCAGGCTGGAGGCGATGGCGCGGAACATTTCCGCTTCCGCGATGGTGATCGTCTTGTCCGCCGCGATGCACGCGGCGCAGGCCAGCAGAATCTTCTTCTTCAGTTGTGCCGCGACCGTGTTGAGCGCCGCCAGCGCCTCATCGACCAGCCCCAGTCCGCTTTTGCTTGCGGGCAGCATGGTCACGGGAACATCCAACTCGGCGGCGCCGGCGCCGAAGGCCTGCCGGGCGTGTTCCTCGCTGCCGTGGCCCATGTGCGCCAGCGTGCTCAGCAGCGCCGAGAGCGGGTTGGCCAGCGCGGTCAGGGCGTAATACTGCACCACCGGCCGCTTGCGCTTGTCGAAGTGCTGATCCAGATGATGCAGCAGCAGATGCGAGAGCGCCCATTCGAAAGGCTCCACCTCGTCATCGGCATGAATGAAGGCATGCACATTGTCGCGGAACTGTTCGTACATCTTCGGGCTCAGCTCGCGCAGCGATGCGGTGGCCAGATCGATCACCGGCAGCCGGGTGTCGGCGTCGAGCGATCGCACGGCGGTTTCGAGGCCGGCGGTGAGCCGGGTCACCTCACGGTCCTCGCGCTGGGCCAGGCAGTTGGCCTGCTTGCGGCGGGAGGCGGCATCGGTGTTGAGCAGCATGGCGTAAATCAGGGCGCGGGCGCCATAAGGCTCGTGGGCCGCATCGCGGATCGGCTGCGGGATGGAGGCGATGATCCGCTGCGCATAGCTCACATGGGCCGGCGTGGGCTGGCCGATCATCTGCACCGCGGTGATCGCCATCGCGGCCTTGGCGAAGCTCTCGATCCTCTCCCGGCCCTGCTCCTGTTTGGCGGCCATCGCGGCGGCGCGGCGATCCTCCGCCTCGTTGCGGTCATCCACCGGAATCGGCACGGGGTACCGGCCATCCCAGCCGGGATCGATGCGGCGAATGCGATCGGGCAGCGGCGGATGGGTGGCGAACATCCCGGCGATCCCCTGGCTGAACATCATGTGGGCGACTTCGCGGGCGTGGCTGTGCTCGATGCGCGAGCCCAGGTGGTGCCCGCCGATCTTCATCAGGGCGCCGGAGATGCCCTGCGGATTCCGCGTGAACTGCACCGCCGACGCATCGGCGAGAAACTCGCGCTGCCGGCTGACCGCGGCGCGGATGAGGTTGCCGAAGAAGGTGCCGATGAAGCCGATGGCCATGACCGCGGCGCCGATGGCGACCAGCGCCAGGCCCGGGTCGCCGCCCTTTTTGTTGCCGCCGCTTCGTGATCCGCGCGAGGTGGCCAGCCCGGCCCGCATGGTGTAGTAGCCGATGAGTCCGACGACGAGGATGCCGTTGATGATGCCGATGAGGCGGATGTTGAGCTTCATGTCGCCGTTGAGGATGTGGCTGAACTCGTGGGCGATCACGCCTTGCAGTTCATCGCGCGACAGCAGCTCGATGCAGCCCCGCGTGACGCCGATGACCGCATCGCCCGGCGAGTAGCCCGCGGCAAAGGCGTTGATCCCCTGCTCCTCCATCAGATAGACCGGCGGCACCGGCGTGCCCGAAGCGATGGCCATTTCCTCCACGACGTTGAGAATCTTGCGCTCATGCATGTCCTTCGTGTCGTGATGGAGCAGCTTGCCGCCGAGCATCTCCGCGACGACGTGCCCGCCTGCGCTCAGTTGCGAAATCTTGTAGAACGAACCGAGGCTGACGACCGCCAGCACGCCGGCGCTGACGCCCAGCAGCACCCGCCAGTCCCAGAGCGAAGGCCCGTCCGCGTCCGGCTCGGGTTCGCTTTCGATCAGGTGGCTCGTGTCCTGTTGCCCGACTTGATGGCCGGCGACCAGGGCGCCGGCGATGACAAAATAAACCAGCGCGATCGTGACGATCACCGCCAGCGCGAACAGAAAAACCAGCCGCCCGGTGTTCCTGCGGGCGACATCCTGTTGCTCGAAAAAGTTCATGCTCATGTTCACCCGACCCGTTGAAAAAGAGGACAGGGGCAGGGGCAGAGGCAGCGGCAGAGGTCAGAGCGAAGCCGCAAGCGGCTGTGGGTTTCTTCCTGTCTCCTGTTTCCTGTCTCCTGACTTCTTCCCTAGGCCCCAGGCCCTTCTCCCCAGGCCCTCCTCACCCCTCAACTGAACGACACCTTCACCGCTTCGCGCTCCTTCGCTTCGGTGATCTCCCACAGCGGGGCGCCATCGAAGTTGAACATGCCCGCGAAGATGTTGTTCGGGAAGCTTTCGCGGTAGGTGTTGTATTGCATCACGGAATCGTTGTACCCCTGCCGGGCGAAGGCGATCTTGTTTTCCGTGGTGGTCAGCTCTTCGGTGAGCTGCATCATGTTCTGGTTGGCCTTGAGGTCCGGGTAGGCCTCGGCCAGCGCCATGAACCTGGTCAGCGCGCCGCCCAGGGCCGCCTCGGCGCCCATCAGGCTCTTCATCGCGTTGGGGTCGGCCGGGTTGGCGACCACGGCCTTCTCCGCATTCGCCGCCGAGTTGCGGGCTTCGATCACCGCTTCGAGCGTGCCCCGCTCGTGAGCCATGTAGCCCTTGGCGGTCTCGACCAGGTTGGGGATCAGGTCGTAACGGCGCTTGAGCTGGACATCGATCTGCGAGAACTGGTTCTTGAACCGGTTTCGCAAGGCGACGAGCTTGTTGTAGATGCCTGCGATCAGAAAAAGGATCAGCAGAATCACCCCGCCGACGATCAAAAGTGCGATGGCCCATCCTGGCATGTGAAGACCCCTGTAGGTTGGAAAATGAAACCGTCACCCGACCGGGTAACGGTATGGATGCCGGAGGGGCGAGTCAAGGAAGGAGAAGGCACGAAGGCACGGAGGGGGAAAGTTCCGAGTTTCGAGTTCCGGGTTCCGAGTTGAAAGGCAAGAGGGAAGTTCCGAGTTTCGGGTTCCGAGTTTCGAGTTGCGGAGGGATGCAGGCTCGAATCGGTTCGGCTGTCTTTTAACTCGGAACTCGGAACTCGAAACTCGGAACTTTTTTTGTTACGCCGGGCTGGGGATGCCGTGGCCGCCGATGCCCTGGTCGGCGGGCGGCAGCTTCGGGGGCAGGGCCGCGATGCGGGCCTTGTCCTGTTCGGCGCGGAGCAGGTCGCCGACGGTCGGCTTGCCCAGCGGTTCGCCTTTCATCAGGCGATCGACTTCATCAGCCGTCAGCGTTTCATACTTGAGCAGCGCCTCGGCCAGTCGCTGAAGTTCGACGCGATGGGTTTCGAGAACCTGCTTCGCTTCGCCGTAGGTCTGGTCGATGATGCGTTTGATTTCCTCGTCGATCATCTTGGCGGTGTCATCGGACATGAGTTTTTCAGGCTGTTCCCAGGGGTTTCGGCCTTCGTCGAAGCCGAGCATCTGGAAGCCGAGCCGATCGCTCATGCCGAACTCGGTGACCATGGCGCGGGCGATGTGGCTGGCCTGGCGGATGTCACCGGCGGCGCCGGAGCTGATGTCGCCGCAGAAAAGCTCCTCGGCGATGCGGCCGCCGAAGGTCATGCGGAGGCGGGCCAGCAGATGCTTGCGCTGGTGAATGTGCCGATCGCGTTCGGGCAGCATGAAGGTCACGCCCAACGCATCACCTCGCGGAATGATCGTTACTTTGTGCAGCGGCTCGGCGGCATCCTTGTCGAAGTAAGTCACGACCGCGTGGCCGGCCTCGTGATAGGCGATGACATTCTTTTCATCCTCCTCGATCTTGTGGCTCTTGCGGGCCCGGCCCCACTTGACCTTGTCGCGCGCCTCTTCAAGATCGGCGTGCTCGATGAAATCCTTGTTCTGAAGCGTCGCGCCGATGGCCGCTTCGTTGATGATCGCCGCCAGGTCGGCGCCGGAGAACATCGGCGTGCCTCGCGCCATTTTTTCCAGATCGACATCCGGGCCCATCTTCACCTTCCTGGCGTGGACCTTGAGAATCTCATACCGGCCTTTCACATCGGGAGCAGGCACGGTGATCTGGCGATCGAATCGACCGGGACGGATCAGCGCGGGGTCAAGCACATCGCTGCGGTTCGTGGCCGCCATGACGATGACCTGATCATTGGTTTCAAAGCCGTCCATCTCAACGAGGATGGCATTGAGCGTCTGCTCGCGCTCATCGTGTCCGCCGGAGGAGAAGCCCGAACCGCGCTTGCGGCCGACGGCATCGATTTCATCGAGGAAGATGATGCAGGGTGAATTGTCCTTGGCCTGCTTGAAAAGGTCACGGACGCGCGAGGCGCCGACGCCGACGAACATCTCGACGAAATCGGAGCCGCTGATGGAGAAGAAGGGGACTTCCGCTTCACCGGCGACGGCCTTGGCGAGCAGCGTCTTGCCGCAGCCGGGCGTGCCGATCAGCAGCACGCCGCGCGGCACACGGCCGCCCAGGCGCTGAAACTTCTTGGGTTCCTTGAGGAATTCGATGATCTCGCCGACTTCCTCCTTGGCTTCATCGATGCCTGCGACATCGCTGAGCGTGACGGTGGAATGTTCCTTGGTCATCATGCGATGGCGCGATCGACCGAAGGAGCCGAGCATGCCCCCGCCGCCGCCCGCATTGCGAAGGGTGCGGAAGAAGAAGAAGTAGATCAGCAGCAGGATGATGATGAAGGGGGACCAACTGATGAGGATGTGAACCCAGATGGAGGAGCCGGGTTCCTCCTCGACCTTGACGGAGCCGGCCTTGACGGTCATGAGCCGATCGACCCAGTATTCCTTGGTCTGGGGGCTGATGGACATATAGACGCGATAGGGCGGTTGCGCCTTGGCGGAAATGCCGGAGGTGCCTGGCTTGAGGGTGCCGGCGAGCTGGTCATCCTTGACGATGATGCCGTCTTCGAACGAGCCTTTCTCGGCCCAGGTGAGAAACTCATTGGCGCTGGCTTTGTAGGCCTGCGAGTTGGCCTTGGTCATGACCAGCAGGAACACGATCGCCAGGCCGGCCAGGACCAGCCAGCCCATGAAGTTTCGATTGGCGAACGGCGGCTGCGGGCGCTGCGGGCCGTTGCGATCATGGCCGCGCGGCGAATCACCGTCGTTACCGCCGGAACCACCGGGGCCGCCGGGGTTGTTTCCGGGGGGATCTCCGTTGGGGTTGGAGCGTTTGGGGTCATTGTTCTTCGGATCGGACATTACGTCTCCTTATCGGACACGAGGCAACGCACCATTGTAGTCATCGTTGCCGCCTGAGAGTCGCCATAAAAGGTTTATCGAGCAGAAAAGCGGGAGGGAAGAGCGGAAAAGCAGGAAAGCATGAAAGCAGGAAAACAAGAAATTCAATCCTTGTGATACGGAAGCATTTTGGGTTCCTGTCCGAATTTCCTGCTTTCTTGCTTTCCTGTTTTCTTGCTTTTCACCAATTCTCCCTCATCACCCCCACGATGTCGCGAGCCATTTGCTGCACGGCTTCATGGCGGGCCACTTCAAAAGGCTCGCCCACAGGCCGGGCCGGGACATATCGGCCAACCGTCGCAAATCCCTTGCGATCACGCATCGATTCGCCCGTCCGCTGGTTCTTCCATTCAAAGGTGATCACGATCGAGATTTCCACCTCCTGCGCCAGCCCGCCCACCGCCCGGCGGCTGAGCACCCGCTGATCCACCTGCGTCACCACGCCCGCCAGAATCGTATCCGCATCGACCGTGCGGACGACCTTATAGGGTGTTCGCAGCTCAATTTCCTTCACCAGCGCCTCGGCCAGGGCAAACTCCACATCGCGGTAAGGCGTGCGATTCTCGAAGATCGGCACCGCAATGGAAGTCACCTCTTTGGGGAACCCGCCGCCATGCGAGTAGCCGCAGCCGGTGAGCAGTGCGACAGCCAGCAGCGCGAGGATCGTGCGGTGGATGGCCGGGGTGTGGTTCAAAGTGTCATGCATGAGGGATTGATCGAATGCGGGTATTTCATATTTAGCCGTCCGCCTTGGCGGACGAAGAATCTGCCGCGCATCGTTCGCCAAGGCGAACGGCTAATTACTCCACCACATACCCCTTGGTCTGCGGGTCCAGTTCCGCCAGTCTGCGAATGGCCTGTTGTGCCGCGGCGGTGCGCGGGTGATCTTTCACGACACGCTTGTACATGAAAATCGCGCTCACCGGTTTGCTTCGCTGTTCGTACCACTGGGCGGTGTAATAGACCTTCAGCGCCAGCGATTCATCGATGCGCACGAGCAGGGCATCGGCGCCAAGCTGTTCGGCATCGGCGGGATATTCCTGACGGTAGGCCCGCAGGCGCGAGGCGGCGTCGAGCAGGCCGGTCGGGTCGTACTTGGGGCCTTTGAAGGTCGCCAGGCTGGCCTGAATCAATCGCCGCATCACCCGCCGGCGATGCAGGCTCTGCGGATAGTTCTGGAGGAACAGGTCGTAGGCGATCGCCGCCTGGTGCATGGTGGCGGTGTCGTAGTAATAGTCGGCCAGGGAGAGGCTGGCCTTTTCGCCGATCTCGCTGCCGGGGGCGCGTTCCTGGATGCGCACGAACAGTTCCTCGGCTTCACCGGTGGCGGGCAGGATGGGCAGGCCGAGGAATTTGCGTTTGACACCGCTGGCGTAAAGCAGGGCGATCTTGTGTTCGCGCTCCAGTGCGGTCATGAAATGCTCCGAGCCGGGATAGCTGCGGACGAGCAGTTCGTAATCGTAGAGGGCGTTGTAATAATCGCGCTGGGCGACCTTGGCGTCGCCGCGCAGGAGATAGGCTTCATCAATCTGCGGATGCGTGGGATATTCCTCGATCCAGTCATCGGCCAGGTCCTGGGCCTTGCCGCCGCGGTCCTCGGCGATGAGCCGGCGGATGGTTTGAATTTTTCCCTCCGGCGAGTCGGGGGCGAAGGTGGGCAGCTTCTGAAATTGTCCCGAATCATCGAGCCTGCGGGTTTCCTGCGCCGCGACCGGGCGGGGTGTGAACAGAGTCAAACCCAACGACGCCAGGGCGAACCCGAGCGCGGCGCCAAGGCCCGCTGTCCTGCGATGCATCATGTCAGCCTCCGATCGAAGCGGGCATGATAGAGGTGCATGCGCAGTCGGACAAGGCGGCCTGCGATGGCCCGCAGGGTCGTTTAATCTCGGCGCCCACTTTGACCGGAAGTTCCAAATGACAAAGCTCAAACTCCAAACAAGCTCCAAAGAACAAAAAAACGCAATCAAACAGAATCCGAATTCGGATCGGTTTTGCCCGGTTCGGCTCGCTTTCGAATTTGTTTGAGATTTGGTGATTGTGATTTGGAGCTTTTACTTCCGGTGATGCCCCTGCCCCTTCTTCATAAATCTGTTTCCCACGCACTGGACCGGTGCCGGATTTTCCGCAACAATGGTTCGTCCACTGCCGTAGGACTTTCAGGGACCTGCCTTGCGAACTTTCATGCCTGCCATCTGGATCGCTTTTTTCGTCGTCGCTTCCGGGCTGACCGCGCCTGCGGTGGCGCAGCCGGGCGGCGGAGCGTTGCAGCAGCGGCTCGATGACGCGGTGCCCGGCGCGGTGATCGAGCCGCCCGCCGGTTCCATCAGGCTCGGCAGGCCGCTGCTGATCACCCGCAGCGGCACCGAGTCGGCGCCGATCACGCTGCGGGCCCGCGACCGTGGCCGGACCGCCTTCGACGGCAACGCCGGCATCGAGCTGCGCGGCGTCAGCCACGTGGTCATCGAAGGCTTCTCCTTCATCCACGAAAACCGAACCCCCGCCATCAAGCTCATCGACTGCAACAACGTCCGCATCACCCGCTGCTCCTTCAAACTGGGTACAGGCCAGGCGCAGCGGCAGAACTGGATTCACATCACCGGCGGCAAGAGCGGACGCAATCGCATCGATCACAACCTCTTCGATGACCTGACCACCGCCGGGGCCTACATCGCCATCGATGGCGCGGAGGAGGCGCCCTTTCAGATCAGCAAGGGCGACCGCATCGACTACAACCACTTCCGCGCCATCCCTCGCCGCGAAGGCGGCGGGGCACGCGCCATCCGGCTGGGCTGGACGAAGCTCGCCGCCGGCCAGGGGCAGTCGCTGGTCGAATACAACCTCTTCGACAACTGCAACGGCGATGACGAACTGATCACCGTCCGTTCCGGCGGCCAGTTCATCCGCTACAACACGTTCCTCAACTGTGCCGGCTACCTCACGCTTCGCATGGGATCGGGCAACATGGTCGAAGGCAACTTCTTCTACGCGGAGAACAAGGAAAACGTCGGCGGCATCCGCGTCTTCGGCGAGGAGGCCAAGGTCTTCAACAACTACTTCGAGGGCCTCACCGCGCCGGCCGTGGTGCTCTCCAACGGCCTGGCCGAGCCGGGCAAAATCGATGTGCCCCGCCCCGCGGCCCGCAAGGCCATGATCGTCTTCAACACCTGGGTCAACTGCGGCGGAGGCGTGATCGAACTGGGCGCCACCGGCGGGGGTGTCCTCACCCAGCCCCCGGCCGACTGCCTCATCGCCAACAACGTCGCCATCGGCTACGGCGACGAACTCATCCGCGTCCGCACCAGGCCCGAAACCGTCCGCTGGTCCAGGAACATCATGTTCCACGCCAACGCCAAGGAAAAAGTCGGCATCGATGTCCCCGATGACCAGATCAGCGTCGTCTTCCCCAGGCTGCGCAACCAGGGCGGCATCTGGCGGCTAAGCCCCAACAGCCCGGCCATCGATTACGCGGAAGGCGAGTTCGACTTCGTCACCACCGACATCGACGGCCAGCCGCGACCCAAGAAAATGGACGCCGGCAGCGACGAATTCGCCACCGGCCCCATCAAGCAACGCCCCTTCACCGCCGCCGACGTCGGTGTCGATGCGCCGTAAACCGCAGCGTCCTCGCTGCGCGTCCGTCCCAGCCGCAGCGTCCTCGCTGCGCGTCCATCCCAGCCGCAGCGTCCTCGCTGCGCGTCCATCCCAGCCGCAGCGTCCTCGCTGCGCGTCCGCCTCCCCTCCGACTCGCTATCATCTCCTCATGGCTGATCACATCGTTGTCGTCGATGGCCACACGCTGGTCCCCGAACCCGACCGCCCGGGCGAACTCGATTGGCGTGCCATCGAATCGCTCGGTCAACTCACCGTCCACGATCGCACCCCGCCTGCGCAGATGGCCCACCGACTCGATCGCTGCACCATCGCCCTGACCAACAAAGCCGGCTTCGACGAAGCCCTGATCGCCCGGCTTCCCGATCTCAAATACATCGGCATCACCGCGACGGGCGCCAACATCGTCGATCTTCACGCCGCCTCGAAGCGAAACATCATCGTCACCAACGTCCCGGGCTACGGGGCCAACTCCGTCGCCCAGCATGTCTTCGCGTTGCTCCTCGAACTGACCAATCATGTCGGGGCCCACAACCTCGCCGTCCGGCCGATGCAGGGCTACGCCGGCTGGCCCGGCGCCAGCGACTGGTGCTTCACCGTTTCGCCGCTCGTCGAGCTGGCCGACAAAACGCTGGGCATCGTCGGCCTGGGCGCCATCGGTCAGCGCGTCGCCCAGATCGGCGCCGCCCTGGGCATGCGCATCGCCGCCGCCCATCAGCGATCAATGCGCGAAACAAGACTCGAAGGCATCGAAATCGAATGGCTGCCCACCGATGAGCTTTTCGCACGGGCCGATGTCCTTTCCCTCCACTGCCCGCTCACCGAAACAACCAAACACACCGTCAGCGCCATCCGCCTGGCGATGATGAAGCCCGCCGCGTTCCTCATCAACACCGGGCGCGGCGGACTCATCGACGAGTCCGCCCTGGCCCACGCCCTGCGCGATGGCCGGATCGCCGGCGCCGCGCTGGATGTGCTTTCCACCGAGCCGCCTGATGCGAACAACCCGCTGCTCTCGGCCCCGCGCTGCATCATCACCCCGCACGTCGCCTGGGCCAGCGTCGAAGCCCGCCGAAGGCTGATGCGGATCGCCGCCGACAACATCCGCGCCTACCAACTGGGCAAACCGGTGAACGTGGTGAACCCATAACCCCCAAGCCGCTTGCGGCTTCGCGATCCCCTGGTTGACGGTCAAGTGAAAACTCAATCCATCCACCGCGAAAGCAGCCTGGCCGGCGCGTCGTGATAAATCATCTTCAGCTCATCCGTTGACAGCCCCGCCCCGCGCAGCGTGGCCGTCGCATCGGCCGGGACGGTTGCATCGACCATGTTCAGATCGGGATCGACGATCGGACTGGCGCCCTCATACGTCGTTTCAAACATCGTCCGCAGCGCCCACCACCGGCTGGCGTACAGGTCAAAACTCATGTCGTGCGTGTTGGCCACGATGTCGCTGCCGAAGAGAATCCGACCCGCGTTGCGACGGCAGAACGATCGCAGCTCCGCAGGCTTCCTGCCCAGCTCGCGCACCATCCACTTGGTCGCGCTGGTGTCCAGATACAGGTTCGGATGACGGTCGAGCATCGATTGAAGATGATCCAGATGCTCCGGGTCCCCGCCCATGTGGGCGGCAAGCCAGGGCACATCGCCATGTTCATCGAGCAGCCGCTCAAACGGTTCGTACTGCTGCGCCTTGGTGCCATATTTTTTCGCATCGGCATACTTGGTGGCGAACCAGGTGTCGGGGTCCGAGACGTGGACCATGAACATCATGCCCAGCTCGCGCGCCAGCCGGATGCCTTCCTTGCGGGCCGGTGAATCGAGCGTCAGGGCGTCGCTGAAATCCCTGCCCCGCGGCGCAGCCCAGAGCTTGACGATGCGCGATCCCTTCTCGTGAAACTTCACGATGCGGTCGAGCCAGTCGGTGGTGAAGGTGCCAGGCTGATCCTTCTTCTCATAGTCGGGCACCGCGATGAACCGGATGCGCGACCCGAACGCGCGCTTCAGATCATCCACCAGTTCCAGCGGCGCCATCGTCCAGATGCGCTCGATGTTGTAGAGGTCCGCCACCTGAAAAAAGAGACGGGCGGATTCGAGGCTGTGAATGTGGTTATGCACATCCCATATCGGCCCGCCATAAGGCAGCCGCCCCGCTTCAACGCGATAGTCCAGGCCCAGCATGTTCGCGGGATTTTTCGGAACGACATCGGTGGCGATCATCATGCGGGAAGTTTAGTGCAGGGAAAGGGGAAGGGGGAAAAGAGGAAGGCACGAAGGGGGAAGAATGGCCAATGGCCATTGCAAAATGCAAATTGCAAAATGGCAGACGCGCAGCGAGGACGCTGCGGCTATGAATTCATCTGTCTCCTGTCTCCTGTTTCCTGTTTCCTGTCCCCTGTCTCCTTCTCCTGTCCCTCTGCCGTGCCGATACAATCCCCTCCATGCCAGAACCGACTCCCTTCATGCTCACCAAGATCATCGCCACCCTTGGTCCCGCGACCTCGGAAGTGGGCATCATCGTGCGTCTCATCGAGGAAGGCGCCCGCGTGTTTCGGCTCAATTTCTCGCATGGTTCCTTCGACGGTTTTGGAAAGCTGCTTGCCGCCGTGCGCGAGGCTTCACGCAGGATCGGCATCCATGTCGGCGTCATGGGCGACCTGTGCGGCCCCAAGATCCGCATCGGCGAAGTGGTCGCCGGCGGGGTGCTGCTGGCCGTGGGCGACACCCTCATCATCCAATCCAAGCCTCATGTGGGCGGCGAACCGGCCCCGCTCTCGCCGCCGGGCGCCGCCACCTTCTCCATCACCGCCCCGCAGGTGCTGCCGGATATCGATGCCGGCGACCGCCTGCTCATCGACGATGGCAACGTGCGCTCGCTCGTCATCGAAAGGCAGGGCGAAGGCGATTCGCTCCGCCTGCACTGCCAGGTCACCACGGGCGGCCTGGTCACCCGCGCCAAGGGCGTCAACCTGCCCGACAGCAAACTCACCGTGCCTTCGCTTACGGAGTACGACAGGGAATGCGTCCGCTGGGCGGTGAAGCACGAGCTCGATCTGCTCGCCCTGAGCTTCGTGCGAAAGGCGGAGGATGTGGTCGAGCTCAAGGCGTTGCTCAAGTCGCTGGCGCCGCCGGGCGAGCCTGCGATTCCGGTGGTTTCCAAGATAGAAAAACCGCAGGCGATGGCGGACCTGGAAAACATTCTCAAGGTTTCCGAAGGCGTGATGGTGGCGCGCGGCGACCTGGGGGTGGAGATGGAACTGACCGAGGTGCCCATCATTCAGAAGCGGATCATCTCGATGGCTCACGAGCAGGGCCGGCCGGTGATCGTGGCCACGCAGATGCTGCAATCGATGATCGAAAGCCCGCAGCCGACGCGGGCGGAGGTCTCCGATGTGGCCAACGCGATCTACGATGGCGCGGGCAAGGTGATGCTGTCGGGCGAAACCGCGGTGGGCAGGTTCCCGGCCGCCGCGGTGGCCTTCATGACCCGCATCGCCAAGAACACCGAAAGCCATCTGATCACCAACCCCGAAGGGTACGGCCAGGCGTGGAACAGGCCCGCCAAGTGGCGCACCACCGGCAGGCGCAGCGCGGCGCTGAGCTACGGCGTCCGGCAGATCGTGCGCGACTACGCGGCGAAGTTCGTCGTGCTCTGGTCGCAGCGCGGCGGCGGGGCGCGCTACATCTCCCTCACCCGCGTCAACGTCCCCATCCTCGCCTGCTCCAGCGAAGAGGCGGCGCTGCGGCGAATGAGTTTTCTCTTCGGCGTGCATCCGATCCACATGGTTCAGCCGGTGAACGTGGAGGCGTTCGGCGCTTCGATCGATCAGCTCATCCTCGATCGCCAATGGGCCCGGCCGGGCGATCCCTATGTCCTCATCGCCGGCGAACCCATCGGCACACCGGGCGTGACCAACATCGTCGCCCTGAGACACATCGGCGGCGAAGACGCGCGGTAGCGGGGAGGCGCGGAGGGGGAAAGTTCCGAGTTCCGAGTTCCGGGTTCCGAGTTGAAAGGCAAGGGGGAAGAGGAAGGCATTGAGGCACGAAGGGAAAGGCAGAAAGGCACGAATGCTGAATGCTGAATGCTGAAGGCTGAATGCTGAAGGCCGAATGAGGAGAGGCAGACGTACACCCCAGATGATGGGTTGTCTGCTCCGCCATTCGGAGCGAAGCCGCAAGCGGCTTGTGGGACACCCCTTCCCCCCTTCGTGCCTTTCTTCCCCCTTGCCTTTCAACTCGGAACCCGGAACTCGGAACTTTTCATCCTCTCTCCCCTCCGTGCCTTCGTGCCTTCTGTCCCCTGTCCCAACATGAAGCCCCTGCCGCTGATCTGTTACACTGCCGCACTTCATTGGGCGTGTCAACCGGTTCATCTTCCGGCAACTGCGAGGTCCATGCGTGGCGGGCGAACGTGTTGCGAACATTCTCGGTCAGCCTTCGGAATCCATCACCTGCGAATGCGGGTGCGTGGTGAAGGTGGCCGGTCTTCCGCCGCTTTCGACCGTGGCCTGCCCCAAGTGCGAACGAACCTTTCCGGTGACGGTGCGGCTGGGGCAGTTTCTCCTGCTCAAGCGGCTGGGTCACGGGGCGATGGGCGAGGTGTTCGAGGCCAGGGACATCACGCTCGGTCGCCATGTCGCCATCAAGGTGCTGAGCCACAAGGTCTCGGATGATGAAGACGCCATGCGCAACTTCGTGCGCGAGGCCCGCAACCTGGCGGCGCTGAATCATCGCAACGTGGTGCAGGTGCATTCGATCGGCATCGAGAAGGGGCAGCCTTACATCGTCATGGAACTGGTGCCCGGCGGGCGCGTGGATCAGATGGTGCGGAAGGACACGCCCGGCGATGAGCGACGGCTGCTGGAGATCATGGTCGATGCGGCGCGCGGTCTCGAAGCCGCCAGCGGCGCGGGCCTCATCCACGGCGATGTGAAGCCGGCCAACATCCTCATCGACAACCACGGCCAGGCCAAGATCGTGGACTTCGGCCTCGCCCGCTTCGAAGAGAGCCAGGTCGAAGGAAAAATCTACGGCACGCCCTACTACCTCCCGCCCGAACTGCTCGAAGGGAAACCGGCCGATTTCCGCAGCGACATCTACAGCCTCGGCGCCAGCTTCTTTCACGCCCTCACCGGCCGGCCGCCGTTCAAGGCCAAGTCGGTGAAGGACATCGTGCGCATGAGGCTGATCGATCCCGCGCCGAACCTGCGGGCGCTGATCCCCACCATGCACCCCAGGACGGCACAGGTCGTCGCCAGGATGCTCGAAAAATCGCCCGATGACCGCCACGGCTCCTATGCGGAACTCGTCGCCGATTTGCAGGAGGCGATCCGCGAGGTCGATGCGGGACCGGTCGATCCGGCACTGGTCGAACTGCATGAAGCGCTCAGCGGCGTGGATCGCTCGGCTTCCCGTTCAGGCCGCGTCGCCCGGCCCGAGGCGGAGGCCGCCGGCCGATCGCGCTCGCAGATGCGCGGCCTCGCCGGGCGGCAAGCTCAGCCAACCGCCGAGGAAAAATCGAAGAAGCCGCTCCTCTTTGCCATCGGCGGCGGCGTGCTCCTGCTCATCATCATTCTCATCGTCGTCCTCTCCGGCGGCGGGGATGGACCCAGGAAAGGCAAGCCCGCTTACGCCAGCTTCACCGATTCATTCGATGCCGACGCCCTCGATCCCGCCTGGCAGTTCATCGATGGCGGCGGCAACCTGCACGCGGGGTTCTATCGCATCGAGGATCGCGACGCCTCCAAAAACCCCGGCATCAAACGCATCATCGGACCCGCGCCCTGCACCATCGACATCGACATCACCAAGATCGACTGGCCCGATGCCGACGGCGCGATTCAGATTGAGTTCTGGGATGATTCCGCAGCCGGTCAGGCGGCGCTGTTCGTCCATCTCTGGAAAGCCCAGGGCCGGGCTTATCTCGAACTCAAGGCCGGTGAATCCAGCCTGCGCGGCAAGCTGCTGGGCAAGACCCCCTTCGATACCCCGCCCACCTCGCTCAAACTTCGCGCCATCTGGTTCGATCAGACCCAGCGATGGAAAATCACCTACGGCTTGAGCGGCGCACCGCCCGGCTCCGAAGCCGCTGGCAGCCCCGCCAGCGATCCCGCTTTCGCCGAGGCTTCGCCAGGTCGCTTCATGGTGATCCGCACCGAACAGTACGGCACCACCCCGCCGCTGGCCGTTGAACTGGGACAGGTCAGCGTGCAGTACGAGGAAGCGACGAAGAAATAGAAGCGGGAAGAGCAGGTAGAGCAGAAAGAGCACAAGGAGCAGATGGCGCCGAATGACAAGGCGTGCGATTCGGCGAACCCATTTCCGCTTTTGCCTTCGTTGCTCCGATTCAAATTTGTTTCGTATTTCGTGCTTCGTATTTTGAATTTCTCCTCGCCTCTCTTCACTTATGTCGATTCCCCCCTTCTTCACCGTGCAGCAGATCGCCGACCGCGTCGGCGGAGAAGTCGCCGGCGATGCTTCGCGGCCGATCACCGGCGTCGAGCAGATCGAGCAGGCCCGGCCCGGCCACCTGACCTTCATCGGCAGCCAAAGGTACGCCAGGCTCTGGCCCGCCAGCCGCGCCTCGGCGGCGCTGGTCTCCCTCGGCATGAAGGATGAAGTCCCTTCGCGCGAAGAAACGGCCATCATCCTCGTCAAAAACGCCGACCTGGCGATGGCCAAGGTGCTGGAAATGTTCACCCCCCCCCTGCCGGTGGGCGGCATGGGAGAAGGAGACGGAGGACAGGAGACAGAAGACAGTGAAAACATCCAAAGCCCACGGACTCCCGTCCGTGGGTCCGCCCAAACCTTCATCCACCCCACCGCCATCATCGACCCCACCGCCCGCATCGGCGCCGGGGTCCGCATCGGCGCCCACTGCATCATCGGCCCCCGCGTCACCCTCGGCGATCGCACCATCCTCTACCCGCAGGTCACCATCCTCGATGATTCCACCCTCGGCAGCGACTGCCTCCTCTGGCCCGGCATCGTCATCCGCGAACGCTGCACCCTCGGCCACCGCTGCATCATCCACCCCAACGTCACCATCGGCTCCGATGGCTTCGGCTACCGCCCCGGCGATGATGGCAAAAGTCTGGTGAAGGTGCCCCAGATCGGCGCCGTCGAAATCGGAAGCGACGTGGAAATCGGCGCAGGCTCGTGCATCGATCGCGGCAAGTTCTCCGCCACCATCATCGGCGACGGCTGCAAGATCGACAATCTCGTGCAGATCGGCCACAACTGCCGGCTGGGCCGCTGCGTCATCGTCGCCGGGCAGGCGGGCATCGCCGGCAGCACCACCATCGGCGACGGGGCGATGATCGGCGGCCGGGCGGGCATCGCGGACCACGTTCACATCGCCGCCGGCGGAATCGTCGGCGCCGCCGCCGGCGTCATGCGCGATGTCGAAGTCAACCAGCGCGTCATGGGCATCCCCGCCAAAGACAGTCGCACCTTTTTCAAGGAACAGGCCGCCCTGTCCAAGCTGCCGGAGATGTTGAAACAGATGCGAAAAAACGATCCGAACCGCGAGACGCCCCCGGTTTAGCCCCCGGATACCCCCGGATACCCCCAGGGTAAAAACATATGGGAGGGCGAGGCACCCGCCGGGAGGGCGAGGCTTCGGGAGGGCGAGGCTCCCGCCGAGCCGTTCGTTTGCGACGGCCCCGCTTTGGGGGCCTGAGCAAACGAAACTCGCGCGGCA
>CAZYPK010000093.1:0-19591 GCA_964649195.1 uncultured Phycisphaeraceae bacterium
CCCCAAAGCGGGGCCATCGCAAACGAATCGGCTCGGCGGGAGCCTCGCCCTCCCAGCGAGCGCCTCGCCCTCCCGGCGGGAGCTTCGTCTCCCATATGCGCCGGCCCTGACTCCGCCCCAAACACACCCGCCGCCAAACTTTCGCTTTCCTTCGCATTCGCCTATACTTGGGTGTGTAGCGTATCGGTCCTTCCATCCACCCGCCCTCGCGTATCGTCCCGGAGGCTTTTCATCCATGACGACCCCTCTGCGAACCGTTGTTTTCTCGCTGCTTTTTCTGGCGTTGTCGCTCTCCACCGCCCTGGGGCAGGCCGCCCGCGAAGCGGTGCTGACGCTCAAGGATGGCCGCACGGTCAAGGGGGTGGTGGCCGAGGAGGACGACAAGTCGGTGTCGATGGTGATCGCCGGCATCAAGACGCCTTACCCGCGCGATCTGATCAAGAGCATCGAGTATGTGAGGACGGTGGAGGAGGAATACGCCCAGCGCCGCGCCAAGGTGACGGATGAGGATGTCGCCGGTCGTTACCAGATCGCCCGCTGGCTGTTTGAGAAGCAGGCCTTCGGTCTGGCGAAGAAGGAACTGGACGATCTGGCCGGCCGCGATCCGAAGAACACGGACATCAGCCTGCTCAAGCGCATCGTCGAGGAACGCATCAAGTCCTCCGCCCCCGCCCCCGGAACCACGCCCGGCACGACCCCTGGAACAACTCCCGGCACCACCCCCGGAACAACCCCCGGCCCCGATTCGAGCGCCACGGGCGCGCTGCCCAAGGATCGCCTCACCGCCAAGCAGATCAACCGGCTCCGCGTGATGGAGGTCAATGAAGATCTCAACCCCCGTGTGACCGTGCCGCCGACGGTCGTGGACAAGTTTCTCAATGAGTTTGCCGACAATGACAGGGTGCCCAAGGGAGCGACGGCCCGCAACCGCTTCAAGGCTCAAAAGGACATCGAAAAGCTCAAGCTGATCATGGAGGTCGGCGCCGGTCAATACTACGAGGACATCATCAGCCACGATGATCCACCGGCCATCCGCGACTTCCGCAACATCCACCGCAACTACATCCTCAACTTCTGCGCCACCAACGATTGCCACGGCGGGCCCAAGGCCGGCAAGTTCTTCCTCTTCAACTCGGCGCCCACCAGCAGCGAAACCATCCACACCAACTTCTACATCCTCACCCAGACCAAGCCCAAGACCGCCTACATGGTCGATCGAGACTATCCCACCAAGTCGCTCATCCTTCAGTACGGCCTGCCGGTGGACAAGTCGCAGAACCCGCATCCGGAGGTCCCCGGTTTCAAGGCCCCGATGGTCACCGGCGACAAGGATCGCACTTACCAGATGCTCGTCGAGTGGATCAGCAAATCGCTGTACCGCCCCGAACCCAAGTACGAACTGAATTACCGCCTGCCGACGGTCGCCACACCGCCGCCATCACCGGCCAAGGCTCCGCCTCCGGAGACAACCCCGCCCGCTCCCAAGACGCCTTGAACCCGCTTTCCGAGTTCGAAGTTTTCGATTATTCTCCGCCTTCTCAATCCGGGAACGCCGCTGGCCTGGCCTTGGGCATCAGGCCCAGCCGCCATCAACCCCCCAGGAGTTCTTCCGTGCGTCGATCCTTCTCTCTGCTGATGGCCGTCGTGCTGATGGTGTTCTCGATGTTCCCGCTGGGCTGCGGCGAGAACCTGGCCGCGAAGGAATCGCGCCAGGCCCGCGCGGAGTTCGAAAGCGTCGTCGGCATGGTCAACGAGGTCCGCGAAGGATTCCTTCGCACCGAAAAGGGCCTGACGGCATTGGGGGCTTACAAGCCTTCGCACATCAAGTTCGATGATCCGCAGATCGCCGAGGCCATCAAGTCGGCGAACCTTCGCGCCTACCAGGCCGCCGTCATCGGGCAGGTCGAATCCAAGCTCAAGGGCCTGACCGGTCGCGGCCAGACCGGTCAGCGCGTCGCGGCCCATCAACTGCTTGCCAGCCTTTACACCTCCTCGGCGGCGCACCTGCGCCGCCAGGCCATGATCGTCAGCAACTCGCTCTCGCCCCAGACCGCCGCCATTGAGACCTTCATCGCCAGCGTCGAGGTCACCTCCAGCCTCATCGGCGTGTTCACCGACGACGAGAAGCCGGTGCTCGACAAGTGGTCGCAGAACCAGGAAGCCGTGACCGCCGCGGTGAACAAATACAAGGGTGACGCCCGCACGTTGCAGGCTGAGATCGATGATCTTCAGAAGCAGATCGATGAGCTTGCCGTCAAGCGCGACGCGGCCTTCAAGCAGGCCAGCGATCTGCGGGCGCAGGCGTTCACCAAAAAGAACGTCGAGGAATATGAACTGTACATCAAGGCGATCGATGCCGACCGCGAAGGCCAGGGCAGCGACACCAAGATCGATCAGCTCACCGTCGCGCAGGACCTGGCCAAGGCCAAGCTGACGATCGTGCAGCGCGAGCTGGGGATTGCGGAAAAGTGGCTGGAGATGCTCACCGGCGGCGTGACCAGTGTCGAGGCCCGGCAGGCGAGAATGAAGGAACTGGAGTCGGAGATCATCCGCGACCGCGCCGAGGCCGCCGCCAATCTTCAGGGTGAACTCAAGCAGTTGACCGACGATTACGACCAGAAGGTCACGGTCAAGCTCGATGCGGCGCTGGCCAAGGCCGTCGAAGCGATTGAGACGCTCAAGAAGGCCGACGCGATCGCCAGAGGCGAGGAGAAGGTCGCGGTCAAGTTCGACCTGATCGACGCCCACCTGGCCAAGCTCAACGCCGAATCGGACGCCATCGTCGCCACCAACCGTTTTGCGACCATCGGCAACCAGGTCAAGTCCCGGACGGGACAGTCCTTCGCCGGTGATGTTCAGGTTTTGACCACCAAGATCGCCGATGCCGCATCGCGCCAGACCGCCATGACCGAGGCCAGCCGCAAGACGGTGGGCGATCTGAACGGACTGCTGGCGGATCCCGCGATCACCGGCATCAAGGAAGGCTCGGCGTTGGGCGATGCCCGCCTCTCTCGAATCAAGTCAGCCCGTCAGGTTCTGGGCAGCCACGCCTCGCGGCTGGGCCACTACGATGGCACCGCCACGCTGGAAACCCCGGACGCCCCGGAAACTCCCGCCGCCCCGGATGCCCCCGCCGCACCCGATGCGGACAACTGAAGCGAAGCCAATCGCAGCGGCATTGTCCGAGCCGCCCGGCACCCCCCCGGCACCCCCCGGCACCCCCCCCGGAATCGGAAGTCTCGCCTTCCCGAAAAGCCATCTTCGTGCTCGCCTGTTGTCGCGTCACTCTTTGTTCCTTGTGCGACGCTTTGCGGCCATTCAACAATCGGGGCTTCCGAATAACCCCCGATGTGCGTTGCCACGCCGCAAGCGGCTTGTGCGCGTCCGCCCGTTTCCCATTCGTTCACCCTTCGATACACTGCACCTCATGCGAACGGCTCATCAATCACTCCGGCGATTCGGCTTCCTTGTCGCATCGGTTGTGTCGCTCGGCTTGGCCGGTTGTTCGGGCGACTCGGCGCGAAGCGACAATCCCGTGATGGCGATGTTTGACTCCATCTTGCCGCCCACCCCCGGCGAGGCCGCCAAGGATTCGCTGAATCCTTTCGATGCCGACCGTCGCCGCAACGGCGTGGCCTGGCTCTCCTCGGCGCCCTTCGGCGGCGAGGAGGTCTATGTGCGAACCTATCGCCTGCTGCTCACCGACGAGGACTCCACCGTGCGGGCCGCCTCCGTCCGCGCCCTGGGGCTGCACGGCGTGGTCGATGATGTCGATCTGCTCGTTCCGCTGCTCGAAGACAATTCCGATTTCGTGCGCTGGGAGACGGCCAAGGCGCTTCAGAAAATCCACAACCCCAAGGCCATCGACCCGCTCATCAAGCACACGCGGCTGTCTCTGGAGGATGTCGCCGATGTGCGCATGGCCTGCTGCCAGGCCCTGGGGCAGTATGCGGAGCCGCGCGTGTTTGACGGGTTGGTCGGCGCGCTCAACGACACGGACTATGCCGTGATTCGCGCGGCGCGCGGCGCGCTGAAAACGCTCACCGGTTACGACCTGGGCTCCGACAGCACCCTCTGGCTGATCTGGCAGCGGAAGAATCCCGATTTGTTGTTCAAGGAGCGGCAGGAATACACCTGGCTGCCTTTCGAGAAGCCGCCGACCACGCTCGACAAGTTGCAGTTCTGGAAGGAGCGCCCGGTGATCGAGCCGCAGAAACCCGTGGGGGTGGAGTGAGGAAGAGGTCAGAGGTCAGAGGTCAGAAGTCAGAGGACAGGAAGAAGCCCACAGCCGCTTGCGGCTTCGCTCTGACCTCTGTCCCCTGTCCCCTGACCTCTTTGAGACAACGCCGGGTTGCCGTTAAAATGCCCCGTTCGCAAGCGGGGCGGTTTTCTTTTTTTTCACTCCGGGATCAGGAAGGTGCGGTGGTCATGGAATTCATCACAGCGGAAGAAAAGACCCGGATCGAAACCAAGCTTGAGGATCGCAAGGCTCAGCGCGCGGTGCTTTCCGTGCGCATTGCCGAGGCCCGGGCCCTGGGTGATCTGAAGGAGAATGCCGACTACCACGCGGCCCGCGAGGACCAGGGTCTCAACGAGGCGGAGATTCGCCGGCTCGAGGAAAAGCTGCGCAACTCCAAGGTCATCGAGGATGGCTCCGTGCCCATCGACATCGTTTTTCTCGGTTCCGTCGTCCGCCTGCGCGATGAGGAGGACGGTTCGGAGGAGCTTTACAAGATCGTCGGCCAGGCTTCGGGCAGCTTCAACTTCGACAGCGATGAGATCGAGGTGACCGCCACCAGTCCGATGGGCGAATCGCTGATGAAGGCCCGCGTGGGGGACGCGGTGAAGGTGTCGCTGCCGCGCGGCGTCAAGCGGTTCATCATCATCGAGGTTCGGTGAGGACGGGGGACAGGGAACAGGAAACAGGGGACAGGAAACAGAGCGAAGCCGCAAGCGGCTGTGGGCTTCCTGTCTCCTGTCCCCTGTTTCCTGTTCCCTGACTTCTTCACCGGGCTTTCACTTCGTTGCCGCAGGGTTTGCCCGCCTCGATTTCGCTGATGTTGTTGAGCGTGGTTTGGGCGATGGATTCCAGGGCGTGGCCGGTGAAGAAGGCCTGGTGTGCGGTGACCAGCACGTTGGGGAAGGTGAGCAGGCGGGAGAAGACATCATCCTTGATGACGATGCCTGAGAGGTCTTCGAAGAAGAGGTCGGCCTCTTCCTCATAGACATCGAGGCCGAGGTAGCCGATCTTTTCGGACTTGAGGCCGTTGATGACCGCCTTGGTGTTGACCAGTGCGCCGCGTCCGGTGTTGATGAGCATGACGCCGGGCTTCATGAGATCGATGGTCGGCTCATCGATGAGGTGAAAGGTCTGCGGGGTGAGCGGGCAGTGGAGGGAGATGATGTCGCTGCTATGGAACAGTTCGTGGAGTTCGACGTAGCGTGCCCCCCGTTCGACAAGCTGCGGGTCGGCTTTCATGTCGTAGGCCAGGATGTTGCAGCCGAAGCCCTGGAGGATGGAGGCGGTGATGGCGCCGATTTTTCCGGTGCCGATGACGCCCACGGTCTTGCCTCGCAGCTCGAAGCCCAGGAGTCCTTCGAGCGAAAAGTTGCCTTCGCGGACGCGGTTGTAGGCCCGGTGGATTTTGCGGTTGAGGGCGAGGATGAGGGCGACGGTGTGCTCGGCGACCCCGTAAGGCGAGTAGGCCGGCACGCGGACGACCTTGACGCCCAGCCTGCCGGCGGCTTCGAGATCGACATTGTTGAACCCGGCGCAGCGCAGGGCGACGACCCTCAGACCCTTGTCGTGAAGGGCTTCAAGCGTGGCGGCGTCGAGCAGATCATTCACGAAAGCGCAGATGGCCGGGAACCCCGCCACCAGCGGCGTGGTCTGCGCGGTCAGGCGAGGCTCGAAAAAGACCAGCTCATGCCCATGCGGCTTGTTGGCCGCCGTGAGAAACTCGCGGTCATACGACTTGGTGCTGACGATGGCGATTTTCATGATGCGGATTGTAGCGGCTGGGATGACATGCCGCCTCGATTGGAGGTACACTACCGCTCTCGGGCGTGCCCCTATTTTGTGGTAAGCCCCGCCCGGAAGGGCGAGGGCTGTGAGGCGTACACCCCTGAGCCCGCGCCCTTCCGGGCGGGGCTTATGCTACCGCAAAAAGTGGCACACCCCTGCTCTTCAGGCTTGCCGTTTCGTCTTGACTGACTCCGTGTTTGGACCTCGCCGGCGTATCGGGCCGATCGGCGGGATGAATGAAAAGCGCCCGGTGACAATCGGCCGGCTGACAACCCGTCATCAATTTGATGGAGGGGGTGTCACGCTCAAGTTCCGATTGTGCAGTCGGCTTTCTTACACGGAGTCTGTTCAATGGCCGGTTCCATTCTTCCGCTTCCCGTCATGCTCGATGAGGAAGATCAGAAAATCTACGACAAGCTCGAAGTCCCCAAGTCGATCGTCGTCCGCTATGGCTACATGCGCATGGTCGCGGAACTGCCTTACGATGGCGACGCCAAGCCCGGTTGCGGTTCCAAGCTGGTCATCCGCACCGCGCGAGGCATCGAGCTGGGCGAAATGCTCACCACCACCTGCCCCAACTCCGGCTGCGGCAAGGCCGTCTCCCGAAAGGAAATGCTCGACTACATCGACAACTCCGGCGGCAAGAACTTCCCCTTCACCACCCAGGGCAGAATCCTCCGCGTCGCCACCGTCGAGGACCTGCTCGAACAGCAGCGGCTCGACGCCAACAAGCTCGCCATCATCCAGTCCACACGCGCCGCCGTCCGAGGGTTCGACCTGAAGATGAAGCTCGTCGATGTCGAACTGCTCCTGGGCGGCGAGCGGATGATCTTCCACTACACCAGCGAGGACTGGGTCGATTTCCGCGAGCTGGTCAAGCGGCTGGCGGCGGACCATCAGACGCGCATCGAGATGCACCAGGTCAACGCCCGCGACGAGGCCCGCATCGTGGCCGACTACGAAAAGTGCGGCCAGCATTGCTGCTGCAAGCAGTTCCTCAAGGTGCTCAAGCCCGTGTCGATGAAGTCGGCCAAGATTCAAAAGGCCACGCTCGATCCGACCAAGATCAGCGGCCGATGCGGAAGGCTCATGTGCTGCCTGCGTTATGAGGATGAAACCTACGACGACCTGCGCAAGCGATTGCCCAAGCGGCAGACGCGATGGATGACGCCCGACGGTCCCGGCACGGTGATCGATACCCAGATTCTCACGCAGTTGGCGCTCATCGTGCTCGACAAGGACAACAGCACCGCCGCCTACCCGCTTGAAAACATCACCGCCCTGACCAAGGAGGAAGACCAGAAGCTTCAGGAGGAACGGCAGGCGAGAATGGACCGCGAGCAGCGTCCGCCGCGCAGGGATGATCGCAGGCCGCCCCGCGAACAGGGTGGCCGGGCGGAAGGGCAACGCGGTGAACCGCGAGCGGAGCAGCGCGGTGAACGTGCCCGTGATGAGCGTCCTCCGCGTGGCGGTCCGCCGCGCGGTTCATCGCAGCCGCAACAGGCGGAGGGTGATCGTCCGCAACGACCGCCGCAGCATCGGAAGGAGGAACCGCGCAGGCCTCAGCCGGGCAAACCGCTGGAGGATGATGAAGTCGAATCGCGCGAGGGTGATGCAGCCCATGAGCGCGGCGACCTGTCGCAGCCCGGCAAGAGACCGGCCGATTCGCGCTTCAAAGATGAACCGGTCGAATCGCGCGACCGGCTCGCTGATCCTTCCTCTCGCGACAGCGAGGAAGATGAAGGCGGCGATGGCTCCGAGGGTGATGTGGCCGAGGATGGACAGGCTCAAGGCGGCGCCGGCGAAGGCGCCACCCCGGAACAGGAAGGTGGCGAAGCGGGCCGGCGGCGCAAGCGTCGCCGTCGCCGCCGTCGTCGCGGCGGACAGGGCGGCGAAGGCGGCCCCGCAGGGCCACCCGGCGCTTGAGCGCACGGCGCACGGAGGTAAAGCTCCAAATCACAATCACCAAATATCAAACAAGCTCCAAACAAGGCAAAATCAAGGCGGAATCAATTCAAAACCTGAGTTTCGTTTAAGCCCCGTCCGGCCCCCGGAGCAGGCGCGGGCCAAGGGGCGTTCGATTCGCGGCCTGTTGACGAATCAAAACTCGATTGCCGATTTGAATTCCCCTTGCAGGTTTTTGAATCCGCTGTTGATTGGACACGCTTTGGCCCGCGCCCTTCCGGGCGGGGCTTATCCTGAACTCAGGTTTGAAGGGCGGAAGCGCACAAGATCGTCGTTCGCCGGCAGGCCATTCGATGTCTTACTTGAAATTTGGAGCTTGTTTGAGATTTGAATCTTGCGATTTGGAGCTTCCGACTTCGCCGGCGCTCCATGATCATTTACGGCTGCCGCATCCGGTCTTATCATGTCGCTTTCCGCCCGAACTTTCGGATCGCTGAATCATGCTCAAGCATACTGATCGCGTGCGCATCGAAGAGGTGGACTGGCCTGCGGTTTTTCCGTGGGTGAAGCTGCTGGGCGCGTTCAAGATGGCGGTGCATCCGTCCAAGCTTTTCACGTCGCTGCTTTTGGTCGTGCTGATTTATCTGCTTGCACTGGTGATCGATCCGCTGGCCGGGCGCGGTGTGCATCGCGGCGAGCTGCCGCAATACCGCGCGATTCGAACAGGCATCGGTGGCGAGACGGGCTTCGCCAAATGGGTTGAATCGCGCGACCAGGTGGTGCGCGAGACCCTGCGAGAACTGCTCCGGTCAACCGCCGGCTTCAAGGGCGATGCGGACGCGCTGACGCAGGACCCTTCGCCGCAGTCGCGGGTGCGGCAGGCGCTGAGCGAGCATTACGCCAAGGCGTATGCCGACCTCGAACTCGATCGCAGGCAGACCGGTTTCGAGAAGGACTGGGAGCAGGATTTCAGGACGGTGCGCAGGCTGCGCCAGACCGCGCTGGCGACGGTCGATGAACTGACGCCCGGCGGGCCTTTGATGACGGCCAGGGACGAGGCGCTGCACGCCTTGAACCGGCTCGCACGATCGGTGGTGACCTTCAACTTCGGCTGGTCGCAGTTGGTGCAATCGACCCAGCCCGGAACAGACCCGCAAAACAGATCGCCTGATTCCGACAACACGGCCATCGAAGTCGTCGATGTGCGGCTGCCTTATCACGAGCTGCCTTACCACGATCCGACGACAACTTTCGCCGCGCTCCACGATCTGCTGGTCATCATCCCCGGCTGGCTCTGGCATCATCACCGGTTGCCGCTGCTGCTGCTGGCGTTGTTTTCGCTGCCGCTGGCGGCGATCCTCGGCGGCGCGGTGGCCCGCATGGCGGCCCTGCACGCGACGCGCGACGAACGCATCGGCCTGCGCGAGGCGTTGCGATTCGTCCTGCCGCGATGGTGGGGATTTCTGCTCACGCCTCTCGTCCCGCCGCTGCTGCTGCTGGCGGTGGCGACGCTCATGGGACTGGGCGGGTTTCTCATCTTCAATCCCCCGGCCTGGGGCATCGACATCCTCGGCGGCCTGCTCTTCGGCATCGCCCTGCTGTGCGGCCTGATCATCGCCGCCACACTCCTCCTCACCGCGATGGGCATCCACCTGGTCTATCCCGCCTCGGCGGTCAACGGCTCGGATGTGTTCGACGCCGTCGCCCGCGCCTTCAACTACGTGCTCAACCGTCCCTGGCGATGGCTGTTCTACAACGTCATCGCCATCCTTCATGGCGCCCTCATGTACCTGTTTCTCTCGCTGGTGGTGATGGTCATCGCCGGCGCCACGCGGCAAGGGGTCGGGCAATGGGTCTTCACCACCACCGATCTGGGCGTCAACCGGTTCGAGGCGATCCTTCCGGAACCGGGGGGGGCGGGGGGGCCGGGCGATGGCGTCTTCCCTCGCGGGGTCGATTACGCATCGCTGGACTGGTCCGGCCGCATCGCCGCGTTTCTCGTTCACTGCTGGATGGGGCTGCTCGTCGCCGTGCCGCCTGCTTTTGCGGTGAGCCATTACCTGAGCGTGAACACATGGATCTACACCCTGCTTCGCAGGGATGCGGACGGGATTGAGTTGGAGGACGTGCTGATCGATCCGCCGTTTGACCCATCCGCGCCGCCGAGGTCCGTTGAAGAGGCCGCATCAGAGGCCGCGAACGATGATGATGCGGAAGATTGAATGCGTCTTTTGCGGCCGTTCTCCGAAGGACTTCAAAAAAGTTGGGATCATGTACCCGCCGTGGCGCCAAGCCCGATGGCGAGGGCCGCCGAGCCGTCGGGGTATTCTGTGCTCGGTGCCGATACGATACCCCGACGGCTCGCCAAGCCTCGCCATCGGGCTTGGCACCACATTCGGTACATGAGCCAAAAGCTGATGACCTCGTAAATGACATATTGTTTTTCGATCCGCAGGATTACCAAAAGGCGATGGAGTGGTATCGCAAAGCCGCGGATGCGGGAAACGCCTATGCGATGTTCGAGATCGGCAACATGTACCTGCACGACCGCCAGGGCATTCCCAAGGACCATCAGCAAGCGGTCGCGTGGTATCGCAAGGCCGCAGCCGCCGGACACCCGAAAGCGATTGATCTTCTCAAACGTCACGGCATCAATCCGTGACAAGATTCTGAAAAACAAATGCCGTCCTGCGAATGTTTGATCCGGGAGAGTTACATTTAAGCCGTCCGGGTTTCTGCGCCCCTTCACTTCGTCGGCGTCCGCGACTCGTTGAGTCGCGGCTCACGGAACATGTCGCCGCGATTCATGACAGCCCCGGCCTTGGCCGGGGTGACTGCCATAAAACCGAGGCATTCCCCCCGGATATTTCCCGGTTAAAGCCGGGGTCATGAGGATTTGTGATGGACGGGCCATCGCCACCGCCGTCCGCATCAACACTCGTCCAGCGGCTCTGCTCAGCAAGCGACCAGTTGAGCGCGCGACCGTGCCGCCGACCGGCTGAACAAGCCGGTCAGGAGCAGGGCCAATCCGCAGGCGGCGAGCAGGGTGGTGCCGGGTTCGGGGATGGCGAGGCCGCCCGGGCCGCCCGGGCCTGTGCCGCCGGGGCCGGTGAGCACGAGGTCGCCCGCTTCGTCGAAGCCGATGCCGCTGCTGAAGCCGGGGCCGCTGTTGGGCGAGGTTGAGCCGGGGCCGTGGGTGGGGTGTTCCAGGTCAAAGTCCGGGCAGATGTTGCTGATGATGTTGGAATCGAGGCTCACGGCGCCGTTATACGCCAAGGCCCGGCCGTTGTAGATGGTGGCGTCGGTGTCGAGGGTGATGCTCTCCATGGCCAGGATGTTGCCTTCGAACATGGTGGTGGTGCCCAGCGTTGCCGAGGTTCCGACGACCCAGAAGACGCCCACATCGGAGCCGCCGTTGGAACCCGCGTTGATGAGTTCGACGGAAGAGGCGCTGGCGGTGGTGAGGGTGGAGCCGATCTGAATAATCCAGACGCCGCCGTTGGTGCCTTGGGCGTCCAACTGCAACGCGCCGTTCAACTGGGCGGAGGTGTCAAAGGAATAGACGCCGGCGACCAGCGTGCCGATCGGCAGTGAACCGGAGGTTCCCAGGTCGCGGCCCGTGAGATCGTTGGCGGTGCCGAAGTTTGACAAGGCGGTGTGCGCCGCGATCAGGTCATTGCGGGCCAGTCCGGCAGTGGGGCTGCCCAGGTGGATGGCCGCCGGGGCATTCACGAGGCCCGGTCCGTTGGTGTTGCTGCCGGGGCCGATGAACGAGTTGGCCGGTGATATGGCGAAGCCGGTGGTTGCGTTGGCGCCGCCCTCATTGAACACCCCCACGTTGGAAAGCACGGCAGCCGATCCGAAAATGACGGAGGAACCCGTATTGGTCACCGTCGTGTGTCCCAGCACCGCGAAATGTTCCGCCGTCCCCAACACCGGCGTGGTGACCGCCTGAACCTTGCCGCCTGCGCCGCAGGCCGCGACGACCGCCATCACCATCACGATGGATTTCATAAGCCCGCAACCTGTAAAACGAGCCTGCCCGACGTTGCTGATCAACATGTTCTTCTTCTTCCAGTTGGAGCCGGGAGCCTTTGTTCCCGGCTGGAGATACCTACCGCTCGCCCAAACAGGACCGTGCCACAACGGCAACGAAAAACCGGCTCAGGCAAACATCCAAATTGATTGGAAGAGGCGAAGGAGGCAGACAGCGCGGCTTGAGATGAGGCGCTTCTCCATTGACTGGATCGTCGTTCCTGTACGTATTGTACCTCACGAGATGCCGGGATACAACAAAATAAAAATAATTATCTGACTCATGGGTGAATACACTTACCCTTGATGGCCACCCAATCCTGCCGTTGGCATGGTGATTTCCATTGCCATGTCGGCCTGTTGCATGGATTCGGTTTCCTGCGCCATTTGAACGGGCGGCTTCCCGACGAGGGCAAGGATCGATTTCAGAGCCTGGGCAATCGAGTTGACCACCTCGGCAGCGCCGACGGCTGTGAGCCGGCGGGTGAGACTTTCCGGCGCGGCACGGGCCTCCCAGAAGCCGACGATCAGTTTCATTCCGGGCAGGCGGGCGTGAATGCGCTGAACCGTGTGACGGGCATAGACCGCGGCAAACGGCGGAAGAACGGAGACGCAGGCGATCGAAGCGCCTTCCGTTTCCAACCGTTCGATCCGATCGGCGGAACTTTGATCGGCCGAGATGACGGATGCCGCGATGCCGCGCCGTCTGAGCAGAATCGCGATCATCAGGGCGACGATCTCATCGGACTCGTCGTGAGCCGGGATGCAAACGACCGCCGCGGGCGTGTCGATTGCGCCTCCGATCCCTGTCACGGGCGGAGTCACTTCGCCGGTCGCTTCGATCTTTGCCGCAGTGTGATCGCCCGCGGGTTTGACGATTGAATCCGGCGCAGGGTCCGGATGCCCGGCGACGTCGTCGATCAGTTCCCGCATGTGTTCGAGGATAAACGCCCGCCGCGCCGGCTCGATCGATTCCTGATGACGTTCATCCTCCAGCAGCCGAAGCGTCGGCAACAACACCTGGCCGAACAGTTCCTCGACGGTGTGATCCGCCAGATAGTTCCGGGCGATCTGATCAGGTTCATCGGGGTCCATCGCCAGAAAGCGTTGATACATTCGCTCATGCAGCGGCAGGCCGGGCTGGTCGCCGAGCATCAGCGAGAAATGTTGCAGCGCCGGGATATGTCGGCCCAGCACCATCAAACAGACGGTCACCGGTCCCGACAGCAGCAGTCCGATGGGTCCCCAGAGCCACGCCCAGAACAGTGCCGACAGAAGTATCGCCACCGAGGAGATTCCCATCGAAGTCCCGTAGAGCCAGGTCTCGATGAAATTGTTGGAGATGATTTCGATCACGGCGAAAAGCAGCAGCGTCTGAAGCACCATGCCCCAGCCCGGATCGACGGAAAACGCCATCGCGATGGGAAAGGACGCGGCGATGACAGGCCCGATATATGGAACAAATCTCAGCACGGTCGCCATCATTCCCCACAACACCGGGTTGGGGACGCCGATGAAATACAGTCCGATGCCGATGGGGATGCCGTAGGTGACATTCACGATCAATTGCATGAGCAGGTAGCGGGACACGCGGCTGGCGGCGTCATCCAGGATCTGCGTGGTGGTGTTGAGCTGGCCCGGCGCGGTGCCGATGGCGCGGATGAGGCGATCGCGCAATGCCTCGCGTTCGATCAACATGAAGATCACCAGAATGAACACGATGCCCGCCGTGGCCAGAGGCCCCAGCGTGGTGCCCAGCACGCTGCGGAGGATGGCCAGCGGCGTCATCGTCGGCTCGATGATGTGGAAGCGCGCGGGCTTTGGCGATAAATCGCTCGCACCGGAGATGGGCGGCTGCGTGCCGTCGTCTTTGCTTTCGTCCGCGTCTTGGCCAACGCCGTCCGTGAGGCGGGTGAACATGCTGATCGCGCGGTGCATCGGGCCGCCGGGCGTGACCTTGAAGGATTCGATCTTCTTTTCGATGTTTTCCTGGTACTCCGGAAGCCGCATCGTGACATCGACCAGTTGTACGACGAAGAAGGCGCCGACCGCCGCGACAACACTCATGGCGATCACGACAGTGACGGTGATCGAAGTGAGACGCCCCAGCCCCCATCGTCGCAGCCGTATCACAACCGGCGCCAGAACGAAACAGAGGAGCAATGAAAGAACAAAAGGGATCAGCAGCTCCCGCGCAAAATAGAGAGCCGCGACAACGATCACGAGCGAGGCAAACCAGGACGGCGAAGTCAACAGGCGCGATGATCCCGCGTTCCTGGGAACGACGCCCGCGCGAGGCGCAGCCGCCGGCATGAAATCGTCGGCGGCGGATTGGGAGTCTTGGTGCTTGACGGGAAACCTTTGCCGCTGATCGGAAGTCGTAGCGGAACCTACTTGCCCGGCGTCTCGTTCTTCGTGCGCCGCATCATTCGCTCCAGCCAGTCGCGGAAGATGTTGACACCGGCGGCGATGGCGGCGTCCCGCACCTTGTTGACTTCGCAGTGAAGCCGGGCGCTCAACCATTGTTTTGTGCCGGGCTGTTCCGGCAGAGGCTCGGGCCGGGCCGCCGTTGCTTCAACCGTTTCAGAAGGATGCAGAACCTCGTCGGTGCATGGACCATTGATTGGTTTCCGCGCGGCAGATTGTCCGGCGTCGCGGCGGCGTCGCGCCAGAAGCACGCCGACCCATGTGGCGACGCCCATCATCGCCCACGGATGTCGCGTGGCTTGCCGCTTGAGATCCAAGGCGCATTGGATTGCCTGCACCGCGTCCTGGGTTGACCGCTTTGCGGAATGCACCGTCTCATCGACAGCGGCGCAGGCGGAATCGACCGACATCGTCACTCGTTTCTGAAGCGATTCCAACTTGCCGGCGATCGCGGAACGGGTCTGCTCAATCTGGTGACGCAGCGTCTGAAACGTCGCATCACCGGCGGGTGATCCCGCTGCTTCATCAGTCATTGGAAGTTCTCCTTGAGCGCTTGCGCGATCTCGTTCGGCAGCAGGTTCATGGATGCGACCATTCGCTTGCCCCTGCGGTAAACCAAGGCGGAAAGCGCCATCAGCGCGCCGCCGACGATGCCGCACCAGCACCACCATGGAACCGCGGGCGCCGCCCATGTGAGCAGGCCCACCAACATGGCGGCCACGGCGGCGCACCCGACCACTCCAAGAACATGCGCACCCACCATGACGAGCGCCGCCCGCCTGCTCTTTCGGAAATCCTCGCGAACCTCGTGACGCAGCAGTTCCACGTGCTGTTTCACGAGCCGATGAGCGTCGCCCGCAATCTCGCCGACCAGGGCGCTCAGGCTCTGGCCGGCTGTTTCGTTGGAGTCGTGGATCATTTCTCAACCCTTCGAAGTGGCCTTGACCAGCAGGTAGCCCAGGGCGGCGCCGATCAGCACGGATTGCATCGGATACTTGCGGATCGCCTGGGTCAGGTCGTTGCCGACGGATTGAATCGCGTCGCTCGCGTTGTGGCCTGCGGTGGTCGCCATTTCCTGGGCGCGCTCCTTGACATGAGTTGCCATGTCACCTGTGGCGCCGGCGGCATCCATCACCCTGTCCTTGGCGTTGTGCGCCCAGGCCTGGACCTTTTCCTTGGCATGGTCAACGAACTCGCCGGCATTGCTCACGAGCGTTTTGGCCTTGTCGGCGGCGCTGTCGATCGCGCCTGCAATGCCGCCGGAGGTCGGGTCACACGAGATATTGGAATCATGAGTCATGTGTAATCTCCATCAATAGAGTGAAAGTGAATGTCGTTAAGTCTTGTTTCGGAACTTTGAAAGTCATCGCTTCCGGGAGCAACGGGGCGCCGTTACTTTGCGGCGATGGTGATCTTGATGTCGCTCACGGCATCGAGACCTTTGGCCGGATGCCCGACCATCTTTACGACGAACTCGCCGATGGCCGCTTCCGCGTCGGACTTCAAGGTGAATTTCGCTTCCGTGTCGCCTTGGCCGATGACGGGCTTGGCCGGATCGATGCTGACGCCCTTGGGAATGCCGGAGAACTCGAGCGCGACAGTCTCGCTGAAGTTGTCATTGCGCTTGATGGTGACGGTGAACGCCTTGGCTTCGCCCTGCTTAAAAGAGGCCGAATCGGGGGAGAGCGAGAGTGTGAAGGTGCCGCCCGTCACCGGGGTGACGGGCTTGGCGGCGTTGGGCGGCGTGGCGCCGGGGCCGCCGGTCGTGGATTTGTCGCAACCGGTGAGAGCCAGTGACGCGAGGAGGACAACGATGGTGTTCAATGCTGTCATGACCAATCCTTTGTATGGTGTGCAATACGTTGCAATGTGTGTTTTATGAACAATCACATACATTCGTGATCATTCAATATATTGACTCTTATTTGGGCTGATAGCTGAACTTCTGTCCGCCGACGGCGGCCTCGAACATCAGGCCTGTTTCATCCATGGTGAACACCGACACGCCATTGGCATACTTGGCGTTGGCGCCGGCACCCGACTTGAGGGCCACGGCGGTCGCCTGGGCATCGAAGCGGAAGTTGCCTTGCTTGAAGGTTTCGACCGCCCGGCTGGTTTCGAAGCAGATGATCTCGGTATAGGACTGTCCGCCGAGTTGAACGCCGATCGTCGCCTGGCTCAGGTCGCAGTAGCCCACGACGACGCCGCGCTCATACAACACGCCCTTGCCGTAGGCGCCGCCGATGCCCGCCGCCCCTTTGCCCACGGAGGGGAACACCGCATGGCCGGCGGAGGCGTTGATGACGGGGATCAGCGTGGCGTCATGCCGCTGCGCCTTGCCCAGTGCATTGGCGGCATCGTGTTCGATGTCGCGCTTGCCTTCCACGGTGGCGGGCGCCGTCGCACAGGCGCTCAGTGCCAAAAGGCCCAGCACGCCGGCCAGCAAACAGGTTGATTTCATCGTTAAACTCTTCATAGCCATGTCCTTTCAAAGACGACCGCTGCCGGGACAAAGCCCGGACCGGGTCCAAACCCCGAGAAGTTGCAGAAGCTGAAACTCACGCCGCCGAATATCAATTCGGCGGCAACAGATGTTGCCAGGTCCCCGCGCCACTTGCGCGGCAACACCAACTCATGCCTTGCGGCCGCCGGCAAAGGTCATGATCAGTCCGACAACGGCCAGCACGACGCCGCCGACCATGGACCAGACCGTCTTGTCGGTGAAATGGCCGGTGAAAAACTCGCTCCACTGATCCGCGAAGGATTCCGAAGCGTTCAACCCGACCATGAACAGAACCACCCCGACAACCATCAGAATCACGCCACCGAGGCGATAGGGATTCATAGATCAGTCCTTTGTCATGCCTTGTTGATGAGACAAGGCGGAATGTTGTTTTTGCTTGAAAGCGCCGGCTTAAAAGCGGTACGGCAGATGTCCCAGCAGCAGCAGAATCAGCAGAATCAGCAGCACGAGTCCGAGCCCGCCGCTTGGTCCATAGCCCCAGTTGCGGCTGTATCCCCAGCGAGGCAGGGCGCCCATGAGCAGCATGATCACGATGATGAGCAGAATGAGTCCCATGTTCGTTTCCTTGTCAATGGTGTGAATCGGATGAGCCATGCCCCGGGGCCGACCGTACCCCTCCATACGGTCAACGCCCGGAGTATTGTCAGTTGAATCAATACTTGTTCTTTGTTCCGGTTGCCGGTGAATGAGTCGCGCCGCCTGAGTTGGTCATGTTGCCGGTCTTGCCCGAGGGCATCACCTGGTCGTAGTTCTTGCCGATCGGTTCCGTGCCGTCCCGCTGGACCAGCGGCGTGTTGCGATACTCGGCGGCGCCCGATGCCGCCTGCTGTTTGCGCAGTTCTTGCTCGGCTTGATGCCAGTTCTGCCGGCACTGACCTTTGGCGCGGCCCTTCTGCGAGTAGATGCCGTAGGCGCGCACGGCGATGTCCTCGTGCGACGGCGAGTGCATCGCGGTCAGCGCGTCGTCGGTCGCCGGCATCGCCTGCGACGCGGACGGCTTCTGCGAAGCGGAGCGGACGGGGGCGGATTGTTGCTGTTGTTGTGCGGGCTGGGTCATGGAAGGCGCCTTTCGGGCTTGGGGTGTTGTCCTGCCCGGCATGCGCCGGGCAGGAAGAGTTTGTTCGAAAGTTGTGTGTCAGTCGGGATTGATTGATTGTTGTGTCGGGGGTTCGTTCCAAACTTCCGCGGGCACTTCGGCGGCCAGCAGGAACACCTGAACCATCGTGCCGTTGGTGAAGGCGTGTGCCACGGCCCCGCCGGGCGTTTCGACCTCCGCCGCCGCTTCGCGGACTTCCACGCCGATGATCCGCTTGATCTCTTGCCGCAAGGCATCGGCGGAAGCGGCGAAGAGCTGGCGGTGAAACTCCCGCACTTGCGCGGCGCCGGCGGCATCGGCGGCCAAGGCTTGCTCGGCGGGAGTCAAGGCCTCGCGCAGCGTGATCACGAGGGTGTCTCCATTGAGAACCGCGGTCACCGACCCGGGCGCTCGGCCGGTCATCTGCAACTGAAACGCGCCGGCCGCCTGGGCCACCTGCTGCGCCATCGATGATTGCGCTGGGGGCATGATGTTTCCTTGCGTGATGGCATGTTCGGCAGCATTGACTGCGATTCCAACCCGTGTGTCGTCGCCTGCGTTCGGACGTGCGGCTCTCAAGGTTCGCCTTGGATTTTCTCGCCTGTGCGCTCGACATCCTTGCCAAGGCCCTTCACGGTGTTGCATCCGCCGAGAATGAGGGTGAACGTCAAGAGTCCAAGCATGATCCACACGATGCTGATTCGTTTCGTATTCATGAGGTGTTCCTTTGCTGAACGGCGAATGCACAAAAAAACCGACCCGCTTGAGCACTGCAAAAGTGCTCAAGCGGGTCGGCTTACTCGTCATCGGGCCTGTCGCGGTGGCGACCTGCCCTTGATCCAGTCTTCCAACAATCGGAGCCGATTCGTGTCGTGTTCGCGCTCCGCTGACCGTTGACAATAGAGGGCAGGACTCCCAAGGCAAGGAGATTCTGTGAATGTCCATGCATATTTCGGATATTGTGGTTTCCCGAAAGCAAGGACGGTCGAGCGTTCGGGCCGCATATGTCTTGCGATTTCCACGATGTAAACCCAATGCCCGCACACCCGCGGCGAGTCGAGGTCATCATGAAAACCCAAGGCGAAATCGAAGCCGCCATCTGCCAGGGCATGAACCGATTTGAGCAGGAATACATGGGGCGCGGGCCCAAGGAGATTCACACCCACCTCATTCGCGACCTGGTGGTGGTGCGCCTGCACGGCGTTCTGACCGCGGCCGAGCAACAACTGGTCAAGAAGCTCGCCGTTGAGAAGGGGCGCGACTTGCTCAAGCAGGTGCGGACCCACCTCATCGAAACCGCCCGTCCGCTGATGGAGGCCATGATCCAGAACATCACCGGCGTCGGGGTGCTCAGCCTGCACCACGACATCAGCACAGTCACGGGGGAGGAAGTCGTACTCTTCACCCTGACGGCGGCGCCATCGTTCCGTGAAGTGAAACAGAAATAGGCTCAAGGAAGCGGAAAAGGGGAGGAGTATCCTTGCCCCGCAGGGCAAACGCATATGACTTCGGGAGGGCGAGGCTACCGCTGGGAGGGCGAGGCTTCGGGAGGGCGAGGCTCCCGCCGAGCCGATTCGTTTGCGACGGCCCCGCTTTGGGG
>CAZYPK010000094.1:0-19539 GCA_964649195.1 uncultured Phycisphaeraceae bacterium
GCAAACGAACGGCTCGGCGGGAGCCTCGCCCTCCCGGCGGGAGCCTCGCCCTCCCGCCATATGCTTTTGCCCTGAGACTCAGCCCCAGCCACCCAAAAGTTCTCAGGCGGATGTCTCGCTGGGGCGAATGTGGGACGGGCGGATCAGGGATTCGTAGGCCGCGCCGCCTGCGAAGCCGCCGAGGATCGGGGCGAGGATGTAGATGGTGAGGAACTCGCCGCGCGGGCCGGGGATGGCGATGGTTCCCCAGCCGGCGAAGTGGCTGAAGAGGCGCGGGCCCAGGTCGCGGGCGGGGTTGAAGCCGGCCTGCGTGAGCGGGGCGAGCAGGCAGATCAGGGCGGTGACGGTCAGGCCGATGGCGGGGGCGGCGAGGTTGCCATCGGGCCTGCCGCGGTTGTTCGGATCGGTGAGGGCGAAGATGATGAAGACGAGAATGGCCGTGCCCGCGCCCTCGGCGATGAAGCCCTGCGTGAGCGTGACTTTCGCATGGGCGGCGGCATCGAAGCCGATGATCGCGGGATGGGGCGTGTACTGGCCAAACACCATCGCGCTGCGCTGGCTGCCCGGTTCCCCGCGGACAATCTGATGAACAGCCTCGAAGTCGGCGATCAGACCCGCGAAAAGAGCGTAGAGCAGGGCGGAGGCGAGAAAGGCGCCGGCAAGCTGCGCGAGCACGTAAGGCCCGGCATCGCGCCAGCCCAGCCGACGGAAGAGACACATCGCCAGCGTGACGGCCGGATTCAGGTGCGCCCCGCTGACCGCGCCAAAAGCATGAATGGCCAGCCCGATGGCGATGCCCCAGACGATGGCGACTTGGAACAGCCCGGCCAGCGATCCGGTCAGCACGGCCACATGGACCGCCCCGACGCCCAGCAGGACCAGCAGAAAAACGCCCAGCAGTTCGGCCAGGCAGCGACGGATGAGCGAGGGCGGGTTTGACATGGGTTCAGCCTTTTCAGCAGGGCCGTTTAATTCCTGGGTGACGTGCGGTCTGAAATCACAAATCGCAATCACCAAATCTCAAACAAGCTCCAATTCCAAAGGAAAAAAAGCGAAAATAATGCACGATCCGAATTCCTTGCCTTTTCCATTTCCACATTTTGGAGCTTGTTTGGAACTTGAGATTTGCCATTTGGAGTTTTCCAACGAAGGCGGTTCGGAGAACCAAACGGCGCGACCTTTGTCAGCGGGGGACCTTGACCTCCGCATCGCCGCATTGTAGCATAATTCGTCAATCAACGAAGTGACGAAGTGAAATGACGGGCCATCCGGTGGTGACTCCGTTTGAAATGTTCGGGTGGCTGGGGCTGAGTCCGTGAAGCCCCGGCCCGATGAAACGGCAAGGGGGCCGGGGGCCGGGGGCGCCGGGGCGTCGAAGACTCCGCCCCAGCCACCCGACGATCACCCGACGATCATGAGGAACCTGCTCTCCATCCTCGCCGCCTTGAGCGATGAATCCCGGCTGCGGGCCTTTCTGCTGCTGCGCGGGCGGGAGCTTTGCGTCTGCCAGATCATCGAGGCGCTGGGCCTTTCGCCTGCGACCGTCTCCAAACACATGACCCTTCTGCACCAGGCCGGGCTGGTCGAGCGGCGCAAGGAAGGGAAGTGGCACTACTACCGTTGGGCTGATGCGAAGGCGAGGAGCGTCATCGGCAGGGCGATGCGGCTGGCGCTCGAAGGCGCCGGCGAAGATCCGCAGGCCAAGGCGGATCTCAAACGCTGCCGGGGCGTGCAGAAGAAGAGACTCACGGAAGTTTGCGAATGCTACCGAAGCTGAAAATCATGTTTCTCTGCACGGGAAACTCCTGTCGCAGCCAGATGGCCGAGGGCTGGACGCGCCATCTCAAGGGCGATGTCATCGAAGCCTGTTCATCGGGCATCAAGGCCCACGGCATGAACCCGCACGCCGTCGCGGTGATGGCCGAGGCGGGCGTCGATATCACCAGGCAGCGCAGTAAAACCGTGGACACGATCCTCGATATTCCCTTCGATGTCGTCGTCACCGTCTGCGGCCACGCCCATGAAACCTGCCCGATGTTCCCCGGCAAGGCGAAGGTGATACACGTGGGCTTTGATGATCCGCCCGAACTGGCCGCCGATGCGAAGTCGCCGGAGGAGGCGCTGAATCACTATCGAAGGGTGCGCGATGAGATTCGCGCGTTTGTCGAGACGCTGCCCGAGTCGGTGATGAACCGGGGCGATGGCCGGGGCTGAAGCTTTGCGTCGGGTGGCCGGGGCTTCGCGGACTTCCATGAAAGCTTTCCCGTTGTCAACTGCCGTCGGCACGCTCCCATTCTTCTATCCGAGCGACGGTCGGGGGCCGAGCCCAAGTGGGGGTGTTCGAAAGCGTGACGGCGACTGCCCCATCTCAGCACGAATCGAGCACGAAGCGTGATCGCCCCAGAGTCCGCACGAGCGCGTCGCCATCCACGCGAGAGTGGCCTTCAGCAGCGGATCATCAGGGTGGCCTTCATCGGTTGAGCCGTTGCCTCATCGGTCAAGCCGTCGCCTTCGGTTGAGCCGTTGTCCTTGCATCTTCGATCGTCGCCTTCGTCGATTGGCGACGCTTCATCTTCGTCACCCACGCCTTGACCCACACGCCCGCACCGCGCTTGCATCGCCGGCACGCCACGATCGCCCGCGTCAACGCCCGGCGCACGTGGCTGGAACCCTCGCGCGTGATCGCCTTCTTCATGCGACGGCCCGCCGACTCACGCCCCCGTCAGGCCTGTCGCCTCCGCCGCCATCGCCTTGTTGGCCGTCTCATCGCCCGACCCGTCCAGCACGCTGTACCGGATCACCCGCTTGTGCAGGTCCAATCCCAACGTGACGCCCTTGAACCGAACCACGCTTCGTTTGTAGCTTCTTCATCCGGGTTCCTTTCCGATCCCGATCCGGGATTCCATGTGTTTGGGACAGCCGAACCGCTCGGCCAAGCCCGTACATGGCACACGGAAGGGAACCCATTCACAACATCACCCGGCTCAACCCCCACCCAAAACTTCTCATCCACAGCTTCTCACCCGGCGTCGTTGGCCGGTCCCGCATCGGGCTTCACGCCATAGAGCAGGCTGTAGAGCGCCGGCAGCAGGACCATGGTGATCACGGTGCCCACGGTCAGGCCGAACATGATGGTGACGGACATGGAAACCCAGAACACATCCTGCAAGAGGGGGATCACGCCCAGCACGGTGGTTCCCGCCGCCAGCAGCACGGGTCGCAGGCGCGAGACCGCCGAGTCGAGCACCACGTCATACGGCTTGCCGCCGGCGGCGAGGCGGGCGTTGATTTCATCGATGAGCACGATGGCGTTCTTGATCATCATGCCCGCCAGGCTCATGGCGCCGAGCAGGGCGACGAAGCCGAACGGTTGTCCGGTGATGAGCAGGCCGGCCACCACGCCGATCAGCGCGAGAGGAATGACCGCCACGATGGCCAAGGGCTGGCGGTAGCAGTTGAAGAGCGCCACGAGCGTGAGGGCCACAAGCAAGGCGGCGGGCACCATGCCTGGGATCAGCGAGGCCTGCGAGTCGCGGGAGTTTTTGTATTCACCTTCCCAGACCATCGCATAGCCGGGGGGCAGGGGGATCGCCGCGACGCGCTCAACGATGTCGGGGCTGCGCAGCTCGGTGGCCAGGCCTTTGGAAAGGGCCTGCACCATGATGGCGCGGCGGCGGTCCAGGCGCCAGATCAGCGGATCTTCCCACTCGACCTTGATTTCGCGGGTCACCTGCGCCAGCGGCACGGCGCCCTCGCCGAAATCGCGACTGGCCAGCAACGTGTCGAAATCCGCAGCCGCACTGCGCCTTTCGGCTTCCGTGTGACGCAGAAGAATCGGCAGAATCTTGTCCTGCTCGCGGTATTGCCCGACCACCGTGCCATCAAACGCCCGCCTGGTCGCATCGGCAACGCCGGCGCGGCTGACGTTCGTCCAACGCCCGTTGGACTGGTCGTACTCGGCCACCACTTTCTTCACCCGCTCGCGCCAGTCGAAGCGAACCACTTTGGCGTGCGGACTGCTCGCAAGCACATCGGCAGCCTCACCGGCCACGCGCCTGAGCACATCCGGGTCGGCCACCGCCGGCCCGCTGACGCGCAGCTTCACCGGCCACGTCTCGCTGGGACCCAGGCCATACTTGCGCGGAAGCACCTGGGCCTCGGCCACGTTTTGGCTTGCCCACTCATCCACCTCCTTCATCAGCAGGTTGATCTTGCGGAAGTCATCCACGGAAACAATCAACTGGCCGTAGGAGGCATAAGGTTTTTCCGGTTCGACAGGCAGGTAGAAGCGGGGAGGCCCCTGTCCGATGAATGCGGCCACGCTCTGGACTTCCTCGCGCGTCAACAATTGCTTTTCCACGCGGGCGATCAGGGCGGTGGTCTCCTCGATGCGGGTGCCTTCGGGCAGCCAGATGTCGATCATGACCTGCGGCCGGGAGGAGTTGGGGAAGAACATCTTGCTGACGTAGCCGAACCCGCCGAAGGATACGGCCAGGGCGCCGACGGCGGCGATGAGCACGACCATTCGCATTTTGATGGCGACCTTGAGCACCCTTCGGAATGATCGGAACAGGAACCCGCCGTAAGGATCGACGAGATCGGCGCCGGGCTTGGGGCCGGGGAGCATGGCCATGCACATCACCGGCGTGACGGTCACCGCCATCACCCAGCTCAGCAGCAGCGAGATCGCCACCATCGAGAACAGGCTGGCGCAGTATTCGCCGGCATTCTCGGTGGAAAGAGCGATCGGGAAAAAGGCCAGCACCGCGATGCAGGTGGCGCCCAGCAGCGGCATCGAAGGCAGAGACGCGGCGTCGATGGCCGCCTTTTCGCGGTCCTCGCCGGCGGCGAGCTTCACCATCATGTTGTCCACCACCACGATGGCGTTGTCCACCATCATGCCCATGGCGATGACCAGCGCCCCCAGCGACATGCGCTGGAGGTCGATCTTCAACAGCGCCATGACGATGAAGGTGCCCAGGATGACAAACACCAGGCCGCTGAGTCCCACGATCAGCGATGGACGCAGCCCCATCGCCAGCCAGAGGCAGATCACGACGATCACCACCGCCTCGATCAGGTTGACCACGAAATCCTTGATCGACTGGCTCACCAGATCGCCCTGCCAGGCGACGCGCTCGATTTCGATGCCCACCGGCAGGTCGGCGGTGAGTTCCGCGAGCCGCTTGTCCAGCGCCTCGCCGAGCGTGACGATGTTGACCCCGGGCTGGTTGGCGATGGCGATGCCGATCGATGCCCGGCCACCGATGCGCATCAGGGCCGTGGTCGGTTCGCGGTAGGCGCGGCGGACATTGGCGATGTCGCTGATGCGGATCAGCGCCGACGTTCCCGCCGCCGGAAGAAGCCTGCCGCGGATGCTCAGATCGCCGATATCCTCCGGCGAGCGGAACATGCCCGTCGCTTCGATCCGAAACCGTTCCGAATCCACTTCGACCCCGCCGGCTTCAACCACCATGTTCTGCTGCTGAAGCGTGTTGCGGATGTCGTCCACCGAAACACCCGAACCGATCAGGCGCGTCTGCGACACTTCCAGGTAAACCGTCTCCGGCTGAACACCCCAGAGTTCCACGCGCGCCACCCCCGGCACCAGGGCCAGCTCCTTCTTCATCGCGTCAACATGCCGCTCCACCTCCGCGTAGGTGAACCCGTCGCCCACCACGCCCAGCAGGAACCCATACACATCGCCAAAGTCATCGATCACCACCGGGGTGCTGACGCCCGGCGGCAACTCCCCGCGCACATCGTTCACCTTGCGCCGCAGCTCATCCCAGATCTGAGGCAGCACATCAGAGGTGTACTTGGGAAGAATATCGACCTTGATGTGCGACAGCCCCGACCGCGAGTGCGATTCGATCTGCTTGATCTGGGGCATCTCCTGGATCGCCTTCTCGATGCGGTCGGTCACCTCCAGTTCCACTTCGGCGGGGGTCGCCCCCGGATAGGTCGTGTACACGACAGCCGACTTGATGGTGAACTGGGGATCTTCCAACTGGCCCAGCGTTCCAAACGCAGCCATGCCCGCCACGATCACGATGAAGGTGGTGAACACGGTGAAGGTCTTGTTGCGAACAGCGGCAGCCGTGAGATTCATTTGGCGGCACTCCCGGAGTCAGTGGCAGGGGCGGGGGCAGGAGCAGGGGCAGAGGCAGGGGCAGTTTTTTCGTCATCGAGCAATCGCACTTCCTGGCCTTCGCGCAGGAACTGGACGCCGGCGGTTACCACGATCTGCCCCGGTGTCAGGCCTTGGACCAGCAGCGTGTTGCCGGCGACCCGTGCGATTTGGACCTCATGCCGGCGAACTTTTTTCGTGGCTTCATCGACGAGCCAGACATAAGACTTTCCTTCTCCACCCTCGAACACCGCGCTGGGCAGCACTTCCAGTCCGCCTTCCACGCTCACCGCTTCCGCCTTGCCCCGGGCATCCCCCGTCATGCCCGGCAGAATCCTGACATCCTCCGGCTGATCCAGCAGCAGCGTGACGCGGTAGGTGCGCGTCGTCCGGGAGGCTTCGTTGGCCACCTCGTGAATCTTCGCCTGGAACTCCCGACCCGGAAAAGATTGAATCGTGACGACCACTTCCTTCACATACTTGAGCATCGGCATCGCCTTCTCAGGCAGGTCGATCTGAAACTTCACCTTCGACAAATCAAGCAGGCGAAGCACCGGCTCCTGGGGTTTGACGGTCTGGAAGTTGTCGGCGTAAGTCGTGGCGATCAGGCCGTCGAACGGGGCCTGGAGGCTGGTGTATTTCAGTTCATCGCGGTAACCTTCCAGCCGGGCTTCCACCGCTTTCTTCTGGCCGGCGTGCAGGTCCACCGCGGCCTTGCGGCGGTCCAGTTCGCGCTGCTCGGCGGCCTGCTGGTCGAACAGCTTCTGGGTTTTTTCCAGTTCGAGCTTGGCGTTGTTGAGCGAGGCGTCGATGGCCGCCAGCTCGCCTTCGCCGGTGAGAATCTTCACTTCGTAGTCGCGCGGATCGATCCGGGCGAGCAGGGCGTCCTTCTTGACCTGATCACCGGCCTTGACCGGCATCTCGATCAGCGGCCCGCCGACCCGCAGGGCCAGATCGACCTCTTCGTTGGCCATCGCCTGTCCGGGGAACGGACGGCCCGTCAACTGCCGAACATCGCCGACCTTCATGGTGCGGACCGGACGGATCGGTGTCGCGGCCGGCGGGGCCTTTTCACAGCCGGTCACCGCGCACAAGGCGATGATCAGCAGGGTGTTGATGCAGGGGCTTTTCATGACAATGTCCTCCAATTGAATGGCAGGCGGCGGGCCAACCGATGGGTCTGTTCATGGTTGCGAGGCGGAGTTTAGAAGAGTCCCCCAGGCGGGACATTGGACTTTGGTCCAATGCAAGGCCGGTTTGGTCCGCGTAGGCTGAGTTTTGGAATAAGCCCCGCCCGGAAGGGCGCGGGCCAAAGCGTGTCCAATGAACAGAGGATTCAAAGCTTGCAAGGCGAATTCAGACCGAAAGTCAGTGCTGTTTCGTGAACGGGCCGTGAATCGATCACCCCTTGGCCCGCGCCCTTCCGGGCGGGGCTTATTCCGGGGTGGCTGGGGCTGAAGGCTCGGCGCAAGCCCCGGCCAGGTGACCATCGATTTTCAGTTGCGCCACCTTGCTTCGTGTGCCTGGGCCGGGGCTTCGCAGACTCAGCCCCAGCCACCCGACGTGTCCACCCAACATGCCCAATGATACAGACTCATTCAACACCCGCCCATCCAGGAGATGCCAAGATGTCCAAGTCCGAAAAGGAAGTTGCAGAACCGACCGGCATGAAACGCAAAGACTACGAGGACAAACTCAAGGACCTGCAAGTGCAACTGTGCGAGCTTCAGGCGTGGGTCCAGCACAGCGGAATGCGGGCGATCATCGTGCTGGAGGGACGCGATGCCGCGGGCAAGGGCGGCACCATCAAGGCCCTCACCGAGCGGGTCAGCCCGCGGGTGTTCCGCGTGGTGGCGCTGCCGGCGCCATCGGACCGCGAAAAGACCCAGATGTTTGCCCAGCGCTACCTGGCTCACTTTCCCGCCGCGGGAGAGATCGTCATCTTCGACCGCAGTTGGTACAACCGTGCCGGTGTGGAGCGGGTCATGGGGTTCTGCACCAGGGAGCAGCACCAACGATTTCTTGCGAACTGTCCCGTGTTCGAGAAGTGGGTGGTCGATGCGGGCATCATCCTGATCAAGGTCTGGCTCGAGGTCAGCAACAAGGAGCAGAAGCGCCGGTTCGAGGCCCGCATCAGCGATCCGCTGCGGCAATGGAAACTAAGCCCGATGGACCTGCCCTCGCGCGAGCGGTGGTACGAATACTCCAAGGCTCGCGATGAAATGCTCGACGCCACCGACACCCAACACGCCCCCTGGCACATCGTCTTTTCGGACGACAAGAAAAAAGCCCGGCTCAACGTGATCAGCCACATCCTCTCCCTGTTACCCTATAAGAAACTGCCGACGAAGAAGATCGACCTGCCCAAGCGTTCATCCAAGGGCGAATATGATGACATGGCGACCTTGAAGGGCAGAAAGTTCGTGAAGGAAGTCGTGTAAGAAACCAAACGCATCCGAGCCGCGACTCAACGAGTCGCGGACGCGAACAGCCTGAAGGGGTGGCGCGAACGCACCCTTTTTCTTTCAGCCTCGATCGGCGCCCGGTCGTTTTCGCATCCCGTGATCCGCTGCGCAATGGTCACGCCGTTCTTGTCGCTCACGTCCGCGACGTGTCACGTCGCGGCTCACTCTTGTCCCGAACTCAGGTTCGCAGCGAGGCGAAGCGCCGATGAAGCAGGGAACAGCAAAGCCATCGCGCGGCGCCGGCCGGTCATGGACCGGCGCCACGGATTCGCCTGTGCCTGATGATCCGCGCGAGATACACGACATCCTCGCCTCCGAATCGTTCGGCCTGCTGATGCAGCGGAGCGAACTGATTCGGGTGCGCGTGTTTCTGGCGGTGCTGCTGACCCTGATGATTGTCACCGCGGCCCGAAGGCTCTTTGGCGGGGTGGTGATGAGCGGCCCGCTCTTCTGGTGGGCCAACGGCATTCTCCTGGCCGCCATCGCCTACGAGTGCTGGATGCTGCGCAACATCGCCAGGGCGGTGGCCAGGCACCACCTGATCCGGGCGCGATGCTGGTACATCAATGCCCCGCTGGAACTGGCGTTTCCCTTCGCGTTCCTGCTTGCCGCGCATCTGGACGCCCCCCATGACATGGATCGCCTGTCGGGGCCTTCGCTGCTGATCTTTCCGATCATCTTGCTTTTGTCCGTGCTGAGGCTGCGTCCGCTGTTCACGCTCGCGCTGGGTTTCACCGCCGCCGGTCTTCACTGCGGCCTTGCCTGGCGGGCCGTGTGGGTGACCGGCGCCTCTCAGGGGGAACTGGCGCTGCATCTTTCCTACGGCGCGCTGCTGGCCGTGACCGGGCTGGCCGGCGAGAAGGTGGCCCGCACCGTGCGGACCTACCTTTCCGCCGCCGCCACCCAGGCCGCGGCGCTGGCCCACACACGCAAGGAACTGGACGCGGTGGAACGCGACCTTGAAATCGCCCGCGACATCCAGCGCAGCCTCCTGCCTCGGACCGCGCCGAACATCCCCGGCTTCGATATCGTCGGCATGAGCCGGCCGGCGCAGCAGACCGGCGGCGATTACTACGACTGGCAGACGCTGCCCGACGGACGCCTGGCCCTGGTCATCGCCGACGCCACCGGCCACGGCATCGGCCCGGCGCTGTTGACCGCCGTCTGCCGGGCCTACACCCGCGCCTCCACCGCCGTCATGACCGAACTGCACGCCTTGATGCACCGCGTCAACGTCCTGGTCCACGGCGATGTGCAAGGCACGCGGTTCGTCACCCTCGCCCTGGCCGTGCTCAATCCGCCCAAGGCCGAAATCAGCCTGCTCAGCGCCGGCCACGGTCCCACCCTCCTGCTCCGCGCCGCCACCGGAGAGGTCGAGCAGTTCGGCGGCCACGGCATCCCCCTGGGAATCGATGCGGAGGAAATCTACGAGGAGCAGACCACCCTGCAACTGGAACCCGGCGACATCATGCTCCTGCTCACCGATGGCGTCTTCGAGTGGCAAAGGGCCGATGGCCAGGCCTTTGGCATCCGGCGGCTTGTCGAAGCCCTGGGTGACGCCCGGGAAGGTGACGCCCAGTCCATCCTCGACCGCGTGGACCAGGCGGTGCGCACCTTCGCCGACGGAGCGCCGCAGGTGGATGATGTCACGGCCCTGGTCATCAAGCGGACGGGTGGCTGAGGCTGCGGCTCCGGGTGGCTGGGGCTGAGTCCGCGAAGCCCCGGCCCAGGCGACCTTCAGCTTTCAGCTTTCAGCCTTCAGTTGCGCCACCTTGCTTCGTGCATCCGGGCCGGGGCTTCGCGGACTCAGCCCCAGCCACCCAAGGCTTCCAGTCCCAGTCACCCAAAGCCAAGCCCCAGCCACCCAGATGCTCTGGTCATCAAGCGGTGCGGTTGGAGATATGCGTCAGTTCACCGAGCCGGGCGAATGCGAGTTGATCGGATTCCGATTCGACATGCCGCCAGCGCCAGTTGCCATCGGCCCGTCCGGGCACGTTCATCCGCGAGGGTTCGCCGAGATTGAGCAGGTCCTGCAAAGGGATGATGGATAGCGCAGCTTCGGAGAACAACGCCATGCGAATCAATTCCCATGCCGCGTCGGTGCCGCTGCCGGCGGGTCGATTCAGGTGGCGCCAAAGGTGTTTGCGCTCATCTGCGGGCAGGTCGTCGTACCAGCCGCGCGTGGTGTTGTTGTCATGGGTTGCGGTGTAGGCGACGGTGTTGTGATCGTAGTTGTGAGGGAGGAAGGGGTTGTCAGGATTGCCGTCGAAGGCGAACTGGAGCACCTTCGTCCCTGGCAGGCGGAATCGTTGGAGCAGGGCGGTGACATCAGGCGTGATGTGGCCCAGGTCCTCGGCGATGAAGGGCAACGAACCGACTTCCTGCATGAAGGCGGTGAAGATGGCCGGTCCCGGGCCTGTCACCCATTGGCCCGATTCCGCGGTCCTGGCCGAGGCCGGCACATGCCAGGCGGCCGCGAAGCCGCGGAAGTGATCCAGCCGGATGACATCGACATATCCCAGGAGCGATCGCAGCCGACTGATCCACCACTTGTAACCGCTTTTGCGATGGGCCTCCCAGTTGTAAACAGGATTGCCCCAGCGCTGCCCTGTCCTGCTGAAATAGTCGGGTGGCACGCCCGCCACGGCAATCGGGTGATGCTCCGCATCCAGCAGGAACAGGTGCGGGTTGGCCCAGACATCGCTGGAATCCGGCGCCACAAAGAAGGGCATGTCGCCGATGAGGCGAACCTCTTTCGCGTGAGCATATTCGATCATTCGCCTGGCCTGGCGAAAGAGAACGAACTGCGCCAGGCGGATCGCCTCAATCTGCCGGGCCAGATCCTGCCGGCTTTTCTTCATCGCTTCGGGTTCGCGTTCGATCAGTTCACGGGGCCAGTTCAGGTAATGCGCACCCCCATGTCGGCGCTTCAAAGCCCGAAAGTGAGCGTAGTCATCGAGCCAGTGTGCCTGATCCTGACAGAAATCCTCGAAGGCGATCTTCAAATCCGCCCGAGCCCTGGAGATGAAGCGGTCGTGCAGGACGGGCAGCAGTCCATGCTTGAAGGCGATGACGGCGTTGTAGTCGATGGCATCGGTTGAAGTCGTGGAGCCGGGGCAGTCGTCCGGTTCAAGCAGGCCGTCTTCGATCAGCCAGTCGGGACTGATAAGCAGCCCATTGCCTGCGAAGCTGGAGAGCGACTGGTAGGGCGAATCGCCGTAGCCTGTCGGTCCCAGGGGCAGGGCCTGCCACCAGCGCTGATGAGCGGCATGAAGCCGGTCGATCCAGGCGATGGCGCCGGGCCCCACATCGCCGATGCCGTAGCGCGAAGGCAGGGAGGTGACATGCAACAGCACACCCGAGGCGCGGTAGTCCGCCGGGAACGGCGGCATGTTGGCGGCGCGATCATCCTGATTCATCGTGACATCCGCATCGGTCTGCTTCAGACCTGAGTTTTCGTTTAAGCCCCGCCCGGCCCCCGGCCCCGGGGCCTGAGAACTTTTGGATGGCTGGGGCTGAAGGCTTTGGGTGGCTGGGGCTGAAGGCTTTGCGCAAGCCCCGGCCCGGTGCGCGGCAGGTGTGCGATGGTGGTTTGTCACAGCAAGGCGCGCCGGGCCGGGGCTTCGCGGACTCAGCCCCAGCCACCCGAAGCCTCAGCACCAGTCAACCAGAGCCTCAAGCCCCAGCCACCCCAAACGTCTCACGGAATCGGGCATGGCGTCACCTTCCAGATGTCGCGGGCATATTCCGCAATGGTGCGGTCGCTGGAGAACTTGCCTGAACCGGCCACGTTGAGAATCGCCTTGCGCATCCAGCCGTCGGTGTCGGCGTATTGCGTGCAGAGTCGGCCATCGGCTTCGACGTAGGATGTCAGGTCCGCCAGGTGCATGAAAATATCCCCCCGGCAGAGCAATGCTTCACGCAACGGACCGAAGATGCCCGGTTCATTCCTGCTGAAGTGATCGTTGAAGATCAGGTCCAGGGCGGCCCGTGTTTCCGGTTCATTGGCGTAGTGCCAATAGGGGCTGTACCAGGCGGCGCTGCCTGCGACCTGTTCCGCGGTCAGCCCGAAGAGGAAGAAGTTTTCCTCGCCGGCTTCCTGGGCCATTTCGATGGTCGCCCCATCGCGGGTGCCCAGCGTCAAGGCGCCGTTCATCATGAACTTCATGTTGCTCGTGCCGCTGGCCTCGTAGCCCGCGGTGGAGATCTGGTTGGAGACATCGCTGGCGGGGATCAATCGCTCGGCCAGCGTGGCGCAGTAATCGGGAAGGAAGACGACCTGGATCCGCTCGCGCGCCGCCGGGTCGTTGTCGATGGTTGCCGCGAGGTTGTTGATCAGCTTGATGATCAGCTTGGCGAGGTGGTAGGCCGGCGCCGCCTTGCCTGCGAAGAAGAAGGTGCGTGGCGCGACATCGTTGCCCTTGCCTTCGCGCAGGCGGTTGTAGAGCACGATGATGCGCAGGACGTTGAGCAGTTGTCGTTTGTATTCATGAATGCGCTTGACCTGACAATCGAAGATGGAATCGGGGGAAATGGTCTGGCCGGTGCTGATTTTCAGCCAGTCGGCGAAACGGGTTTTCGCCGCTGTTTTGGCGAGGCGGAAGTCATCGATGAAGCTGCGGTCGTCGGCCAGCGGTTTGAGCCGGGCCAGTTGCGACAGGTCGGACACCCAGCCATCGCCGATGGTCTTGGTGATGGTGGAGGCGAGACAGGGGTTGGCCAGCAGGAGCCACCGCCTGGGTGTGATGCCGTTGGTCTTGTTGCTGAAGCGGTCGGGGAACATCTGGGCCAGGTCGCGGACGGTGACGGTGCGCAGGAGCTGCGAGTGGATGGCCGCCACGCCGTTGGTGCTGTGCGAGCCGACGATCGCCAGGTTGGCCATGCGCACCTTGCGTTGGTCGCCTTCCTCGATCAGGCTGATGTTTCGCAGGCGCTGCTCGTCGTCGGGATGGCGATGGCGGACGTCATCCAGCAGCCGACGGTTGATCTCGAGGATGATCTCCAGTTGCCGGGGCAGCATCAGTTCAAACCACGCGACCGGCCACTTCTCCAGGGCTTCGGGCAGCAGCGTGTGGTTGGTGTAAGCCAGCGTCTGCTGCGTGAGACTCCATGCCTGATCCCACGGCAGCTTCGCATCGTCAAGCAGGATGCGCATGAGCTCGGCCACCGCCATCGCCGGGTGCGTGTCGTTGAGCTGAATCGCGGCTTTCTCGGCGAGCTGGCTCCAGTCGCTGTTGCTCTGCCCAAAGCGGCGAACCAGGTCGGCCAGCGAGCAGGCGACAAGGAAGTATTCCTGCACGAAGCGCAGGGCCTTGCCCTGCCTGGTGGAATCATCGGGATAGAGCACGCGGGTGAGCGATTCGGCGGCAAGGGTCTGGGCCAGGGCGCCGACGAAGTCGCCGGTGCTGAACTGCTGGAAGTCGAAGAAGTCGGGCGACTGGGCGGCCCAGAGTCTGAGCGTGTTGATGGTCTTGCCGCCGTAGCCGACGACGGGGCGGTCGTAGGGGATGCCGATGAGCGTGGTGGTTTGTCCGGGGATTCCGTGGAGCAATCCGCCGTGCATCTCGAAGGTGCAGTTGAGCTTGATCTGGACCGCATCATTGGGGCGGGCCACTTCCCAGGGGTCGGGCCGCGCCAGCCAGTGGTCGGGTTGTTCGTGCTGCCAGCCGTTGCGCACGGACTGTTTGAAGATGCCGTATTCATAGCGCAGCCCATACCCCATGGCGGGCAGTTGCATGGTGGCCATGGAGTCGAGGAAGCATGCCGCCAGTCGGCCCAGGCCGCCGTTGCCCAGGCCCGCATCGGGTTCCTCCTCCATCGCGGCCGGCCAGTCGATGTTCTTGCCTTTGATCGCGTGCGCCACCAACGAGTCGAGCAGCAGATTCGTGATGTTGTTCGAGAGCGACCGGCCGATGAGGTACTCCATCGACAGGTAATACGCCCGTTTGGGATTCTGCTTCGTATAGGTTTCCTCCGTGAGAATCCAGCGCTGCGAAAGGATGTCGCGCACGGACTGGCCGAGGGCTTCGTACTGCTCGCGGGCGCCGGCGGCGTTGAGGCGGATCACATGATCGAAGGTCAGGTGCCGCTCGTAAAGACCGTTGTCAGCTCCCGAAAACTGAACCGGCCCGCAGCCGTACTGCTTGAGGAGCTTGTCGAGATCGGCCGGTGCCGGTGCTGCGGTCGCGGGGGAGGGCTGCTTGGAGGTTGCCGCGCGAGGCTTGGTCTTGGCGGTGGCTGGTTTGCCCGTCTTTTTGGGTTCTGTCATGGTGATGCCTTTGATGCAGGGGGAATGAAAACAGGGATTTTGAACTGCTCGAACCGGCGTTGCGGAGGAGGGTGCGGGTTATGTGGTGTCCGCCTTGGCGAAGGGGTCATCGGTCCCCGTTGCCGCGATCAGCATGACCACGGACCGGGCCTCCGCGCGGTGGCTTGGGCCTTGCACGGGCGGAGCGTTCTCCCACTCCACAATGTCGTTGGGTGAATCGAGGCCGGTATCGATCCACCTCCGCCAGGGCCTGCCGTGGCCGGGCGTGGGCAGCTCGAAGTCGTGCGCTTCCCAGTGGGCGTTGAGAATCAGGTGGAAACTCAAGCCTTGAACCTTCACCTCCGCATTCAGCGCCACGCGGAACGAATCATCGCCCCAGTCCGGCTGGTTCAGCTTCACGCCGTGCCAGCTCTTTTGCGCCTTCTGAATCATGTCCGTCAGGCAGGTGCGACTTTTTTCGTGTTCCCTGCTGCGCATCACCCGCCGGGCAGCGAGCAGCGACACGAAGCGGCGCAGGTCGGCGTGCTTTTGAAGACGGGTCCAGTCGAACCAACTGATCTCGTTGTCCTGGGCGTAGGCGTTGTTGTTGCCGCCTTGGGTGTGTCGGACCTCATCACCCATCAGGATCATGGGCACCCCGATCGAGAGCAGCGTGCAGGCCAGGAAGTTCTTGCACTGCCGGTTGCGCAGCTTCTCGATGTCGGGATCATCGGTGGGGCCTTCCACGCCGCAGTTCCAGCTTTTGTTGTCATCGCTGCCGTCGCGGTTGTCTTCGCCGTTGGCTTCGTTGTGCTTGGTGTTGTAGGAAACCAGGTCGTTGAGCGTGAAACCATCGTGGCAGGTGACGAAGTTGAGGCTTTGCTCGGCTTCGCGCTGTTTGTGGCCGTAGAGCTGCGGGCTGCCGATGAGTCGGTCGGCCATCTTTCGCAGCGAGCCCGGCACGGTGCGGAAAAAGTCGCGTACATCGTCGCGGAAGCGTCCGTTCCATTCCTTCCATGCGTCGCCGATGAAGCTGCCCACCTGATAAAGCCCCGCGGCATCCCACGCCTCGGCCAGCAGTTTGGCGCCCGCCAGCGCGGGATCGGATTCGATGTCCCACAGCACCGGGGGGTTTGGGATCGGTTGGCCCGAAGCGTCGCGCGCGAGAATCGACGCCAGGTCGAAGCGGAATCCATCCACGTGCATCTCCCGCACCCAGTGGCGCAGGCTGTCAATGATCAGGCGGCGAACCACCGGATGGTTGGCGTTGAGCGTGTTGCCGCAACCGGTGTAATTGGCGTACCGTTCACCGCCGGCCTCGAGCGTGTAATAGTTTCGATTGTCGATGCCCCGGAAACTGAGCGTCGGCCCGCGATGGTCGCCCTCTGCCGTGTGGTTGTAAACCACATCCAGAATCACCTCGATGCCGGCCCGATGCAGCGCCTTCACCATGTCGCGGAACTCGTCGATCGGCCCCAGCGCATCCTGCCTCGAACTGTAAAACGGATGCGGGGCGAAATAGGAGACAGGCGCATAGCCCCAATAATTCCGCTTCCCCGCAGGAGCATCCTGCACATCAAAGTGGAACACCGGCAGCAGTTCCACCGCGGTGACGCCCAGTTCCTTCAGGTACGGAATCTTCCCGATCAGACCGGCATAAGTGCCGCGCTTCTTTTCATCCACACCGGAACTGGGATGGCGTGTAAAGCCGCGAACGTGCATCTCGTAAATGATCGTGCGGGCCGAGGAACGCTTCAGCGGTGTGTCGCCTTCCCAGTCATAAGCCTTCGGATCAACCACGACGCTTTTCATCGCGGTGGCTGCGTTGTCGCCGGGTTCGGACGCGGCAGCGCGGGAGTAGCCCTTGGGAACCACCACGCCGCGCCCGTAGGGATCGAGCAGAACCTTGCCCGGATCAAACCGCAGCCCGCGCTGGGGTTCCTGGGGTCCGTGAACCCTGTAACCATAAAGCTGCCCCGCCTTGATGCCGGGCACGAAGGCGTGCCAATAGTGATAGGTGTGTTGTGATGCGGGATCGATGGTCACAACGCGACAGGGCCTGGCATCATCCTCGCGATCAAACAGCAGCAACTCGACGCCCGATGCGGTGCGCGAGAACAGGCTGAAGTTGACGCCGCCGTCAACCAATGTTGCCCCAAGAGGCGAGCTTTGACCCAGTGATGGCATGGATTGGACTTTCATATCAGCTATCAGCTTTCAGCTATCAGCTTTGAGGCGTGTGCCACTGTTCAACGGTTGTTCTCATCCCCAGGCCCCAGGCCCTACTCCCCAGGCCCTGCCGCTGCGAATTCCGCGACGGCCTGTTCCACGGACATGTGCCTGCCCATGTAGCCGATTCGCGCCTCCATCCCCTCGGCACGCAGCAGGTCGCGCACGTTGGCATGAGCCTCGGCAATGCGGAGCCGGATGCCTCGCGCAGCCAGGTCCTGATGGAGCGCCTGAAGCATTCGCGCGCCGGCCAGGTCCGCGAAAGGCACATCGGACATGTCGCAGATGACCAGCCGAAGTTCCGCATCCGCCAGCGCCCTGGTCCACACCGCTTGGCGCACGTGATCGACGTTGAAATAAAGAAGCGAAGATTCCACGCGGAAAATGAGGATGCCCGGCAAGGTTTCGTTGTCCGGGTGCCGCTCCAGATCGGAGTACCGCCGCGTGCCGGGGATGCGGCCCAGAAAGGCGACATGCGGATGCGCCGCCCGGCTCAGCAGAAGAATCAACGACGCGATCGCCGCGATCAGCACGCCCTTGAGAATGCCCAGGAGCAGCACCCCGATGAGCGCGATCATGGAGATGTTGAACTCCAGGCGGCTGACCTTTCGCAGGTGACGCAACCCCTTGATGTCGATCAGCCCGCGCACCGCCACCAGCACGATGGCCGCCAGCACGACGGTGGGCAGGTTGCTCATCAGGTCGGTCAGGAACAGCAGGCAGATCGCCAGCGTGATCGAGGCGGCGATCAGGGCCGCGGGGGTTCGCGCGCCGGCCTTGTCATTCACGGCTGATTGGGAAAGGCCGCCGGCCACGGGCATTCCCTGGCTCAGACCGACCGCGAGGTTGGCCGCGCCCAGGGCCAGCAGTTCCTGCCGCGCATCGATCTCGTCGCCGTTTTTTGCGGCGAGCGTCCGCGCCGCCGACACGCTTTCAATGTACGAGAGCAGAAAGCAGGCGAAGCTCAGCGGCAGGATGCCATCGACATCGCGCCATCGGATGTCGGGCAGGCTCAGCGCCGGCAAACCGGCGGGCAGGGCGCCGACGGTGGACACGCCGGCGCTTTCCAGCGAGGTGAACGAAAGCGCCGCGATCGCCAGCGCCACCACCATCAGGGCGATCGGACGGTTGGGCAGCAGCTTGTCGCCCAGCAGCAGCAGGGCCAGCGCCGTCAGACCGAAGGCCAGCACGACGAAGTTGGTCTGGCCCAGTTGCCCGGCCAGCATCCACACCCTTTCGAAGAAATGGTCGCCGCCGCCCTTGACGCCGAAGAGTTTGGGCAGTTGCGTCAAGGCGATCGTCAGGGCTGCGCCGGCCTTGAATCCGAGCAGGATGGTCTCGCTGATGAAGCTCATCAGCGAGCTGAGTCGAAGCAGCCAGGCCAGCGTGCTGATGACGGCGACGGTGAGCGCGGTGAGGCCGGCGATCGCGGTCCAGCGGGCCGGGTCCCCCTCGGCCATGCCGGCGATCGTCGTGCCCACCAGCAGGGCGATGGCCGAAGTCGGCCCCACCGCCAGTTGCCTTGAGGTGCCCAGCAAGGCGTAAAACAAGCCGCCCAGCAGGTAGCAGTAGATGCCCAGATGCGGCGGCAACCCGGCGAGCGTCGCGTAGGCCATCGACACCGGAATCGCATAAGCCGCCAGCGTCACCCCCGCCACACCATCGGCCCGCAACTGGACGGCCCCATAGCCGGCCAGCCAACGCCATGGCGGCAGGCGGGAAAACCGGCCCAGAGTTGGATGCGACTCGCTCACATGCTGCCTCGCGGTCATGGAATCATGCAGGTCAGGTCCGAACCTGAGTTCCGCTTAAGCCCCGCCCGGAAGGGCGCGGGCCAAGGGACGTTCGATTCGCGGCCTGTTGACGAATTGCTCTGTTGAAAACATCAAGCCCGATGGCGAGTCCGCGAGCCGTCGGGGGTATTCCGTGTCTGATACCCCGACGGCTCGCGGACTCGCCATCGGGCTTGAGCGTGAAATCGCGGGGCTTATGCAAAACTCAGTTCCGAGGCCCTGCCCCCTTGACGCTGGCGTCCACCTTGTCCTCGTATTTCTTGAAGTTATCCGTGAAGAGTCCGGCCAGCTTCCGGGCGGTGGTCTCGTAGCCGGTCTTGTCAGCCCACGCCTGGCGCGGAACGAGCACCTCGGCGGGCACGCCGGGGCACTGGGTGATGACTTCGAATCCGAACAGCGGATCGGTTTCGGTCTTGGCGTCGGCGAGCTGGCCGCCGTGGATCGCGTCCATGATGGCGCGGGTCAGGGCCAGCTTCATTCGCTTGCCCGCGCCGTAGGCCCCGCCGCTCCAGCCGGTGTTCACCAGCCAGACATTGGACTTGTGTTTCTGGATTTTTTCAGCGAGCAGGCCGGCGTATTTCATGGGATGCCAGACGAGGAACGGGCCGCCGAAGCAGGGGGAGAACGTGGCCTGCGGTTCGGTGACGCCCATCTCGGTGCCGGCCACCTTCGCGG
>CAZYPK010000095.1:0-19494 GCA_964649195.1 uncultured Phycisphaeraceae bacterium
TCAACACCCCCATGTTCTTCGCCGGCCTGCTCCCCAAGACCGCATCGATCAACAAGATCAAAACCGATCCCCTGCTCGACCCGCGATTCGCCATCACCCCGGTGTGATCCCGCATCGCCGCGGCCATCCGTCGGCAGGGCATCGGGCCGGCCGCGTTCATGCCGGCAGGAAGAAGCCGGCCTCGACGGTGCGAAGTTCGCCATCGGATTTCGCGTGCCGAAGGCGGATCGCCACATCCATGTTCCGCCCTGGCGCCGCCGCATCAGAGTCCCTTGTTCGCCTTGAGCACCAGCTTGATCGCCTTCCTGGTGATGCTGACCGATTTGTCCTTGTCGGGATCGCTGATGAAATCCTCGACATCCTTGATGTAGCTCTTCACCTCGTTGAGGAACAGCAGTCGCTTGACGCCCAGTTGCACGCCCTGGCTGGTCAGGGATGTCAGCGCCTTCGTTCCGGCCTTGAACGCCCCTTTCAACGCTTCATTGATGATCTGGCTCACCAGGCCGCCGGCGTCTCCGATCTCCTTGCCGCCCTTTTGCATGATGAACTCGCCGATCATGTACATCTCGATGCCGGCGCCGGTGTTGAGCCCGATCATTTCATAAGCGATGTCCTTGGTGGCCCTGCCGACGCGGATCAGGTTGAAGCCGCGATTGACCTTGATGACGGCGGAGGCGGCGGTGCCCGCGAGCATACCGAAGTCGAACGCCGTGATCGCGGTGCTGATGGTGGTGACGATCAGGCTGAAATCGAACAGGCCGGTCGGATCGATCGCGTTCACCGGGCTGGCGCCGGCGTAGAGATAACGATGCAGCGATGTGGGCTGGTTCAGCACGCCACTGAACGGATCGGTGGAAATGAATCGGCCGATGGAGGTGTCGAGGTAGCGCGCCCGCAGATAGGTCAGCCCGGTGGTGCGGTCCTGCCGCTCGCCGGTGTATAGATGGTTGTTCTCGGTGACGCCGGTCCGTTGCAGGAGGCGGCCGTAGGCATCGTAGTGATAGGTATCACTGGTCACACCCAGGCCGTCCACCAGCGCGCGGGTGCTGCCGACGCCATCGGTCTCGAAGAACGACTGCACGCCGCTGCGTATCTGTGAGATGAGATCGTTGCCGTGGACATAAAACGCGGTGATGGAATCGTCGGGGGCCACCTCTTCGATCACCTGCGCGAAGCCGGGCGTGGCGTCGATCATGAACCGCGTTTCGATGCCGTCGATCGTTTCGGTCACGCGGATGCCGTCCACGTCGTATTCGTAGGTTGCTTCCGTGCTGATCCCGTCTTCAATGACCTGGACGGCCACGAGTTGGTTCTTCGCATCCCATATATAGGTCGTGTGATGGTCCGCATCCGTCAGCTTCGACAGCGTGTTGCCGTTGTCATCGTACTGGTAGGTCGTGACGATGCCCGCCGTTGTTTCTTCAAGCAGGCGATCATTGTCATCATAGATGTAGGTTGTCAGACCGCCGACACTGTCGTCGCGGCTGAGCCGGTTGCCGCCGGCGTCGTAGGTATAGGTGATGGCGCGGCTGCCGTTGATCGGGTCCGCAATGGTTTCCTGGGTCAGCCGATTGAGCACATCGTATGAATACCCGACCTGCCGGCCATCGAGTTCGACCACGGCCTCGCGCACACCGTCGGCGCCGAGCGTGTATTGGAAGCTCGTGAGCAATTCCCCGCCGCCGTTTCTTGTTTCGATGCCGATCAATCGATACAGCGCATCGTATTGCCGAACTTCGACGGTGTTGTTCGGTCGCTCCGTTCGGACGATGTTGCCGACTTCATCGTAGATATATCGCGTGACGCCGCCGTCCGGGTCCGTCACCGTGTCGATCCGGTTGAGGGGAGTATAGGTATGGATGACGGTCCCGGAGGGGACGGTGCGCGTGAGTATATTTCCGGCGCCGTCGTATGTATATGCAATCGATCGGCCGTCCGGGTCGGTGCGGCGAACCAGGCGGTCGCGTTCGTCATATTCGTACAGCGTCACGCCCCGCGCATCCGTCACCGATTCCAGCGCTCCCGCGGCCGTATAGGCGAGGAGAGTCGCCGTCAGGTCGGGGAAATGCTCCGCGATGAGCCTGTCGGCAAAGTCATATTCGAACGTCGTCGTGTCGCCGTTGAAATCGGTCAGGGAGATGAGATTGCCGACGGCATCGTAGGTCATGGCGGACCGCTGCCCCAGCGGGCGCACCAGCGCGATCTGCCGGCCCAGGCCGTCATACTCGAGCCGCGTCTGGTGCCCGTTGACATCCCGTTGCAGCACAAGGTTGCCGGCCTCGTCGTATTCAAACTCGGCGCGCTGCAAAGCGGGATCAACGACCGCGGTGAGATTCCCCGCCGCGTCGTACTCATACCGCGTCGTCCGCCCGGCCTGGTCCGTCTCCGCCACGCGCCGCCCCATCGCGTCGTATGTCGTCGTCATCGTCGTGCCGTCCGCGAAGACCGTCTGAATGAGCCGGCCCGTGGCGTCATAAACAAACGTCGTCGATTGGCCGAACGGATCGATCTGAAGAATCAGATTGCCCACCACGTCGTGGGTGAAGGTCGTTTCATATCCGAGGGCGTCACGGACCACCGAGCGCAGGCCGCGGGCGTCATGGTCCCACTCCGTGCGGTTGCCGTTCTCATCGACGAACGCCGTCTGCTGGCCGGCGAGATTCCACTCGATGGCCGTGCGCGGATTGTCTGTGTCATCCGGTGTGCCGTCAGGATAGATCGTTCCCGTGAGCCGGCCCAGCGGATCGTAAGTGAACCGGGTCACGCGGCCCAGCGGATCAGTCACCTCCGTCAGGCTTCCCTCGGCGTCGTAGCCGATGGCGCTGAGCGCGATGCCGTCAAACAGCCGGGCGATGACCCGGTTCTCATCGTTATACTGGAACTCGAACCGCCGGCCCAGGCCGTCGATCGTCGCGGTCCGGTTGCCGGCCGCGTCATACTCGTGCGTGGTCAGATGGCCCTCGGCATCCCGCTCGGTGAGGAGGCGGCCTTCGTTGTCGTAGGTCATCGTCGTCGTCAACGTGCGCACGCCGCCGGGCGTCGTCAGGGCCGATGTCGAGGTGAGCAGGTTGCCGTTGCCGTCGTAGGTGTAGGTCGTGGCGTGGCCCAGGGCGTCGGCCGTGCGGATCAGGTTGCCCCGGCTGTCGTAGTCGAAGCGCGTCACATGGCCCAGGGCGTCCGTGAGGGTCGTCACGTTCCCGGCGGCGTCATACGAATAGGTCGTCGTGAACGACAGCGCATCGATCTTCGACAGCATGTTCCCCAGGGCGTCGTATGTGTAAGTCGTGGTGTTGCCCAGGGCATCGGTGTGGGTCAGCAACTGATTGAACCGGTTGTAGGTCGAAGTTGACACATGGCCCAGAGGATCGGTGACGGAGAGCACATTGCCTCTCGCGTCGTTCACCAGGGTCGTCGTGCGGTTGAGAGCATCGGTGAAGGAAGTGAGATGGTCGTTCGCGTCAAAGGACTGGCGGACGATGCCGCCGTCAGGATAGATCAATGTGACCACGTTGCCGCGCGCGTCATACTCCAGCGTGGTGGTTTGGTTGAGGCGGTCGGTGGTGGTGCGGATCGAGTTTTGCGGATCGTAGGTGAACTGGAAGACCTCGCCGCCGGCGTCGATCAGCCGGACCACCCGGCCGTCGGCGTCGTATTCGCTGCGCACGCCGGTCCTGCCCAGCGGGTCGATCACTTCCTCGAGGAAGTGCGGGCGCGCGGCGCCGTACCGCAGTTGGGTTTCATTTCCCCGGCGGTCGGTGACGGCAACGAGATCGCCCGCCGCGTCGTATGCGTATTCGATCCGGTTGCCTTCGGGATCGATCACCGCGGTGATGCGCCCCTGCGCATCGCGCTCGAAATCGACCCGCGCGCCGACCGAACTGGAGATGCCTGACTCCTCGAAGGTGAGCGTCACGCCGTTGCGGTCGGCGATGGTGCGCACATCGCCGGAGATGCCGTCGATCGTGTACTCGAGGCCTTCCTTCGTGGTGAGCGTGTAGGCGCCGCCGAAGGCGGGCGACGCGGGGTTGTAGGGCAGGAGGCCGACGTAGCTCTGGAACTCGCCCAGGTCCGGGTTGAAGCGGAGCTTCTCGGATTGGACGGTGAGCGTGCTCGTGTTGCCTTCGTCGGGGACGAAGGTGGGGATGAAGATGCCCAGGAATCCGCCGAGGATGCCGTCGGGCGCCGCCTGGAAGGTGAAGCCTTCGCGCTTGCCGCCGGGCAGGGTGACATAGACGCGCGTGCCGGGTTTGAAGCCTTCGAAGATGAAGTCGCCTTGCTGTCCCTTGGTCGGCAACGTGGTGCGGAGATTCGCCTGAGCGAACTCCAGCCGCCAGCCGAAGCCGAAGTCGCCCCGCTGATTCGCGTCGAGGCTGTCGTAGGTGCGCGCGACCTCGATGGGGATGCCCGAGAGCGGGATGGAAAGATCGACGAAAGTCATGGTGAAATTGCCGAGTTTCAGATCACCTGCGACATCCACGATGATCTCATCGCCGGAGACGAGGCCGCCAAGATCGATCGCTGTCAGCCGCAGACGGTACGGGCCGTTTTGCAGCAGGGTCGGATCGAACAGGCCCAGCAGCGCATCATCCACATTTGCATTGCCCGTGGCGATGGTCGTGAATGAATTGCCGTCGAGCGGCGCGATCGAGAGCGTGTACGAGGCCAGATTGTCATCCTGCACGCTGCCGATGACATCGAGGAAGCTGGTGATCGTCTCGCCCGGCTGCGGCGATCTGATGAAGACGAAGGGAGCCTCGACATCGGAGGTGTCGGTGACATTGAGCGTGACCGTTTTCACCGTCACATTGCCCGACGCATCACGGGCGGTGGCGATGATGTCGAACTGGCCCACGGTCTGCGGCGTGACCACCGCCCGGCCGGCGGCGTCCAGCGCCAGCGGAATGCCGTTGAACGTGGCATCGAGCGCGACGACGCCGACCTGATCGGTGGCGCGGATGAAGACCTCCACCGGCGTGCCGGGATCGACGGGATTTTCGCTCAGGTCGATGCGCACCAGCGGCGCGGTGGAATCAACGATGGCGGTGAGCGTGAAGCTTTGCGAAGCGAAGCTGCCCAAGGGATCGGTCACGCGGATGATGACTTCATGACCGGCGACCTGATCGGCCCCGGGCGTCCAGCGCAGGCGGCCCAGCGAATCGATCGTCATGCCGGCGGGCCCCTGCACGAGAGAGAACGCCAGCGCATCACCATCGGGATCACTGGCGAGCACGTCATAGCGATAAGGCAAGCCGACCGCAGCCACATTGCCCGGCGGCGCGGAGTTGATCGATGGCCCGGCGTTCTGAACCAGCACGGTGACATGGAATCCCTGAAGCGCCGCATTGCCCGCGCCATCGCTCACGATCACCCGCACCTGGTGCGGGCCGGCCTGCCCGGCCGCCGGCTGCCACTGGATCAGTCCCGTCTGCGGATCAATCGTCATGCCTTGCGGGAACAGGTCGAGCGCGAACGAAAGATCATCACCATCGGGATCGATCGCGTTCACGTCGTACGCATAGTCGCCGCCGGCCTGCGCAACGAAGATGGGCGTGGTGGTGATGACCGGCGGATCGTTGATGGCCGCGGCCTGCACGCCGATCTTGAACTGCTGGACCGCCTGACCGCCTGCGCCGTCGCTGACGAACACAGTCACCGATTGCAAACCTTCCTGGCCGGCCTGCGGTGTCCAGGTGATCAGCCCGGTGATCGGATCGATGATCATGCCCGCCGGCGACTGCGACAGGGCGTAGGTGAGCACATCGCCGTTGCCGTCGATGGCGTTCACGTCATAAACATAGTTCTGCCCGATGGCGGCCTGCGTCGGCGGGATCGAAACGATCGAAGGCGGCGAGTTCAAGGCGCTGATCGTGAGCGTGAAGGTCTGCGAAGTCGCCGCGCCCTGGCCGTCGATCGCTTCGACGATGACGGTCGTCTGGCCGAGCTGGCCGAGCTTCGGATTCCAGCGCAGCCTGCCGGTGAGCGGCTCGATCGACATGCCCGCCGGCGACTGGGCGAGCAGGAAGATGACCGGATCGTTTTCCGCATCCGTCGCGGTGAGGTCGTAACCGAACGGCTGGCCGACGATGGCGGAAACGGGGGCGGTGGAGGTGATCACCGGCGGCGTGTTGATTGCCTGCGAGCGCACATCGATGGTGAAGGATTGCACGGCAATGCCGCCGCGCCCGTCGCTGATGCGCACGGTGACCGCGTTGTCACCAAACTGCGAAGGCGCGGGGTTCCAGGTGATCAGACCGTCGCTGGAAATCGTCATGCCCAGCGGCGCTTGATCGAGCGAGAACAGGATCTGATCGCCATCCGCATCCTCCGCGACAACGCGATAAAGATACGTTCTGCCAAGGGCCACATGATCGCGCGGCAAGGAGGTGATGACCGGGGCGAGATTGTCGTTCGCCTCGAAGATACTCAGCGTGAAGGTCTGCGAAGACTCGGCCCCTCGCGCATCACGGGCCACGAGGATGACCTGCTGATCGCCGACCTGCGCGAGAGCGGGCGTGAAGGTGATCAGCCCCGTGGTGCCGTCGATGAACATGCCCGGCGGCGCCGCGTCGAGCCGGAAAGAGATCGCATCGCCCTCGGCGTCCTGCGCCGCCGGCTGATACTGCCAGGGTTGATCGACAACCGCGACGGTCGGCGGCGGCGAGGTGATGATCGGCGCGCTGTTGTCGCCGGCCACCGCGAGATCGAAGACCTGGAGCGCGTGACCGCCGCGGCCGTCGCGCACGCGCAGGATGATCTGGTGAATGCCCGTCTGATCGGCCGCGGGCGTCCAGACGATCCTGCCGGTGGCGCCATCCACCGCCATGCCTTGCGGCGCCAGCGCCAGGTCATACGTCAGCGGATCGGCATCGGCATCGGCGGCCTGTGCGTGATACGTGAACAGTTCATCGGGTAACGCCTCGCCAGGCGGCGCGGTGATGAAGATCGGCGCGTGGTTGTCGGCATCGGCCACGACTTCGATGCTGAAATTCAGCACGGCCTGCCCGCCCTGTCCGTCGATGACGAGCAGTTCCACATCATTGGCGCCAAGCTGATTGCCCGCGGCGGTCCATGTCAGAAGACCGGTGATCGGATCGATCGCCATGCCCTGAGACGCTTGCAGCAGGAAGTACGAAAGCGCATCACCATCCGCATCGTCCGCGATGACCTGATGCGCCAGCGGCTGGCCGATGACAGCCTGCGCCGGCGGCGGCGAGGTGATGATCGGTGCGTTGTTGGGCCGGCCAAGGGTGACATTCAGCGTGAACGCCTGCGTGGTGACGCCGCCTTGCGTGTCGCGGGCTTCGATGATGAAGTCGAACACGCCGGCCACGGAAGGCTCGAAGGTGAGCAGGCCGGTTGTCGGATCGATCGTCGCGCCGGCCGGACCGGCGGCCAGCGCGAAGGTGATGTCATCGCCGTCGGGATCGAGGGCGGCGGCGTGGTAGGTGTAGTCGTTGTTGAAGGTGACGGGAATCGAGCCGACGATGACGCCCGACTGCGGCCTGATGAAGAGCAGATCGAACGCGCGGTTTATGCCGTCGCCGGTGAACCGGATGTCGAACGAAGCGCTGTCATCGGCGCCGATGCCATTGAGCTCGCCGGTGAGGTTCTCGATGATGACGCTTGGGTCGGAGGCGATCACGTCGAGCCTGCCGAGCTGCTGAAGGATTTCCTCGGCCTTGATCTCGATGAAGACATGGGCGAATGACAGGGCCGGATCGCCGCCGGCGCGGAGCTGTTTCAGATCGAACGCCCCGCCGCCGTTGGCGAAGGCGAGGTGGATGTAATCCGCCAGGGTGGCGCCGAAGCCGCCCGTCGCAACGCCGGCGGGATCGATGATGAACCCGCCGCTGCCGTCGGCGACGAATGAGCGACCGTCGCTGTCCATGCCGATGGCGACGTTGCCGAGACTGTCCGCGAAGTTGCCATCGACGATGACATTCAGAAGCACGTTGTTGGCCTCGAGCAGTTCAAGCATCGAGACGAAGGTCAGGCTGCTGTCGGTGTTATCGCGGTCTTCATCGGTGATGAGAATGATGTTGCGGGCGGCGCCGGGCCTGAACTCCGATGCGAGGGCGAGCGATGAAGCCATCGCGGCGTAGCCATCCTCGGTCCCGACGAAGCCGACTTGGAGAACGGAGGTGAGATCGGAGACTTCCTGCGCGGTGCCGAAGGCGCGGAAATCGCGGTTGCGTTCGAAGGTGACGACATCGCCCGCACTGCCCTGCACGCGGAACACCTCGGCGGCGATGTTGGAGTGAATCGCGCCCGCCAGCAGGTCGGTGATGATCGGCGCGGCATCCGCATCGATCAGGCGGAACGAATAGTCGCCCGTCGTGGCGCCTGCGCCGTCGATCACGATGCGGTAGGTGCCGTCCATCGGCAGCGCGAACAGGCCGGCGTCGCTGCCGGATGAAATCAGATTGCCGCTGAACACCGACCGGTTCAGCTCGGTGAAGATATCGAAGGAGAAGTTTGCCGTGCCGCCGAGGCCGTCGAGGTAAAGCTCCTGGCCCTTCGTGCCGGTGAAGGTGAAGACATCCTGCTCGCCGATTTCGCTGATGCTCCCGATGATGATGTCGCCCAGGTTCAGCGTTGTGGTGACGGTCTGCGGAGTGATGATGTTGAAGCTGATCGATGCCGCGCCGTTCGCATTGCGGCCCTGCACCTGCACGATGTACGTGCCGGCGGTGTTGATCACCGTTTCAAAATCCGTCCCGAAGTTCCGGCTGTCCACCTCGCGGACATCCGGCCCCCACAACCGCAGCGTGCCGGTCGCCGGCCCGCTGCTCGCCGTCGTATCGAAGAACAGCCGGTCGCCGGCCGCGGCGGTGAAGGAGAACAGTTGCGTATCGAGGCCGTTGCTCAGCGCGATGGACTGCACCACATCCAGCGGCATCGCGGCGGCGATCGACACATCCTCCAACTCGAAGCTGTACGCCCCCACGACGCCGACGCTCTGGCCGAAAATCTCGATGCGATATGTGCCCGTCGTTTCGACCCGCAGCATCACGTCATCCGTTGCGTTGTTCGACGCGACCTGCTGGCCCAGCGGATCGAGGATGCGCTTGTCGATGCCGAACACGTCGTCGCTGGTCAGGCCGTCGAAGTAGATCGTCTGGCCCGCGATCAGGTCCACCGTGTAGTAGTCCCGTTCGCCCGGCTCGCTCAGCGCGCCGCTGATGACGCTGCCCACGGTGACGGGCGTGGTCGTCCGCTCATTGGACAGCGCGGTGAAATCGAACGCCACGGGGCCGGCTGCGCTATCCCCGCGCAGGATGAGCGTGTAGGCGCCGTCGGCGGGCACATCGAGCACCCGGTCATTCGTCAGGCTGCTGAAGGTCATCACCTGGCTGCCGTCGATTCCCGTGATGCCCCACGTGCCTGAACCGGCTGCGCTGCTGACGAACGTGATGCGCTCGCCGGCGCTGGCGGTGAAGCGGAACAGCTTCATGCCCAGGCCGGGAGCGATCGAGCCGGCGGTCGGCGTGTCGAATACCAGCGGCGTCGCGGCGCCGGCATCGATGAGCTGGAACGCGAAGGGCTGCTCGGTCGCGGCGGTGCTGCTGAGCGTGAGCGTGTAGACGCCCGACTCCGGCAGCAGGTCCAGCGCATTGCGCAGGGTGGACGCGGCGATGTTGTTGATGATGTTCGCGCCGCCGGGCGAAGTCAGCGTCACCCGCAGCGTGGCCGGCATGCCGTTGAGCAGTGCGTCGTACATCACAAAGGTGCCCGCCGAGGCGTCGAAGTGGAACACCTGCGACGCACCCGCCGCGATCGTGCCGCTGATCGGCGTATCGAAGCCGGTGTTGGCGATCGGCGCGGCGGTGATGTCGCTGACATCGAAGTTGAAGCTGACCGGCGTGGCGCTCTGTCCTTCGATGGCGAGGATGTACGTGCCCGTCGAAGGCAAGACGGTGGTGAAGTCGGCGCTCAGCGCCCGGTCCTCGTGCTGCGAGCCGTCGGGTTCGTAAATCTTCAGCCGGCCTGTGCCGCTGCTGCTGAGGCTGTCGAAGTTCAATCGCTGACCGGCGACGCCCTCGAAGCGGAACAACTGCGTCGCGCGGCCGTTGGCGAGCGTGCCGCTGCTGTTGCCCGCCAGGTTCAGAACCGGCGCGGCGGCGGAATCGAGCAGCCTGAAGCCGAATCCGCCGGTGAAGCTGCCTTCGCCGTTGATGAGCACGTAATACGTGCCCGTCTCGGTGAGCACGATCGGGCTGATGTCGTTGAACGCCGCCGCGGTGACGCTGGAGGCGAAGGTCTGGCCGCCGGGGGTGACGATGCGGGCGTCGAGATTGCTGTGGTTCACGCCGCTGAGTCCGCCGTCGTAATACACGACCTGCCCGGCAACGCCTTCGAAGGTGAAGTGGAACCGCTCGCCGGCCTCGCTGACAGCCCCGTGAATCTCCTCGCCCAGGGTCAGCGGAACGATGTGCGTTTCAGGCGTGCTCAGGCGGAAGTTGAAGCCGTTGCCCGCCGCGCCCGTGCCTTGAATCGCCAGCACATACGCCCCGTCCTGCGGCAGGACGATGTTGCCCGCGCCCTGCGAAAGCGTGTTTCCGGCGATGAGGTTGTTGTTCGCGTCGAACAGATCGAACTCGCCGGTGGCGCCTGTCGCACTGTTGAGGAACAGCCGCAGGCCGGCGGTGCCGTCGAAGGTGAAGAGTGTGGTCTCCCGTCCGATCGCAAAGGTGCCGAGGGTGTCCGCATCCAGTTGCAGCGGCGCGGCGTCGGCCACGTCGAGCAGCCGGCCGGTGAAAGCGCCAGTCGCGCCGCCCACGGGATTGAACGCGAGCAGATACGTGCCCGTCTGGGCAAGCGTGACCGGCTCGCGGAAGTCGATCGGGTTGTTCGCGGCGATGCCCGCGCTGCTGCCGTCGGGCGCGAGAAGCGTCGGCACGATGCCTTCGAAGCCGTCGTAATAGACGCGCTGGCCCGCCGTGCCCTGGAAGCTGAAATAAGCCTGATCACCCGGGGCGGCGATTGTTCCGCTGAAGGTCTCGCCGAGGTTGATCGCCGTCACCGGTGTCTCGGCCTTGTGCATCGTGAAACTGAAGTCGCGCGTGAGCGTGGCGGAGCCGTTGATCACCGCGACATAGTGCGTGCCCGTGCCGCCGAGCGTCACCTCGATGGCGGCGGTGATGTTCTGGAAGCCGCTCAGGTCGTTGATCAGGCGCGTCCCGGCGGGGCTGAACAGGCCCCATTGAGCGCCGGCGGGGCCGAGGTTGTCGAGCCGGATGATGTCGCCCGCCACGCCTTCAAAAGCGAAGAGCGCCGCCTCCAGCGGAGCGAGCGTGCCGCCGGTGGGCGTGTCATCCGCAAGGAGCGCGGCATCGGCGTCAAGCACGCGGAAGTTGAACGACTGCGCCGATGCGGTCGGGTTGCTCACCGAAAGCGTGTAGCCGCCGCTGCGAGGGATGCGGATGAACCGGCGATCGCTCGATAACACTTCGGCGTTGAGCAGCGCATCGCCGGTCGGCCCGGCCAGCGTCACTCTCGCCTGCGAGCCGCCGCCCAGTTCATCGATATAAATCATCATCCCCGCGTTGAGCGACAGATCGAATACCTGCGACTGGCCTTGGGCGAGCGTGCCGGTGTGAACGACATCAAGCCCGCTCACCGTGACGGGCGTGTCGTTGGCCGTGGTGATGTCGCGGTCAAAGGTCAGATTCGCGGCGTTCAGGGCGCGGACGATGAATGTGTACTCGCCATCGACCGGCAGCATCGTGTTGAAGGTGACATCCCTGAAGAACCGCGTGTCAGGATCGACGACGTTGATCGTGTCCACCAGCGAGCCGTCGGGACCGAACACATCGATCCTCACATTCGTGGCCTCGATGTTCTGATCGATGTTGAAAATGCGCACCGACGAGGTGAACCCCGCCAGCGCGAAGCGGTTGGGGCCGATGCCGCGCGCTTCCAGCGCCGCGTTCAGTTGCAGCACCATCTCGGCGATGAAGGCGTGCTCGCCCGCCATCGAGCCGGATTCGTCCACCGTGATGATGATGTCCGCGAAGCCTGCGTCATCGGCGTCATCCGGCAGGGTGATCGAAATGGTGCGCACCACCAGCTCGCCGGGCGAGAGGTTCAGATCGATCGCGATCGGATCGACATCGCCCAGCGGCGCAGTGGGAATGCCGGGCAGATTGAAGGTCACGGTCGGCGTGGTGATGATGATCGGAGCGCTGTTGCCCGCCGCCGGCAGCACGACGATGGCGAAGCTCTGCGTCGCGCCGTCCTGACCGTCGCTCACTGTCAGTTGCACCGCATGTTCGCCCAGGTCGTCCGCCGCGGGCGTCCAGGTGATCACGCCCGTGACTGCATCGATCGCCATGCCGGCCGGCGCATCGATCAGCGCGAAGGTCAGCGCATCGCCATCCACGTCAAACGCATCGACATCGTAGGTGTAAAGCGTGCCGACCCGCGCTTCCACCGGCGGCGCGGCCAGAAGCGCCGGCGGACGATTGGGAATGCTCTCGCGCACCAGCAGCGTGAACGCCTGCTCCGAACCGCCTCCGCGGCCATCGCTCACCAACACGCGGACATCCTGCCGGCCGACATCGCCGGCCGCCGGCTGAAACTGGATCAGGCCGGTCGCCGCGTCAATCGTCATCCCCGCCGGCGAGGCGAGCAGCGCGAAGGTCAGGTCATCGCCATCAAGGTCGATGGCGTTGATGTCGTACCGGTACGCGACACCGGCCCGCGCTTCGGTGATCGGCTCGCTGATGATCGACGGGGCGCGATTGACCCGGCCCAGGATGAGCAGATCGTAAGTGAACTGAACGCGCTGCGGATTGGCGAAGCTGAGCGAGCCGATGACGGATTCATCGCCGGGCAAAAGCGTTCCGGTCGCATTGGCGCCGATGATGAAATAAGGCAGGCCGTCGGGAGTCATGCCATGCGCATTGCGGACGGAGACGCTCGGATCGCTCAGGCTCTTCACGACGGCGATGATCGGCGCATCGATCAGGAAACTCCCCGCGTTCACGAATGACAGCTTCACCTGGAGGTTGTCCGCGCTTTCACCGAAGGTGGTCGTGCGGAACCGCGGCAGCAGGCTGGGCGTGACATCGGAGAGGGAGGCGAAGTCGATGGTTGAAGCATCGGCGACCAATGCCAGCGGCGCCGCGGGTGCTCCGTTGGGCGTGCCCAGTCCGCCGTCGTCGAGCACTTGAACGGATTCGATGCGCACGGAGGTGGTGGTGTCGGCGTCGTTGTTGATGAGCCTGGCGATCAGCGTGGCCTGCGTGCCGGCGGCGATGTGCATCAGATCGATCAGCACCGTCTGGCCGGCAAGCTGCGTGTTGACGCCCAGCAGCGGCGGCTCACCTTCGGTGAGATTGAACGCCGCATCGAGCAGGCCGCCGCCGATGGTGTGAACCAGCGACCTGCCCGCGCCATCGACCAGCGCGATCTCGAACGCATCCCTGATGAAGTCATCGTCGGCATCGAATTGCAGGTCCGCGAAGGTCACCGCCAGAGTCGAAGGCGAATCAGGCACGGTGAACGTCGTGCTGAACGCGACGTGGAAGTTCGCCTCCTCGCGCAGCGTGGCCGGAGCCGGATCTTCATCCTCCTCCTGGCGTGTGATGTCCAGGCTTGCTTCGCCGGTGTTTCCCGCGCCATCGGTCGAGCGGACGATGAAGGCGCTCAGGCCCAGGGCCAGCGCGACATCATCAAACGCAAACGCACCGCCATTGGCCGTCGTGGTGGCGATCGGCTGGGTCAGGTCTCCCGCCGCAAAGAGCAGAACATCCAATCCATCTTCAGCCGTGCCGATGAGCGTGACGGCCGGCAGCGTGGTGATGTTGTCGCCTATGGGGTCGGTATCGGAACCTGCAAACAGAAACAGCGACAGCGCGGGAGCGATCGTATCGATGGTGATGGACAGCGCCGATGACGCGCCGGTGTTCCCCAGCGGGTCGGATGCCGACACGCTGATGAGATGATCGCCATCGGCCAGAGGCGTTGTGATCGTGAACAGCGCCTGCCCCGATGCATCGGCAACCTGAGTGGCCGTCTCATCGCCATCAACGAACAGCTTCACGATGCTGCCCGGATCAGCCGTCACGGAAAACGTGGGCGTGTTGTCGCGGGTGATGTTGTCGGCCTGGCTCGCCCCGGTGTCGCTTGCATCGATCAGGTCGGGAACGCCGACGGCCGGCGGCGTGGTGTCGAGCGAGATGGCGAGCGTTGCAACCCGGATCTGCCCGAAAGAGTCGCCGGCCTGGATGACCAGTGTGTTCCCGCCTTCGGCAAGCGTGACGGGGAAATCGAACGCGCCATCGCCCGACGCGGTGACGCTCGCATCGAAAACACCATCGTTGTCAACATCCAGCATGACCACCGCGCCGGGGCTGGTGACGCCTTCAACGATCTGGCCGGCAATGTTGGTGAAAGGTTCGCCGCTGATGACGACCTGGGCGCCGGGATCGAGCGACACGCCCAGGTCCAACGGCGTCACCAGCGCGTCGCTTCCGACATTGCGCAGCAGCATCGAAGTGTCCAGCGAAAGCAGCAGACCATCACGGTTGGCGTCGGCCTCCGGCAGATACTGACGATCGCGGATGAGCGCGGTCAGCGCGTTGCGGTCGTTGACATCCACCGTGCGATTGCCATCGAGATCGCCGATGAGATGAACATCCACCACGAATCCCCCGGAACCCCCGGTGGAACCATTCTGGTCTGCGACCTCGATGGTGTACGAACCGCCCATCGGCAGTTCGATCAGCGTGTAACTGTCGATGGACCCCGGCAGGTCGTGCTGAGCCGAGTAAGGCGCAACGACCGCGCCGCCGGCGTCACGAATGATCACCGCCGCCGGGTCGATCTGGCTGCCGCCGGCAGGATGAACCTCGAACCCGAGCACGACCGAACCGCGACTCGTGGCAAACTCCCGATCGGTGATGTTGATGTCGATCATCGCCGCCGCCCCGGGCGCCCCGGACGATGGGATGACTCCATCAAGCCGGGCAAAAACGGTCGCCAGCGGGTCCCCATGCATCAGCAGGCGCGGCTCGAGTGTTTCCAGCGAATGGCGATGAACATCCGCATGACTCCGCACGCGCTCGACACCGCGCTCAGGCACGGACATGCCAAGCATCTCACACCAGCGCCGATATCTTTCCTTGCGAAGCAGAAGCCCCAGGGCCTTCTGCAACAGCCCGTAACTCCGTGACGTTTGCGACATCGCCAACTCCCTCCAGGAACACCAAACCGGATGAAAATCACCCGCAGGATAGCGAATGCGGCGGCATCATTCAACGAAAATGATGCGAAAAATTGTGGGGCGATTCCCCCGGCGGGCAATAAACAAGGGCGGCCCGATGGCCGCCCTTGTCGTAATGCAATGTGAATGTTCCGCTGGCGCCAGGCGCGATCAGCGAGTCTGCCGACGGCGAATCACCAGGCCCATCAGACCCATCAACCCCAGACCGGCGGTCGCAGGTTCGGGAACGGCGGCCCCGCCGGTGCTCTCCCCGATGGTGAAGGACAACTCATTGGTGCCGATGTCGAAAATCGGATTCAGTTGCTCATCCTCCGCGAAAAGACTCGGCAGATCGAATTGGATCACGCCCGAACCCGCGGCTTGAGCCGTGAGAGTGAAGGAATAGAAGACGCCTTCATCCGTGATGTTGCCGCCCGCAAACGCAAAGAACATGGCATCCATCATGCCCGGAAGCGGCGTGAGAAACAGGTCGGAGGCGTCAGGAACAATGACACCGGCCACCTCACCGCCCGGCACGCCCAACTGAGCCGAAGGAAACAGGATCGCTCCACCGAGGGACGCAAGGGATTCGCCGTTGAGGTCGCCAAGCAGCACATCAATCTGGAACGAGTCGCCAACGGTGAGCGACGACAGGTCCGAAGGCGTGGCCGACAGGGTCATGGTGATCGCGCTGGCGCTCTGACAGATGACCAGGGCCAGGGCCGCAACAAAAACAGGAAGGCGATGTCTCATGAGATTGATCTCCCGATCGAGAAGGCAAGGAATCATCGAACACTCAGGAGGGTCATACCTTGATCCCGAAGCGGGACAACCCGATCGAAAAAATCTTCCATCATGCCTTGAAGACGCGCTGGTCCAGACCATACAAACGTCACACACGGAACGCCGTCGCCCTCGCTGCGCGTCCGCAGCTTCACAGCCGCAGCGTCCTCGCTGCGCGTCCGCAGTTTCAAAGCCGCAGCGTCCTCGCTGCGCGTTGTGCAGTTTCACAGCCGCAGCGTCCTCGCTGCGCGTTCGTGCAGTTTCAAAGCCGCAGCATCCTCGCTGCGCGTTGTGCAGCTTCACAGCCGCAGCGTCCTCGCTGCGCGTCCGCAGTTTCCGCCCTCACACCTTCAGCTTCGTCGGATCATTCCTGGCCGGCGGCTCGCGGCGCGGTTCCGGTCCTTTCTGGATGGCCGCCTGCTCCTCCTTGCTCAGTTTCAGCGGCAGCTTGTGCAGGTGGTTCACCTCATTGATCTTGATCATCACGACCGCGTGCTTTCCGTCCGGGGAGAACCATGCCCGCGATGGCTTGACGCCCGCGAGCGCATCGGACGCCGGGGCGATGCGGTCTTCGTTTTCGCCCGACTCGCGGTGGAAGAAGATCGCGCCATCGGCGGCGGGTGCGACGGCCAACGGGAGGATGGGATGGAAGTCCAGGTCGATCGCGGACGCTTTATCTTTCAGGACGTAGCCGACGGGCAGCTTCTTGAAGTCGGCGGTGTTCCAGCCGGAGAGGTTTTTCGAATAGAGCGGCGTGCCGGTGAAGGAGAGGTAGGTGATCCGTGCGCCATCGGGCGACAGCCGGATGCCGTGGCCGTTGCCGCCGGCATCGACTTTCAGATCCGTCACGCTGGGCATGCCCGCCGCGTCCAGCTTGTATCGGATCAGCCAGTCGATGTTGCCGTAGCTGGGCACCACGTGCCAGCGATCAGGATTGGCGATGATGTCGTGCCCGCGCTGGTAGATGTCCTTGTAGCCGCTGATGAGGAACCCGCCGCGCGGATCGATCGCCAGCCAGGTGCCCAGGAATTCCTCGCTCTCATCGGCCTCGGTGGTGCGTTCATTGAAGACGACGAAGCGGTAGCGCGGAATCTTTGCCGCCGCCTTGAACGACACATACGATAGCGGCAGCGTCGGATGCAGTTGCACATCGCGCATCTCCTGATACGGCAGCTTGCGCGTGCGGATCACTTTCAGGCTCTTCTTGTCGATGATGTCGATCGACATCGGCTTGGAGTTGACGGCGACGTAGTAGGCGTCGCGCTCGCCGATGGCGGTGTAGGCATGGGGGAGCTTGATGGTTTTCTCCAGCGTCACGCCGTCGCCGCCGACGATCGCCAGTTGGTTGCCCGCCAGCGCCAGCCACTTCTTTCCCAGACCGGGCGTCACGCGAATCTCGCCGTCGGGCAGTTCCAGCCGATCCTTGCCCGCCTGCGCGAACTTGCCTTCATCGCGCGCCAACGCGGGATCGTCCACCGTGCCCGTAGCCCCCGGAGTAGGTTTCTTCTCCGGCACCATCTTGCCGGGCGCAGCGCCGGCGTCGGCGGTCGATCGCGCCAGGTCCAGGTCGAACGTGTGCAGCACCTCGTTCTTCTTCGCGTCGCGCACGCTGATGATCACGCTCTCGCTCTTCTGCTCCGGCTTCGCCGGCACGTTCCACGTCACCTTGCCCTGCGGCGAAACCTTCATCCCCTTTGGCCCCGCCTCCAGTTTGTAGATCAATCCGGTTCCCGGTATCGCGTCGATGTCGTACTCGAAGTTCGAGCCGGGCGCCGCCGTCGTGGGCGGCACCGAGGTCACCGCCAGCTTGCCGCCTCCGCCCGCCGCCAGGTCCGTCAGGTCCAGCTTCCGAATGACCACGCGGTCCGGCATCTCCGGGATCACCGCCAGCAGCTTCTCCTTCGGCAGGAAAACGACCGAAGGCTCCTTCGACCGCAGATTCAGCTCCACGTTGTCCATCGTGTAGATCGGCTGAAGATTCGACGCCGCGAACACCTGCACGCGGATCGTCGGCTTCGGCGCGTTGCGGCCCCTGATCTGCCGCTCGTCGAACGGCTTGACCCCCAGAAAATAGCGGGGATCTGCGGTCACGATCGGATAGGCATCCTTCAGCAGGTCGCACTGCCTGGGCTTCAGATCGCCCGAGAGAACGAATCCCCCCGACACGCGGCAGAGCATCAGGCTGCCGTTGGCGTTGGGCTGAAAGTAGCGTCCGTTGTGGCTGTATCCGCCTTCGGAACCGGCATCGATCAGCGTGTTGCCCTGCAGCCGCGACAACTCGAAGCCCGTGGGTCCGAGGCCGCCGTGCCATGTCGTCAGCGTCTTGCCGTCGGGCGATACGCGGATGTCGTAATCGTGTCGTTCCTCGCCGTTGCGCTTCACGCCGCGCAGCGCGAGCGGCTTGAGAGTCGCCGTGTCAACCGCGTAGATTTCCTTGCCCGGCGACCAGACCCACAGCGGCCCGCTCGATGCGTAACCCATGCGCAGGTGTTTGATCGGCCCGGCCGGCAGCCTGCCGATGCCCGTGCGCGCGAAGGTGGAGAGCGCGTAGGACTGCACCAGACCCTGCGCGGGCTGAATGATGAGCAGCGAATCATGACCGGCGACGAAGCGCGCGTCGTCCGATGGCAACGGCAACTCTTTCACAATCCTGCCCACGGTGATGTCCACCACCGCCAACATCTTCGCGTTGGGCAACTGGCAGATGATGTACCGCCCGCCGCCGCCCAGATGAAACGCCGAGAGTGGTTCGGGAAGCTCCACGATGGTCGCCTCGTCGCCGGTGTTGGCCGCGACCGGAGTCACGGCCGGCTTGGCGGGAGCGGGAGTGGGGGCGGGGACGGGGGCGGGGACGTTTTTCGCCTTCGCGGGTTCGACGGACTTCGCAGGCTCCTTGTTGGCGGGCGACAGCGGCGGCGCCGGCGCCGGCGGCTTGACCGGTTCCGACGCAGCGCCGGCCTTGGCGCTCTTCAAAATCGCTTCGTGCAGTTTCACCCGATCGGCATTGTTCAACGTGAGCGTGCCCTCGCGGCCATCCACGCGGTAGTTGATGACAAGCCTGTCACGAAACAGCCCGCGCGGGTTCTTCAGGCCCAGCCCGGACGTGGTGATGGTGGAGACCGCCTCGCGATTCTGGAGAATCTCGCGGATCCGTTCGGTGCAATCGACCGCCGCGCGACCGGACCCGAACACGGCCTTGACGATCTCAAGCTTCGGCTCCGTCGCCTCCACCTTCTTCGGAGCATCACCATTGGCCGACCCGATCAGACAGAACAGCAACACCACCGCCAGATTCGGAATGTGCTTGAACATGACCGCCTCCGATGAATGCCACGAGATCCGACACATGCACGCAATGATAAAGCCCCGGCAAAATGATCCCAAGTGTGATGATACATGAGAGAGCAGGAGTGGTGAATCAGTTCCGAACACAGGGTAAAAGCATATGGGGGGGCGAGGCTCCCGCTGGGAGGGCGAGGCTCCCGCCGAGCCGTTCGTTTGCG
>CAZYPK010000096.1:0-19476 GCA_964649195.1 uncultured Phycisphaeraceae bacterium
CGCAAACGAACGGCTCGGCGGGAGCCTCGCCCTCCCAGCGGGAGCCTCGCCCCCCGGCAGGAGCCTCGTCTTTCCGGCCGGAGGCTTCCGCTCTCCCGCCATAGGCTTTTGCCCTGACTGATCCTGTTTCAAACTTCCATTTCCCCCCATTCCTGCTAACCTTTCCCGCCCGGCAGACCTTTGATTGCCGTGTGAATGCAGGAATCCCGCCATGTTTCAGACTGTCCAACTCGCCCCGCCTGATCCGATCCTGGGCATCGGCGACGCCTTCGCCAAGGATCCCAATCCGGGAAAGATCAACCTTTCCGTCGGCGTCTATAAGGATGCGGCGGGCAAGACGCCCGTGCTGCCTTGCGTGAAGGAGGCGGAGAAGCGCATTCTCGCCACCGAAGCCAGCAAGGGGTACATGCCCATCGACGGTTCGCCGGCCTACAACGCCGCGGTGCAGGCGCTGCTCTTTGGCGATCACGAAATCGTTCAGTCCAAACGCTGCGCCACCAGCCACACCCCCGGCGGCACCGGCGGCCTGCGCGTCGCCGCCGACTACCTGCGCAAGAACCACGGCCGGCTCACCATCTGGATCAGCGATCCGACATGGGCCAATCACGAAGCGATCTTTCAATCCGCAGGTCATCTGGTGAAGACGTATCCCTACTTCGATGGTGCGACCAACGGCCTGAAGTTCGAGGCGATGATCGAAGCCCTGGGCGCGATCAGCGCCGGTGATGTGGTGCTGCTCCACGGCTGCTGCCACAATCCGACGGGCGTCGATCCCACGATCGACCAATGGAAACTCATCGCACAAACCATCACGGATCGCGGCGGGCTGCCGCTGGTTGATTTCGCCTATCAGGGCTTTGCAACGGGCGTCCGCGAAGATGCGGCCTGTCTTTCGATCCTGCTCGACAAGTGCCCGGAGATGATCGTGGTCTCCAGCTTCAGCAAAAACTTCGGCCTCTACAACGAACGCACCGGCGCGGTGACCATCGTCGCCGCCGACGCCGCGACGGCTGAGAAAGTTTTGAGCCAGGTGAAGATCGTCATTCGCTCCAACTACTCCAACCCCCCGGCGCACGGCGGCCTGATCGTCACCGCCATCCTCACCGATCCCGCCCTGCACGCGAAGTGGATCGATGAAGTGAAGCAGATGCGCGACCGCATTCACAAGATGCGAACGCTCTTCGTTGAATCGCTCAACCATCGCGGCGTGAAGCTCGCCCCGGCGGGCAACGACTTCATCACGAAGCAGAACGGCATGTTCTCGTTTTCAAACCTGAACAAGGATCAGGTGAAAGCGCTGAAGGAGAACTTCTCAATCTACATCGTGGGCAGCGGGCGCATCAACGTGGCGGGCATGACGGAGAGCAACATGAGGCCGTTGTGCGATGCGATCGCGATGGTTGTCAAGTGATGCCGCCCCAAGCCCGATGGTGAGGCTCTGCGAACCGTCGGGGTATTTCAGCCCTGCAACCACATCGACACCCCCCCGACGACTCGGCAACCTCGCCGGATGCATGACACGTCTCGCGGGGTCGTGTGTGGGTCGTGGGCCAGTTTGAAATTCCGTGTGGCACGGGCAGGCCGCGGTCCGCCGCCTGCCCGTGCCGGATGCGATCGGGGGGCGATTGAAAACACTTCATTCACGCCACAGACGTTCGAGTGTGATGCTGATCCCGGAGAATGCCTGAGGTTGCAGCACGCCACGCTCCCGGCCGGCGGCATCCTCCTTGTAAGCCGCATCGACCAGGTGAAAACAGTCGAGCGTCTTGCGGTAGGCATCGATGATCCAATAGTTGGGCACGCCGAACTCGGCATACCAGCGACGCTTGGTGACGCGATCGTGGCGCTCATGATCGGGGCTGACCGATTCGATGATGAGCGTGGGCGGGACATAGATGCGCGAACGATCCGGGTCGGGGCGGCCATGCTCGGCCACCGCGCGGATTTGGGCCGCCTGATCCTGCGGGGTCATGAAGGCCACATCGGCGCGGATGACACGCTGCTCGTCGATGATGATGTCCAGTTCATTGGCAAAGCCGCCTTCGATCCCCCGTTCATCGAATTGCCTGTCGAGTTGGAGGATCAACTCCAGCCAGGCGTTTCCATGCTTGAAGTAGGCGGCGGCCATATCGGTGAGCACTCCCTCAACAATTTCGTACCGGCCCATGTCCCACTGCCGGGCAATGTCGGGGCGGTCGAGGTCGGCGGCGGTCCAGCCGAGCGTGCCGACCTGAAACGGACGTGGTGAAGTGATGGCGGACATGCGGAAAGTATAGTCGGCCCCTGTGCGTGTGAACAACGGATTTTTTTCTCGATGCGCCGCACCGTTTGTGGTTTTTCCCCGATCTTCCTATTCTGCTCCTTCCATGCAACACCAAAACATCCCCGGCATTCTTTCATCGCTTGAGGCGCGGATTTTAACGATCCGCGACTCTCTTTAACTACGATAAAAAGCTGCAACATTTCAAGACGCTCGAAGCACGCATGAGCGATGCGAGCTTCTGGGACAACGCCGACACGGCCAACAAGGTCGTCGCCGAGGTGCGCCAGCTCAAGGCTCAGATCGATCCGCTCACCAAGGCGATCGACGCGATCGATGATGCCAGGCTCATGTGGGAGATGGCGACCGAGGCCAACGACGACTCGGCACGCGAGGATGTCGATTCGCAGATCGACGGCCTCTACGCTCTCGTCGATAAGGTCGAAACCCTTTCACTGCTCAGCGGCAAGTACGACAGCCGCAACTGCTACCTGTCCGTCTATGCGGGCGAAGGCGGCACCGAGGCCCAGGACTGGGCCGAGATGCTCGCACGCATGTACATGAAGTTCGGCGAATCGATGGGCTGGGACCTTTCCGAAGTTGATAAAAACTACGGCGAAGACGCGGGCATCAAGGACATCACCCTCTATGTCAAAGGCGAAAACGCCTTCGGCTATCTCTCCACCGAGCGCGGCACGCACCGCCTGGCGCGCGTCTCACCCTTCAACGCCCAGGGCAAGCGGCAGACGAGCTTCGCCACCGTTGAAATCGTGCCTGAGTTCGCCGACGAGGGCAAGGTGCAGATTCCCGAAGGCGAACTGGAAGTGACCGCCTTCGTCCGCGCCAGCGGCCCCGGCGGGCAGAACGTCAACAAGGTCGCCAGCGCGATCCGGCTGGTGCATAAGCCGACGAACATCATGGTCGTCTGCTCGGTCTATCGCGATCAGGGACAGAACAAGAGCCGGGCCATGTCGATCCTTCAGGCCAAGCTCGAACTGCTCGCGGAAGAACGACGCGCCAGGGAACTCGACGCGGCCAAGGGCGGCGAACTGAAGATGGGCTGGGGCACGCAGATCCGCAGCTACGTCATCTACGACAACCGCGTGAAGGACACCCGCACCGGCTACGAGGAAGGCAACCCGATGAACGTCCTTGACGGTCACATCATGGGCTTCATCAACGCGGAGCTGCAACGGCGGGCGAAGGAACGCGGAAAACAGGCGTAGGAGATTGGGGATTTGGGATTTGGGATTTGGGATTTCGTCGGGTGGCTGGGGCTGGAGGCTTTGCGCAAGCCCCGGCCCGGCGCACGAAGCAAGGTGAAGCAACTGAAGGCTGAAGGCTGAAGACTGAAGGCTGAAGACTGAAGGTCGCCGGGCCGGGGCTTCGCGGACTCAGCCCCAGCCACCCGGACGGCTCAGCCCCGGCCACCCGACGCCGGCCGCCCGTCGTTGATCAACAGTGTTGCGCAGCGCCCCTTGCGGCCGTTCACGTCCGCGACTCGTTGAGTCGCGGCTCAGTCTTCGACCACGGCGCCGAACTTCCGCGTTCGCCGGGCGTAGGCGTGCAGCGACTTGTGAAACTCCTCCACCGTGAACTGCGGCCAGCAGACCTCGGAGACATAAAGCTCCGCGTAGCTGATCTGCCAGAGGAGGTAGTTGCTGACGCGCATCTCGCCTGCGGTGCGGATGAGCAGGTCGGGATCGGGCAGGCCGTGGGTGTAGAGATGATCGCTGACGGTCTGTTCGGTGATGGCTGCGGGATCGATTTCGCCGCGCTTGACCTGTTCCGCAATGTCGCGGAGGGCATCGGTGATCTCGGCGCGGGAGCCGTAGTTGATCGCCAGGCAGAGCGTCAGGCCGGTGTTTTTCGCCGTCTCTTCGGTGGTGCGGTCCAGTTCATCGAGCACCGGCCCAGGCAACCCTTCGCGTCTGCCGATCTGCCGGAACTTGACGTTGTTCTCCATCATCTCCCGGCGTTCCTTGATGAGGTACTCGACATAGAGCTCCATGAGAAACCCGACCTCATCGGCGGGCCGGTTCCAGTTCTCGACGGAGAAGCTGTAGAGCGTGAGCACTTCCAGTTCGAGCCGGGCCGATTCGGTGACGATGGCGCGGACGGTTTTGGCCCCCATCGCGTGCCCATAGGTGCGCTCCCGGCCCTGTTGCCTGGCCCACCGCCCGTTGCCATCCATGATGACCGCCACATGACGGGGCATGACCTCGCGAGGCAGGCCAAGCGTCCGGTAGGAACGCTCGGTCTGCCGGGCACGGGAAAGCTCTACAGGGACATCGGTCATCATGGACATGAATACGTCATCGGCAAGGGGGCGGGTTCGACATTCGAATCGGCGGGGCCTGTGAATGCCCGGTCGTTGATTGCATGAATGATAATCCATTGACCGCGAACACGGCGAACGGGGAGATCAGCCCGGTGAAGAGGTCAGGAGACAGGGATTCGTAGCCGCAGCGTCCTCGCTGCGCGTCTGCGGGACAGGGGACAGGAACACAGAGCGAAGCCGCAAGCGGCTTAATGCCTTCCCCCTCCCCCACTGTGCATCCCCGCATACACCGGCTGCTCCGCGATGATCTTCGCCTCGGCGTCGAGCATTTCGTTCCACCGTTTTTCGACATCGCCGCCGCCGGGCATTTCGCGGGCCAGTTGCACGAACACGGCATAGTGTCCGCGTTCGCTGGCGCTGAGGCCGCCGTAGAGTTTGGCCAGTTCGCGGTCTTCCGATTGCCGCGAAAGCAGCTCGAACCGCTCGCAGGATCGCGCCTCGATCAGGGCGCTGATGAGCAGCCGATCGATCACTTCGCGCGGCCCCTGCCCCAGTCTTGCAAGCCGATGAAGCGCGGCGGCATAAGGGTTCCGGTGTGACTTGGTGAACCGGCCGCCCCGGCGAACCAGCAGCCGAAGCACGATGCCCAGATGATCCGACTCATCCCTGGCCACCGCCGTCATCGCACGCACCCACCGCATCGAAAAGTCCTTCTCATCCGGCCCGGCATCCTCATGTCCCGGCCAGCGGTTGAGCAGATCCAGCGCATTGGTCGCCGCCTTCTTTTCCAGATGGGCATGATCGTTGAGCAACGCCAGCGGCTTGCCCAGAACCCGGCCAGCCCAGTCGGGAGAGGTCGTGTAACGCAGCGGAAGTTCGATGGCGGAGGCTTGAGGCATCGGCACATTGTATTGGACACCAACGACGGATCATCCGATACAGCCTGACAACGCTTCATGAAAGGCAAAGCTTCCGATCTCAAATTTCAAATTTCAAATCTCAAACAAGCTCCAATCAAGGCGGAATCAATTCAAAACCTGAGTTTCGCTTAAGCCCCGCCCGGCCCCCGGAGCAGGGCGCGGACCAAAGCGTGTCCAATCAACAAAGGATCCAAGGCTTACAAAATGAATTCCCATCGAAAATCGAGTTGTGATTCGTGAACGAGCCGTGTGTCGCTCACCCCTTGGCCCGCGCCCTTCCGGGCGGGGCTTTTGAGATTTGCATCTTGTGATTTGGAGCTTTCGGCTCTGCCGACTTAGGATGGCTATGAACATGGCCACGAAAAAATCACCCTCCCGTTCGCGTTCCGCCGTCGCTTCTCCGTCGCCCGTCACGCCGCCCTCTTCGGATGCCGATCAGTGGCAGACAGGCGTCGCCATCGACCGCGACTGGCGCACCCATGATTTCGCCATCGAAGGGGACGCCCTCACCCTGGCGTCGCAGGACTGGCTGCTGACCAACGGCACGGGCGCTTTCTCGATGGGCTCCATCACCGGGGCGAACCAGCGGCGGTACCACGGCCTGCTCATCGCCGCCACCCGGCCACCGGTGGGCCGGGTCGTGGCCCTGAACCAGATGCTCGAACAGCTCATCATCAAAAAAGGGGATGCCGAGCACCAACTCGAATTCACCACCTGCCAGTTCCCCGGCCGCGGCAACGGCGAGCCGGACGCCTTCGCACCGGCCGGCCACGCGATGCTCCGCCGGTTTCAGAAGGGCCTGTCCGTCTGCTGGACCTACACCTGCGGCAAGGTGGTCTTCATCCGCGAACTCTTCCTCCACTGGCGGCGGCAGGCGGCCACGATCCGCTACGTCATCACCGGGCTGCGCGAAGCGGGCGAAGCGGCCCGGCTTCGCCTGAGTCCGATGGTCACGCTGCGCGACTTTCACGCCCTGCTGCACAAGGATCAGGCCGGCCATTTCACCATCGACTCCCGCATCGACGGGGTGACGGTCAAGCGCGAAAGCGGGGCTTCGCTGCCGGCCGATGAAGCGGTCGCGGTGACCTTTCGCTGCGAGCAGGCAAGCCGGTTCGATCGCACCCGCGACTGGTGGTACAACCTGGTCTATCGCACCGAAACCGAGCGAGGCCAGGATGACCGGGAGGATAACTTCATCCCCGGCGCGTTCGAGGTGGCGCTGGATCCGAAAGAGGATCAACAGATCGTGACGGTCACGGTCGCGCTGGGCCATGCCGCCGCGGATCCGATGGCCGGTCTGGGCAACGCCAGGCAGGAACATCTGGCGCCGATTCTCAGGCATCTGGGCGATGCGAATGAAAGCGCCGGCGATGAGGCGGCGAAGTATCGCAAGGCGCTGACCATCGCGGCGGATGATTTTGTGGTGGGACGAACCATCAAGGGCCGCCACCTTTCGACGATTCTCGCGGGCTATCCGTGGTTTGCCGACTGGGGCCGGGACACCTTCATCGCCCTGCCGGGGCTGCTCATTGAAACGGGGCGGTTCAGCGAAGCCCGCAACACGCTTGAGGTCTTCGCCGATTCGATCCGCAACGGCCTGGTGCCCAACCGATTCGATGATTACGACGACAACGCGGCCCACTACAACACCGTCGATGGCAGCCTGTGGTTCATCCAGGCGGCGCTGCGCTATGTCGAAGTGAGCAAGGATCACGACTCGTGGACCAACTGGCTCCGCGGGGCCTGCCAGTCGATCATGGAGGCCTACATCAAAGGCACCGACTACGACATCCGCATGGCGGGCGACGGCCTGATCACCGCCGGCAACAACACCACGCAACTCACCTGGATGGATGCGGCCTGCGGCGGCGTCGTGTTCACTCCGCGCTGCGGCAAGGCCGTCGAAATCAACGCGCTCTGGTACGCCTGCCTCACCGGCATGGCGGCGGCGATCGGGAAGGACCGCAAGCCCGTCGGCGATCACTACCTCAAGCTCGCCGCACGGGTCAAACGCTCCTTCGCCAAAAACTTCTGGAACGACAGCCTCAACTGCCTCGCGGATGTCGTCTGGAGCGATGAGCAAGGCGTCGATCACCGCGATGATTCAGTCAGGCCCAACCAGATTTTTGCCGTGAGCCTGGCCGACTCCCCCATCCCGCAGACCCTGCAAAAACAGGTGCTGGCCGCGGTGAAGGCGCAACTGCTCACCCCCAAGGGCCTGCGCACCCTGTCGGCGGACCATCCGCAATATCACCCGCGCTACACCGGCGAGCAGTTCAAACGCGACGGCGGCTACCACCAGGGCACGGTCTGGGCCTGGCTGATCGGGCCTTACGTGGAGGCGGTGCTGCGGGCGGGCAAGTTCAGCGATGCCGCAAAGAGGGAAGCGATGGAGGCGCTGCGTCCGCTGCTCGACGAGCTGATGAACGAAGGCGTCGGCCAACTGCACGAAATCTACGAAGCCGACGCCCCGCACCGCGCCGTGGGCTGCATGGCGCAGGCGTGGAGCATCTCCGAAGTGCTGCGCGCCCTGCGGCTGATCGAAGGCAGGTGAAGGCGAGTCCTGTGTGGGATTCCTGAATCACCTCACGTCCAAGCCGCTTGCGGCGTAGCAATCCCTTGGTTCACGGGGAACGAAAAACGGGAACGGAAAACGGGGGAACGGAAAACGGGACAGGTCCAATTAGAGCGGGGGGCAAGTATTGCGAACGGAAAACGGGACAGGTCCAATTAGAGCGGGGGCAAGTATTGGACCTGTCCCGTTTTTCGGTTCGTTTTTCGGTTCACGACAAATGTTTCATATCCGGCAGACTGGGAAAGCCGCTTCTTACCAGAATCTCGCATCCTCCCTCGGTAAACTGCTCGAATCATGGCGTCCAAGTGGCCGGATTGCACCGCGCCACAAGTTGCGGTTCTTTGGCAGAAAGCTCTTCCAGCATGGAGTCTATCATTTTCGTGGTTTCATCGGCAGATGACCGAATGCGAATGTTCTGGGCATGTAGCGACCCCTGAACGCACAGCAGGCATCCGACGAATGCAATAATGAGAACAACGATGCGGTTATTTCGTGTCATTGGTTTCCTGACTTCGCTTGAGGACTTCGCTCTGAAGATATATCTGGAACGCCTCCGTCTGCATCAATACATGCGTCGTGTCAACCAGATACTTGTCTCGATCCTGCGGGCGCTGTTCAAAGCTGCCTACACCCATTCGATGCTCAACAGTCAGATATCGCATGACCTCCTTAGTCTCTTCACCCAAGATGATTGCCGCGTTAGTGGCAAAGGCGCGCGTTGCCGCCCAGCCCAAGGAGGCAAATCGCTTGTCAAGAACTAGGGCCTTCAACAATGGAGCGGCAAGCTTGCCTCCGTTCTTGCCGAGTTTAATGATCAGGTCTTCCTGGAGTCCCCCGGAGTTGTACTCCGGTTTTGAATCTTCAAAGTAGCGGTCCTTGATGTATGGAATCTGGGATTCGCCGCCAAGGGACCATAATGCGTCCATGAGTATACATCGCCGCGACTGATAATAGGTCTTATTACTTATCTCGATATCCTTTTTTAACCATTCCACGCCTTTTTGCGGATTGAGTTGTGCCGCTGCTATGAGATGATCTATGCGAATCCAATCTTTCTCATGGCCTAATTCATAAATCCACTGAGCGTCTTCTTTCTCAAGCAACTGCGGAGCATGGCGAAGAACAACGGCCCTCGTTTCCCACGGAATTTTGGAGTTGGGCCCCGATTTCAATGTCGATCCCGGAAGATTCCAATCGCCATTCAAAAACTTTCGAATAGTAGTCTTATCGATGTCGTTCTTTAATGAGTCAAGTACTTCTGCTTCAGTGTATACCTTAGGTAGATGAGACCACCGAGCAGGAACGTGGGCCTGAATTGTGGCAATCAAGATGGCTCTTTGCGCCCCTGAAGTTTTGGCAGCGAGTTCCTTCTTGATCGGCTCCAAGGGCTTCTTCCAGTTGGCCACTTGCGCCTTATTAAATCGAAAGACCCACTCGGAAGCCAGTAGTTCAGGTTTCGGGACACTGTTCCAATATTCCAAAAACCGGCCCTCTTCAATCACAGGTTCCATGACGTTGAGTCCAAGACGGCGATAAAGTAGCGATCTCACCAAATCATGTACCGTAGTATCTATCGGTTGATCGTTCCTAATCCCGAGCGATCCATAGCTGGGCCGCGAAAGGGTACGCTCGTGATCCCCTAATAAGTTTGCCAACACCGGCATACCGTCTACTCGATCAGCATGAGCAAATACAAGTATTGCCAAGGCCTTCCGCTTCATGTCATCAGATTCTAATAGTGACAGTGATATGCCATCTGCCTTGTCAGTTAAGATACGATATTCAGAATGATCCTCTCCTTTGCTGTTAAAACCGGCACCTCTTCCCTCGAACAGCAGTGTAGATTCCGGAAGCATTTTCATGCGCCCAGCTACCTGCTGAAACATGGTTGACGTCTCCTCTGAAGCAACTCCATGCTGGAAAATCGAGGTCGCGGCAATCGCCGATCCAAAAATGAACACGGCCCGATATATGCATAGTCTATTATTCATGACGCTTTTCCACAATAAGTGCATTGGGACGCGGAGGATCATTCTTCATAGCTATCCATTTTACAGAAGCAGGCGTCACAGTATCGTCGTAAAAGCCTGGACCTGCAAATCCCGCAACATTATCACTAGTCCAAGCATCTATGTCATCATAACGCCCGGCGCCAATCATTGGATCAAACAGCTTTACGCCTGCCCCTACCGTATACTCAATGATCCCGTGCGTTTCAAATGAGTCGGGGCCAGTATTGTTGTTCTGAATCGCTCTCGGACTGTCAGACGTGGCGTCCGAAGGCTGCCACGCGATAGTGGTGTTTTTATGCGATGGATAAGGGGAGAAAAGGGGATAGGGGAGAAAAGGGGATAAGTACATATTTTGATGTCGTGAAAGATCACCCCGCTAGGTTGTTGACGTGCGACTCTTGGCATGCTGATAAGATAATCGAAAGGTGTTCGTCAAACAACAGGTCCATTATTCGCTCTGTCCCCTTTTCCCCTTCCGTTACGCCTTTGGAAAGGGAAGGCGGGAAAGGCGGAAAAAGGCGATTACTTATTACTTAATGCTTATTACTTAACGGCTATTTTGAACCTTGCGGCATCGAGATTGCCGGGATCGTCCGGGCATTTTTCCGAAATAACCATTCAGTAATAAGTATTAAGTAATAAGCATTCGCCTTTTCCTGCTTTCCAGAGACCATGTTTTTCAGTGGTCCCGATGGTCAAGTGAGACGATGGCTGTTGCGTCGAACGGCCCTCACCTGTCTCCATCGCCCCGCTGCGCGGCGATGGAGACTGTCCTCTCCCCGGGGGAGAGGGCCGGGGCGTCAGGCCCGTTTTTTTCGCAGGAGGTGTACCGCCACGCCCAGGAGGAAGAGCGAGCCCAGCACGACCAGGGCGATGTCGCGGACGCGGACCTCGGAGCCGGGGAGTTTGGCGGTGTCGTTGAAGATGGACACGGCGGCGCCGGTGCAGGCCAGGGCGACGGCGAAGAGCATCATGGCGTTGATGAAGATTCGCTTGCCGCCTTTGGGGATTTCATCGCCGAGGATTTTGCGGTTGTTCATCATGAAGAAGAAGGCGATGTAGGCGATGGGCAGGAGCACCATGCCGAAGCGGCTGGTGGGCACGGCGAGGTAGAAGCGGGCCTCGCCTGACCAGAGGAAGATGAATCCGAGGCCGCCGCTGAGGCCCGGCAGCAGGCAGCCGAGGAAGTAGAGCGGGCCTTTGGACTGGCGTCCGAGCATTTCGCAGATGGTGAAGCCGTTGATGAGCATGAGGATGATGATGGTGGAAACCGCCATGCCGATGACGCCGACGCCAAAGACATACTGGGCCATGGTCTTGCCCGCGAGATTTTCCAGGGAGTTGGCCAGGGCGAAGGAATCGCGCTGGATCATGGTGGCGGCGATGGTCTTGTCGCCGAGGGTCAGGTTCTGCCGGGCCTGATCGAGCGGGCCGTAGCCCAGGCCCAGGTTCGGGTCTTTCAGTTCCGTCGCGGCCACTTCCTCCGCCTTCTTGGTCTTGAGCAATTCCGCTTTCGCAGTCTGCACCTTTTCATCGTGCAGCTTCTGGGCCGAGGCGAGTGCGTTGAACCGCTTGTGTTTGTCTTCGTCATTCTGAGCCTGCTTGTCCTCAAGCGTGCTCCTGAGCAGGCCGTCAAGGTTCTTGTTGAAGTCGCCTTCGAGCTTCACGATCGCCGGCGTTCGCTGGGAAGGATCGAGCAGGCCCGCCTCCGGCTTCGCATGGAACTGAGCGGCGGCGGCGAGGACGACGCAGCTTGTCGCCAGCACGAAGGGAATGAACAGGCCGGTGGACATGTCGAACACGGCCAGGCCGCGAAACTGTTTGTCCCAGCCTCGCTTGAGCATGGAGAACGGCAGGAGGAAGGTCATGTTGATGCCCACCGCCGTGGCCGCGGCGGCGACCATCACGTCGCGCTGCTGGGAGACGATCGTTTCATGCCAGTAAACCGGATCGCTGGAACCGGCGACGAACGGCGCCAGGGTGGACGAAGGATTGTTGAGCAAGCCCACATCAGGCACGAAGAGTCCCTTGAGAATCTCGCCCCAGGGCAGGCCGTCGCCGCCGAAGGACATCGCCACGACGACGGCAAAGAAGCTGACGACGACGACGCCGACCATCGCCTTGATGATGAGTTCGAACACCTTCACGCCCTTGCCGCCGGCGCCCTGCGCCCAGACCATCGCCACGCCGACGAGGAAGAGGATGATGACGCCGATCCACTTGCCGGTGTCGGTGTCGGGGATGATCCGAAGATTCTGCTGCAAGGCGGCGGTGCCGAGGGAGAACTGGGGCATGGCCCAGACCATGTTGGCCATGAGGGTGGCGATGGCCCAGCCCCAGCCGAGCACGGGGTTGACGTGTTCGTTGAGTTGTTGGAACGGGCTTTTCTGCGTGGAGAGGGCGATGTAGCCGATGGCGCTGAGCATGACGACACCGAAGATCATCATCAGGGGCTGGAGCCAGAGCATCTCGTAGCCGCCGATGATGCCGACATAAAGCGACCCGGCCAGCGACCCGCCGCCCAAGGTGATGGCCGACTGAAGCCAGCCGGGGCCTGAGAGCCTGGTGTAGGTGAGGATCTTGGCTCCGACGCCTTTGCCTTCGATGGCGGCCAGCGCCTGTCGATCCGATTCGAGCCGGGAGTTTTCTTGTGTCATCATGTCCTCTTGAGTGGGAACCGGGCGGCTCGGAACCGAGCCGGTCAAGTTTGCAGGGGCGACCATTCTAACGAACAGCCGCGAAGCACCAACCCCGACACCCCGGATGCCAGGGCCATCGCATGTGGCGGTGGTCCGCCACCTCTGCCTCTGGGAGAGGTCGGCGAGGCTTTGCGAGCCGGGTGAGGGCGGTTCGACGGTTGATGTTGCGTCGAAAATCCTGCCCTCACCTGTCTCAATCGCTCCGCTGCGCGGCGATTGAGACTGTCCTCTCCCCAGGGGAGATGGCGAAGCGGCAGGCCCTGACGGTGGATGCGAGGGCCCTGCGGTTTTTGTTGGCCATTGCCATCGCCATTGATCCGCCACACCGCCGCCCATACACTCATTGCAACATGACTACACGCCAATCGATTGCGTCCAGGGTCTGGCCGGTGTTGCTGGGGTTGAGTCTTGCCGGCTGCGCCTCTTCAACACCAACGGCGACCGCTCCCGCCGCGCCGGCGCAGGTTGCCTCGTCATCCCGATCATCCGATTCCGCCGTCGCCACCGGGGCGACGCCCACCGCAGGCGCAGCCGAGGCGGAGAAGGAACTGGACAAGCTCGCGCCCCCGACGATCGTCGCCGCCAAAGCCGATGACTCCAGCTTCACCGTCAACGCGATGATCGGCCAGATCAACGGCCGGCCCATCTATGCCAGCACGGTGCTCGAACCTTTGGAGGGGCAGATTCGGGCCTGGGGTTCGACGCTTTCCCCCCGCGATTTTCGATTGGCCACCAACAAGCTCATCGGCGACCGCCTTTATCAGATCGTCTTCGACCAGCTTTTTCTGGGCGAGGCGGAGCGCAACCTGTCCGAGCAGGAGCGGTTCGGGTTGAAGGTCAATCTTCGCATGAACCGTGAGGAGCTTGTCCGCCGCTGGGGCGCGGGCTCGGCGCCGCAGGCGGATGAGGAGATGCGCAGGAGGACGGGCAAGGGGCTGGACGAAACGCTCAACAACATCAAGCAGACGATCCTGATCCGCAAGTACCAGGACGATGTGATCATGCCCCGCATCACGGTCAGCCGCCGGGATGTGGAGCGGTTTTATTACGATCCGGTGAACTACGAAAAGTTCAACCCCAAGCCCGGCCGCAAGATTCGCATCATCCGCGTGGCCACCGGGACGCAGGCCGGCGAGATCGACCGGCAACTGGGCGAAGGCAAGCCTTTCGCCGAAGTGGCGGCGGCGCGCTTCAATCAATACAACCGCGAAACCGGCGGACTGATGACCATCACGGACGACAAGGAAAAAACGATCGACTTCATCCAGGGCGACAAGGTCTTCGGCCTCGAACCGCTCAATGAAGCCCTGGTCAAACTCAAGGCCGGGCAGACCTCGCCGCGCATCACCACCGGCGCCGGCAGGGATGAACTGCACTGGTGGCTCCATGTGGAACAGGTCAACGAAGGCAAACAGCTTTCCATACGGGAAGCCCAGCTTCAGATCGAACAGCAGATTCGCGGCAAGCAGTATCAGATGCTCGAACAGCGGTATCGCAGAAAGCTTTTCGAGGATGCGGGTTACAACCTGGAATCCCGGGCGGACAATCCGCTGGCGGAAATGGGCCGGGCGCTGGTGGAGGTTGCGGTGAATGTTTACGGGCCGGCGGCGGCTCCGGCAACACCCTCGGAACCGCCGCCGGTACCGAAGCCGGCAACGCCTTGAACATGAGGCATTGCCTCAAATCAAGCGAATCGTCGCGAATGGGATCATTCGATGTTTTGCGTTTTTTTCGCCTTTTGCGACGGTATGCAGCACAAGAACCGGACAACCCCTGGCAACCTGAGTTTCGCTTAAGCCCCGCCCCGGTCATATGAGGCCGAGCTTCCGCGTCGCCGACAACGGCAGATACAGGTGCCGCTCGTCGTCGGCCAGCGCCGTGAAACCGTATTTGAGATAGAACCGCTTGGCGCCGTCGTTGATGGCGATGACCTCGATTGCGTGGATGCCGATCTCGTCGGCGGCTCGCGCGATGCGGGCCAGGGCGTCGATCAGCAGATGTTCGCCAAGTCCGTGGCCCTGCATCGACCGGTCAACCGCCAATCGTCCGATGTGGGCGACCGGGATCGGGTAGCGCGGCAGCCGCTTTTTCAAATCCTCCGGCACCCGCTCGAACGCCACCGACCCGGCCGAGAGGGCGTAATAGCCGAGAATCCTCTGGTCACCGGCCGCGACCACGCCCACGAAGTGCTGGCTGATTCCGCTTTTCTCATTCTGACCGGCGAAGCGGAGCAGGTACTCATCGAGTTCGGCGATGCCGCACGAAAACATGGCGCGATCGTGCCGCTTGCGGAGTTTCTCGATGATCCACGAAGGCTGGTCAGGCACGGCGCTTCCTGTACCGCCGGGCGGCGGCCTTCAGCGCCTTGTTGGGCTTGGGGTCTGACGCGATGAGTTTCACAAACGTGTCGCGGTCGCGAATCGACAGCCGGGTGACCGTGGCTTGGTCGATCGTCCGCCGCGCCGCCTGGACCAGATTGGCGACCGCGAAATCCGACACCGACTGGCCGGTGGCGGTGGCGGCCTGCTCGATCATCCGCTTTTGTTCCTCGCTGAGCCGGAAGTCAAGCCGGGCGTTTCGCGCGGTTGAATGCAGTGTGGTCATGGGCGGTCTCCCGCTGCTCATCTGTACGGTTCATTCCCGTACAAAGTTTAGCCCCGGGTTGACGGTGCGGCAAGTTTTTCCGAGCCGGCAGCGGGCGGTTGATGCAGGTTGTCGGTCCAGGCGCCGCCTGTCGGGATGGCGCCAAAGACCAAAACAAATCACCACGTCTCTGTCATTGCGCGACTTTCCGCCAGCCTTCCGGGTTGAACTCGGTGATCCTGGCCGCGTTCACATCGGAGTTTTCGCCCAAGTCCTTTTCGTAAACATTGCCATCCATGTCCACGAGGAATGACATGACGCCCGACACATTGTAGGCCTCGGGCCAGGCGAGCAGGGCATGGCCTCTGGACATGCGGCCGGACTCGTCCACATAGTTCCTGGCGCCGCCGGGCGCGGCGGCGCCCTGCCGGGTGAGGATTCGGAAGTAGTAGCCGTGATACGGCTGGCGCGCGGCCTTGGTCAGATCGACATCGCCGGCGGCGGCGGCTTCCGCGAACAGAGGCCCAAGCGGCGAGGCCGGGGCGTCGGGATCGCTTTCATCATCAGGCCAGTAGAGTCCGTCGCGCTTGCCCTTGGCGCTGCGGATGTTGGCGGCATAGGTCCTGACGCCGTCGTTGTCCGGGTCGATGACGTAATACTCGAACTGAGCCAGGGCATACAACCTGGAAACCTTGATGACGTTCAATTCATTGCGGCCGATGCGGCGGGTGATGACCTCTTCGACGCCGGCATCGGTGTCAAACCGCCACTTGGAGGATTCCCTGACCAGCGGCGTGACAAACGGAACAAGATCGGGGCCGATGAGCAGCGACATCTGGCCGTTCTTCTCCGGGGTCAACTCGGCATGGCGTTCCAGGGCGGCGGCGAAGCGCTGGAAGTCGGCTTCATCCTGCTCCGGGTCGCCTGTCAACAGTTCGCCGGCGCGTTCGCCGAAGATATGCCGCAGCGCCTGCCGATCGCGTGCGCGGGTGGCGTCGAACAGCGCGTCCACCGCCTGCTGAGGGGAGTCAAAGGTGGCCTGGCTGGAGCAGCCGCCCAGCGAGCCGGCCAGCGCGGCGACGATCGAGAGTGCAAGAATGTTGAACGATTTCACGGTGAATTCCTCTTGTAATGAAGGACCGGTGAGGCGCCTTTCGCGGCAATGGAACCGAACAAATGGAACCGACCCATGCACGGTGTCGGACTGTCGGGGACGACGTTGGATCACTCAGCGACGACGGCCGCCGCCACCGCCACGGGAGATGCCGGCGCTGCCGCGACTGATGGAACCGCGGCTGCTTTGCGCGGCGGAGGCCCGATTGGTGGAGAAGCCGCCGGATGACCGCTGCGCCTGGGACCGGGCTGCGGAAGGCGCCTGCGGCGTGGGTCTGCTGGCCGCGGCGGGTGCGGCGGGCACATTGCGCGGCGCCGGCGGAGCGACGGGGCGGGTCGGCGCGGCCGGTGCTGCCGGGCGGCTGGGGGCGCTGGGCCGGACCGCGGTGTTGCCCGGACTGGGGGCGCGGGCGGCGGGGCTTGCGCCGCCGGGACGGGTCGCCGCCGCCGGCGTATCACGCTTGGGGTTGGGGAGCCTCACATCGCTGGGCAACTGGCCTGCGCCGGCGCCTCGGAACTTCTCCATCGATGCCGCCCCGCCGGGCCTGGCCAGGTTGCCGGCGCTGGCCTTGGCGGGATTGGGTTTCCATTGCTGCCCTTCCTGGCCGGGACGATTGCGGCCGACGTTGTTGTTCTTGATGTCGTTCCTGTTGATGTTGTTGATTCTGGAGTTGTCGATGTTGATGTCGCCGCGGTCGATGTCGATATCGATGTCGGCATAGCCGCCGCCCCAGCCGACGTAGCCGTGGTGCCAGTCGCAGTAGTTGTTGTGCCATATCGCTCCGACGGCGACGCCCAGACCGAAACCGATGATCCCGGCGGCCACCGCGTCGCCGCTGTCGTAGTGATCCACATACACCACCTGCGGGTCATAGCTGGGCACATAAATGATGTCGGGCTGCGCCGATTCGATGATGATCGTCTCGCCCTGCTGAACGACGGTCTGCTGATCGCCCGATTGAAGCACGCCGTTGGACTTGGCCTTGGCGCGAAGGTTCTGGACGGCGGTCATCACATCCTGCGGCTGAAGCAGGTAGGCCTGCCCCAGCGCCTGGGTCCATTCCATGTTGTCGTACATCATCTTCAGAACGTCGGCCACCTTGCCAAGGGCCTGAATCGGCGGCTCCACCCCCTGGGCGGCCAGGGCCTCCGCCTTGCCCCCGCCGGCAAGGAACAGGTGCGCCTTCCTGACCTCTTCCGGGTACACCGCTCCGGCCAGCACGTTGGCCAGCAGGTTGTCCGGGTAGAGCGCGACGGCGCCGAGCATCTTCTCCAGGTCCGCCATGCCCAGTTTGCTGGGCAAAGGTGAAGCGGGTTGCCCGGCGGACGATGCGGCCGGTTGCGATGGCGTCTGGGTGGGCGTCGCGGGGCTTGTCCCAGGCGCGGCACCCGGCGCGACGACCTGGGCGAACAGGCCGTGGGTGTTCAGGGCAAGGCATCCGACGCAAATCAAGAGATGTCGCATCATGGCTGAATCTCCGCAAAAATGGTGACGCGGCGACGAACGATGATCCGGCAAGCACGCGGCAGATGAACACCCTCGCCGGATTATTTCGGGGTTCAGTATAACGGCGGACGAATCGATCGACATTGGACCAAAGTCCAATGCTGCAATGGAGGCGTGCCCCTATTTTGCGGCAAGCCCCGCCTTCGCTGGAAAACTCCAAATGACAAAGCTCAAGTTCCAAACAAGCTCCAAAATGCGGAAAGGGGAAAAACAAGGAATTCGGATCGCGCATGATTTCCACCTTTTTCCTTTGGAATTGGAGCTTGTTTGAGATTTGGGAATTGCGATTTGTGATTTCAGACCGCACGTCAACCAGGAATGAAACGGCCTTGGGCCGGGCAGGTCACCCCGTTTGATTTCGTATCTTCATCCTGTTTTCTCAACTCCCATTGAAGGAACACTCCCATGCCCAGCTTCAACCTTGCATCGCATGGCATCACCGTTGAAGACATCCGCCGCAACCTCGCCCCGGCCGAGCTTTACGCGGAGGCGATCCGCGTGGAGCCGGACTGCGCCATCTCCGACACCGGCGCCCTGATCGCCTATTCCGGCGCCAAGACCGGACGATCACCCAAGGACAAGCGCGTGGTCCGCAATCCGGCTTCCGAAGGCGATGTGTGGTGGGGCAATGTCAACGTCCCCATCGATGAGGCGACCTTTCAGATCAACGTCGAGCGGGCGAAGGATTATCTCAACACCCGTCCGCTGCTTTACTGCGTGGACGCCTTCGCGGGCTGGGATCCCGAAACGCGCATGAAGATCCGCGTGATCTGTTCGAGGCCCTATCACGCCCTTTTCATGCACACGATGCTGATCCGCCCGACGAAGGATGAGCTGACGTCCTTCGGCGAGCCTGACGCGGTGATCTACAACGCCGGCGCCTTCCCCGCCAACCAGCGCACCGCGGGCATGACCAGCAAGACCTCCATCGACCTCTCGCTCGAAACGCGCGAGATGGTGATCCTCGGCACCGAGTATGCCGGCGAGATGAAGAAGGGTGTCTTCACGATGGTCAACTACTTCGGACCCAGGCGCGGCATCCTGTCGATGCACTGCTCGGCCACCGCCGACAAACAGACCGACACGTCATCGCTCATGTTCGGCCTGTCAGGCACGGGCAAGACGACGCTCTCGGCGGACCCCAAGCGGCTGCTCATCGGCGACGATGAACACTGCTGGAGCGACAAGGGCATCTTCAACATCGAAGGCGGCTGCTACGCCAAGGCCATCGATCTCACACCCGAAAGCGAGCCGGAAATCTTTCAGGCCCTGCGCTTCGGCGCGGTGCTGGAGAATGTGGTGTTCGACCCGGCGACGCACCACGTCGATTTCAAGGACACGAGCATCACGCAGAACACCCGCGGGGCCTACCCCATCGAGTTCATCCGCAATGCGAAGGTGCCTTGCGTCGCGGGGCATCCGCGCGACATCATCTTCCTCACCTGCGACGCCTTCGGGGTGCTGCCGCCGGTGAGCAGGCTCTCGCCGGCGCAGGCGATGTATCACTTCATCAGCGGCTACACCGC
>CAZYPK010000097.1:0-19474 GCA_964649195.1 uncultured Phycisphaeraceae bacterium
CAGAACTCAGAACTCAGAACTCAGAACTCAGAACTCAGAACGCAGAACTCAGAACTCAGAACTCAGAACTCAGAACTTTAGGATCGCCCCATGGCCATGATGCCCAAAAGAGTGAAGTTTCGTAAGCAGCAGCGCGGCAAGATGAAGGGCAACGCCACTCGCGGCAACTATGTCGCGTTCGGCGAGTACGGCCTTCAGAGCCTGGAAATGGGCTGGCTGCCCGCCCGGACGATCGAAGCCGGCCGCGTGGCTGCCCGCCAGTTCGTGGCCCGCGAAGGCAAGCTGTTCGTGCGTGTCTTCCCCGACAAGCCGATCAGCAAGAAGCCGCTGGAAACCCGCATGGGCAAGGGCAAGGCTGAACCGGAGTTCTGGGCGGCCGTGGTCAAGGCCGGGACGATTCTTTATGAGATGTCCGGCGTCAGCCGCGACATCGCCCAGGAAGCGTTCACCCGCGTCGCCCACAAGATGCCGTTCAAGACCCGCTTCGTCGAACGCCGTCACGCTTAACAATTAAGTCCTGGGTCCGGTGTCCGGAGTCAGGGATTTAAGACTCGGAACTCGGAACTCGAAACTCGGAACTGATCATGAAAGCCATCGAAGTACACAAGTTCAACGACGAAGAGCTGAAGGTGGAATACGACCGCCTTCGCCGGCATCTTTTCGAGCTGCGCACGCAGGCGGTGACGGAAAAGCTGGAGAACTCTCGTCAACTGGGCAACATTCGTCGTGACATCGCGCGTCTGCTGACCGAGCAGAAGAGCCGTCAGATCAAGGCAAAGGGAAAGGCGTAATCCATGGCAGACACTCAAACCCAGGCAGAAGCACGCAAACCCCTGACCGGCACCAAGGTCGGCGTCGTCACCAGCGACAGGCGCGACAAGACCCGCAAGGTCGAGATCTATTTCACCGTCAAGCAGCCCAAGTACGGCAAGTACGTCAAGCGCACCAGCGTGTTCCAGGTGCATGACGAAAAGAACGAAAGCAAAAACGGCGACCGCGTGGAGATCGCCAACTGCCGCCCGATCAGCAAGACCAAGAGCTGGCGATTGGTGAAGATTGTTGAAAAGGCCCCGGCCGCCGTCTGAGCCGCTTGCGGCGTGGCACTCTATCAGGACTGAATCATGCTCCAACAAGAATCAAGAGTTGATGTGTGCGACAACACCGGCGCCAAGATCGCCTACGTGATCCGCGTCATGGGCGGCACCACCCGCAAGGGCCGCTTCACCCGTCGCATGGCGACCGTCGGCGACAAGGTCGTCTGCTCGGTGAAGAAGGCGCTGCCCGGCGGCGACATGAAGGCCGGCACCGTGGTCAAGGGCGTCGTCGTCCGCACCGCCAAGCCTCTTCGCCGCGCCGATGGCAGCTACGTGAAGTTCGATCGCTCCGCCATCGTGCTCATCGACGACGAAGGCAACCCGCGCGGCACGCGCATCTTCGGCGCCGTCGCCCGTGAGCTTCGTGAAAAGAACTTCATGAAGATCGTCTCCCTGGCGTCGGAAGTGGTGTGAGAGGAAAGGGCCTGGGGAGCAGGGCCTGGGGCCTAGGTCGATCAAACCGAATCGCTGGTGCGGAGTTTTGTGCAAACTGTTTTCCCCCAGGCCCTAGGCCCCAATCCCTAGGCCCTCTTAATGACCCCCCAGGCCCTGGGCCCTTCGCCCTAGGCCCTTTACCGAGAGTTTCCCATGCCTCGACATGTACGAAAAGGCGATCTGGTTCAGGTGATCACCGGCGATGACAAAGGTCGCCAGGGCACGATCATGAAGGTGATTCCCAAGCGCGACCTGGTGATCATTCAGGGCATCAATGTGCATAAGAAGCACATCAAGCCGAACCAGCGCTACCAGCAGGGCGCGGTGATCGACAAGGAAATGCCGGTGCACATCTCCAACGTGCTGCCGGTGGTCGATGGCAAGCCCACCCGCGTGCGGTTCGTGGAGAACGCCGACGGCTCGAAGGTCCGCGTGTCGGTCCGCACCGGCGCCCAGATCGGCCAGCCGATCCGCAAGGCTGTGAAGAAGTAAGCGACAGGCGACCGTTCAATGGCATCAGACCGCGTGCAGGTGAAACATCGCACGCAGCAGGAATACGACCATGACCCCGCGAATGAAACAAAAGTATGTCGAGGAAGTCACCGCCAAGGTGAAGGAAACCTTCGGCATCACCAACCCGATGGCGACGCCCCGCTTTGACAAGATCGTCGTGCAGGTGGGCATGGGCAAGAGCCTCGAAGGCACCAAGCTCAACGCCAAGCACAAGGATCAGGTGCTCAAGGACCTGACCGTCATCACCGGCCAGAAGCCCGTGATCACCATCGCCAAGAAGTCGGTGGCGAACTTCAAGGTTCGCGCCGGCTACGAAAACGGCGCCCGCGTCACGATGCGCGGCGACCGCATGTGGGAGTTCCTCGATCGCCTGATCAACCTGGCCATCCCCCGCATCAAGGACTTCCGCGGCGTCAACGTCAGGAGCTTCGACGGTCGCGGCAACTACTCGATGGGCGTGACCGAACAGGGCATCTTCCCGGAAGTCGATATGGCCGAGGCGGTTTACACGCATGGAATGAACATCAACATCGTCTTCAAGAACAGCACGAACGAAAAGTCGCTGTTCGTGCTCAAGGAACTGGGCATGCCGTTCCAGAAGCCGGAAGATCGACAGGCCCGCGTGGTGGGAAGTTGAGATTTGAGATTTGGGATTGGAAAGCTGATAGCTGATAGCTGATAGCTGAAAGCTGAGATGTTCGCACTGGAGTTTTGCAATGTCAACGAAATCATCGGTGGTTCGCAATGATCGGGTGAGGCAGACGGTGGCCAAGTATGCCGCTCTTCGTCTGGAGCTGAAGCTGGCGGGCAATTATGCCGCGTTGCAGAAGCTGCCTCGCGATGCGAGTCCGACGCGCCTTCGCAACCGATGCGCCTTGACGGGCCGGGCCCGCGGCGTGTATGCGAAGTTCAAGCTTTGCCGGATCAAGTTCCGCGAGCTGGCCTTGGAAGGCAAGATTCCGGGCATGCGAAAGTCGAGTTGGTAGGGAAAGCTTTCAGCCGTCAGCTTTCAGCTTTCAGCCTCAAGGCAGGCGGAGTTGAAAAGTCCGAGGCTGATAGCTGATAGCTGATAGCTGATAGCTTTCAAGACGTGAATTGAATGCAACGTACACCATGCCGAGGGCAAGGACCCAAGGCTGATAGCTGAAAGCTGACGGCTGATAGCTGACGGCTGAAAGCTTCCACGGAGAGCACGAATGTCGTTGAACGACACCATTGCCGACATGCTGACCCGGATTCGCAACGCGGCCAAGAACCGCGCGGCTTCCGTGGACTGCCTCAACAGCAAAATCTGCCAGGGCATCGCCGCGGTGCTCAAGGAAGAAGGCTACATCGGCGAGTTCCACGTGATCGAGGATGGACGTCAGGGCATCCTTCGCGTGGCGCTCCGCTACGGCCCGCGCGGCGAACCGACGTTCACCACGCTCAAGCGCCAGAGCAAGCCCGGCTGCCGCGTGTATGTCGGCGTTGACAAAATTCCCCGCCCGATGGCGGGCATGGGCATCTCGATCGTCTCCACGCCCCAGGGCGTGCTCAGCGATCGCAAGGCCCGCAGCCGAAAGGTCGGCGGCGAACTGATCGCCACCGTCGAGTAAGGCAAAGAGGTCGGAAGGCAAGAGGTCAGAGATCAGAGGTCGGAAGTCAGTTTCGCCTTGATTGGTCGCAACCTCTGATCGGTGAACAAGCGTCGTGCGTTGCACGACGGCTAAACGTCAGGAGTTTCCTATGTCACGAATCGGCAAAAAACCCATGGCGATCCCGGCCAATGTCAAGATCGCGGTCGCCAACCGCGTCGTGACGGTCGAGTCCGGCAAGAACAAGCTCACCTACACCCACCGCCCGGAGGTGGAGATCAAGATCGACGACGCGGGCAAGGAGCTTCTTGTCAACCGCAAGGATGATTCCAAGATGGCCCGCGCCATGCACGGCACCACCCGCCGCCTGATTGAAAACATGGTCACCGGCGTGACCGTGGGGTTCAAGAGGGAAATGGAGCTCAACGGCGTGGGCTGGACCTGCCAGGTGCAGGGCCAGAAGGTCAAGCTCAACGTGGGCTATGCGGATGTCCGCGAGGTGATCGTGCCCGCTGGCGTCACGGTGACGGTGGTTCAGAACAAGATCACCGTGGCCGGCACCGACAAGCAGGCCGTGGGCCAGGTCGCGGCCAAGATACGTTCGCACCGCGAGCCGGAGCCTTACAACGGCAAGGGCATCAAGTATGCGGATGAAGTCATCGTCCGCAAGCAGGGCAAGCAGTTCGCGGGCGGTTCGGCTTGATATAAGTAAGTTTCGGGTTTCGAGTTTCGAGTTCCGAGTTGTTAAGAACCAGGACGCGGAATTTGAACGGATTGGAAATTTGAGATTTGAGATTTGAGATTTGCAGACAGGACACCGGTGATTTCATGAACTCCACGAAGATCAAAGCCAAGCGTCAGAACCGTCGCAAGACCCACATTCGCAAGACGCTCACCGGCTCGACCGAGCGTCCGCGTCTGACGGTCTATCGAAGCCTGAGCCATATTTACGCTCAGATCATCGATGACACGACCGGCAACACCCTCGTCGCGGCCAGCAGCGTCGAAGCCAAAGCGGTCGGCGGCAACAAGGCGGCAGCGACTGAAATCGGCAAGCGGTTGGCTGAAAAGGCCAAGGCCGCCGGCGTGACCAAGGTCGCCTTCGACCGTAACGGATTCAAGTACCACGGCCGCGTCAAGGCCCTGGCCGACGGCGCCCGCGAAGGCGGGTTGTCGTTCTGAAAAGCTGTCAGCTATCAGCTATCAGCTTTCAGCTTTAAGGCAGGAAGGCAGAGAGGCACGAAGGCACGAAGGCACGAAGGCACAGAGGCACGAAGGCGTGAAGACACGAAGGTTTGAAGAACACTGTTTCGCATTAACGATGGAATCCCAGGTTTTAGGCTGATGGCTGAAAGCTGATCGCTGACAGCTTCTTAAAGGCTCCTCCCATGGCAGAACGCATCTCGGACGAAACGCAGGAACTCGAATCCACCACCGTCGGCATCTACCGCACGGCGGCGGTGGTCAAGGGTGGCCGTCGCTTCAGCTTTTCCGCTCTGGTCGTCGTCGGCGACCGTCGCGGCAAGGTGGGCATCGGTTACGGCAAGGCGCCGGGCGTGCCCGCCGCCATCGAGAAGGCCCAGAAGAACGCCCGCAAGGCGATGTTCCAGATCGCGCTTCAGGAAGGCACGATTCCCCATGCCGTCAACGCCCGTTTCGGCGCGTCGATGGTGCGATTGGTGCCCGCCGCCCCCGGCACGGGCGTCATCGCCGGCGCCACGGTGCGTGCGATGCTCGAGATGGCCGGCGTGAAGGATTGCCTGACCAAGGCGTATGGCTCGACCAATCAGAAGAACCTGGTGAAGGCCGCGCTTGAAGGGCTGCGATCGCTCAAGACCAAGGCGACGATCGCCCGCATTCGCGGCATCGATCTGGATGAGACGGATGTGGAACGTGTGCTCGAGGCCGGTCGCCGTTATGCTCCCACCGCCGCGGTGAGCAACGACCGCGCCAAGGGTCCGGTGAACAAGGTCGGCCAGAAGAATGCCGCCAAGGGCGGCAAGGGCCGTCGCCGCCGCGAAGAGGAAGCCGCCCCCGCCGCGGAGGGCGCCGGTGAAGCCGCGGCGCCGCAGGCGTGAAGTTGATTTTGGATTTGGGATTTCGGATTTCGGAGTTGGGATCGGAGATTTGAAATTTCAGATTTGAGATTATCTGAATGCTGATAGCTGACCGCTGACAACTTTTCCCCTTGAGTACCCGGCCATGATGATTCACGATATTACTCCCCTGGTTCCCGCCAACAAGAAGCGCAAGCGTCTTGGTCGCGGCATTGCATCGGGTCACGGCAAGACCTGCGGCCGCGGCCAAAAGGGTGCGGGTGCCCGTTCGGGTTGGGGCGGTTCGATCCGTGCCAGCCGTGAAGGCGGCTCGACGCCGTTCTTCCGCCGGTTGCCCAAGCGCGGCTTCACGAACTTTGATTTCAAGAAGCACTACGTGGTGGTCAACCTCAAGGATCTGGAGAGCAAGTTCGAGAACGGCGCGGAAGTGACCGCCGAGGCTTGCGTCCAGGCCGGCCTGATTCACGACACCAAGACGCCGCTGAAGATTCTGGGCGATGGCGAGCTGACGAAGAAGCTGTCGGTGACGGCTGCGTACTTCTCCAAGTCCGCCGCCGCCAAGATCGCCCAAGCCGGCGGCACCGCCAACGGCCCGGTGGGCAAGGAAATCGTGAAGGTCATCACCCCGGCGGGTATTCCTGAAAAGGCCGGCGCGAAAAAGGAAAAGCCGGCGGAGTGAAGTGAAGCTATCAGCTTTCAGCTTTCAGCTTTCAGCTTCAAGGCATGAAGGCACGAAGGGGTGAGGGAACTTTGAGTGGCCGCTGCGTGGTTGTGAACGCGGGGATTGCTACGCCGCAAGCGGCTGAGGACGCGGGGTTGTTTGGAAGTCCCGGAATAAGACAAACACAAATGAACGATCACTGTTTCGCATGAACGATGGATTCCCAAGCTTATAGGTTTAAGGCTGAAAGCTGATAGCTGATGGCTTAAAGCTGAAAGCTGATAGCTGATGGCTTAAAGCTTTCCGCCCGGACGATTTCACCCATGCTCAATGCTTTTCTCAACATGTGGAAGATCAAGGAGCTTCGCAACAAGCTCCTGTTCACGCTGGGCATGCTGGTCATCTACCGGATCGGTTTCTTCATTCCGCTGCCGGGCGTCGATCAGATCGCGTTGCAGGAGTGGGCCAAGGCGCAGGAAGGCAGCGTCGCGGGCAACATTCTCGCGTTCATGGGCACCTTCACCGGCGGCGAGCTGGGCCAGAGCACGATCTTCGGTCTGGGCATCATGCCCTACATCTCCGCCTCGATCATTTTCCAACTCCTGGCCACCGTGCTCCCCTCGCTCCAGGCCCTGAAGAAGGAAGGCGCGGCCGGCCAGCAGAAGATCAGTGAATGGACCCGTTACGCCACGGTCGGTCTGTGCCTCGTGCAGGCGACCTTCTGGCTCAGCTTCATGCAGGGGCAGAACCACGTTTATGCCGAGTGGCGGGGAACCTTCACCTTCTGGATCACCGGCATCATGGCCCTGACCGCGGGCACGGTCTTCCTCATGTGGCTCGGCGAGCAGATCGACAAGTTCGGCATCGGCAACGGCATCTCGCTGATCATCACTGCGGGCATTCTGTCCCGCATGGATGACGCCATCGCCACGATCATCAGCCGGTTCGATGTCTCCTCCACCGATCCCGGTTCCTTCGGGCCGATGAAGGTCATCATTCTGGCGGCGTCGTTCGTGCTGGTCGTCGCCGGGTCGATCGTCATCACCCAGGGCCAGCGCCGCATCCCGATTCAGCAGGCCAAGCACACGCGCGGCCGCCGGGTGTATGGCGGCCAGAAAAGCTTCCTGCCGCTGCGCGTCAACCACGGCGGCGTCATGCCCATCATCTTCGCCTCGGCCCTGATGATGTTCCCCTCCCTGATCGTCAGTTGGCTGGCGGGCATGTTCAAAGGCAGCTCGTTCATCGGCTTCTTCCAGCGAAACCTGGCGATGGGCCAGTACCTGTACGAGCTGATCTACATCGCCCTGATCTACTTCTTCGCCTACTTCTGGACCACGGTCCAGTTTCAGCCCAAGGAAATGGCGACGAACCTGCGCGACCACGGCAGCTTCATCCCCGGCCTGCGCCCCGGCCCGCGCACCGCCGAGTACCTCGAAACCGTCATGGAACGCATCACCTACGTCGGGGCGGGCTTCCTGGCTGTGATCGCGGTGATTCCCAACGTCATTGCCGGCATGTTCGGCGTGCCTTACGAAGTCGCCAGCTTCCTGGGCGGCACCGGGTTGCTGATCACCGTCAGCGTCATGCTCGACTTCGTGCAGCGAATCGAAGCGAACCTGCTGATGCGCAACTACCAGGGCTTCCTCGGCGGCGGCGGTGGCGGAAGCGGACCGAAGATTCGCGGATCAAGGTAGGGGCAGGGGACAGGAGACTTTGTAGCCGCAGCGTCCTCGCTGCGCGTCTGCGGAACAGGAAATAGGGAACAAGAGTCGGATATATGAGTCGAATACAAAGGGCGTGGTGATTTTGTCCCCTGTTCCTTGGAAAGTTTCCGACTTGTGATTCAATGGGTTTTGAGGTACGATGGCCTTTCTGTGCCGCCCGGGCCGGATGCGAAGGGCTTTGGGGCGGACGGACATGACAGTGACTGAAACCAAACGTCGAGCCAGGATCACGCTGAAGAACGCCGAGCAGTTGGCGAAGATGCGGGAATCGGGGCGTCTGGTTCGCAAGGTTTTGAATCATTGCCATGAGATTTGCAGGCCGGGCATCACGACGGCGGAGATCAGCCGGCAATGCCGCGAGATATACACCGACGCCGGCGCTTCGGGCCTGTTCAAGAACTACCCGACGTACAAGGCCGGTGAAGGTTTTCCAGGTGACGTCTGCATCAGCGTCAATGACGAGGTGGTGCATGGCATCCCCGGCGACCGCGTGATTCGGGATGGTGATGTGGTCTCGATCGATTGCGGCGTGCTTCTGAACGGCTGGTGCGGCGACGCGGCCACGACGGTCATGGTGGGCAACGTCGATCCGGCGGTTCAACAGCTTTGCGAACATACGGAACGTGTGCTGCAACTGGCCATCGACAACATCAAGCCCGGTCGCAGGTGGAGCCAGATCGCCCGGCTGATGCAGAATTATGTCGAGCGGCACGGCTACGGCGTGGTGAAAAATTTCGTGGGTCATGGTTTGGGCCAGTCGCTCCACGAAGAGCCGCAGGTTCCCAACTACTACGACCCGCGCGACCCGCGCTGGCGCGACTTCGACCTGCGGGAGGGTTTGGTGCTCGCCATCGAGCCGATGTGCATCCTCGGCGGCGACGACCAGACCGAAGTGCTCGACGACGGCTGGACGGTCAAGAGCTTGAACCGTCTGCCCGCCGCCCACTACGAGCACACCATCGCGGTGGTCAAGGGCGGCGTGGACGTGCTGACCGATGGCAGATGAAAACGATTTCGGATTTGGGATTTCGGATTTATTTATAGTTTCGCAGTTGTTGTTGTAACCCGCCGGCAATTTCAGATTTGAAATTTGAATTTTGAAATAGCTGATTAGCTGACGGCTGATAGCTGACCCGACAAAGACAAGCATGGCCAAAGAAGATAAAATCGAGGTTCAAGGCGAGGTGATTGATTCGCTGCCCAACGCGATGTTTCGCGTGCGGCTGGAGATGAACAACAAGCCTGAGATCCTCGCGCAACTGTCCGGCAAGATGCGGATGCACTACATCAAGATCGTCCCCGGCGACCGCGTCACCGTTGACATCAGCCCCTACGACCTGACCCGCGGCCGCATCACGTATCGTCATTGAACCAGCCTTTAATTGACCAGCCGCTTGCGGCGTAGCAACGAGTATCACCATGAAAGTCCGCTCATCCGTCCGTCGTATCTGTGAAAACTGCAAGGTCGTTCGCCGCAAGAACGTCGTGCGCGTGATCTGCACCAACCCCAAGCACAAACAGCGTCAAGGCTGAGAACAAGCTCCGAGTTCTGAGTTCCGAGTTGGCTTACTGCCATCGGAATCCATAACTCGGAACTCGAAACTCAGAACTCAGAACTTATTTTCGGAGTTTTATATGCCCCGTATCGCCGGTGTTGACATCCCCGACAACAAGCCCGTTCGCATCTCTCTTCGTTACATTCACGGCATCGGCCCGGTGAATGCCATGAAGATCCTCACCGATGCGGGCATCGATCCGCAGAAGCGCGCCAAGGCCCTGACCGAGGACGAGCTGGCGAAGATCATCAACCTCATCGACAACGAGTACATCGTTGAAGGCGCCTTGCGCCGCCAGGTGTCGCAGAACATCGGCCGCCTGCGCGACATCCGCAGCTACCGGGGCGACCGCCACCGCCGAGGCCTGCCCACGCGCGGCCAGCGCACCAAGACCAACAGCCGCACCCGCAAGGGCCGTCGCAAGACCGTGGCGACCAAGAAGGGCGTCAAGGCGATGAAGTAAGGAAAATAAGTTCCGAGTTTCGAGTTCCGGGTTCCGAGTTGTTCGGAATCCGTGGCTCGATGGGTTTTTCCTGACTCGGAACTCGAAACTCAGAACTCGAAACTTATTCATCCGAAGCCAGTTGCCCGCCCCTCGTAGGGAAAGAAAGGCAACGCCAACTTCGAGGAACACCATGGCAAAGAAACAAAAGAAAGTGCGTCGCGGCGTCAGCCGGGGCATCGCTCACGTCAAGGCGTCGTTCAACAACACGCAGGTCACCATCACCGACATGAACGGTGAAACCATCTGCTGGGCGTCGGCCGGCACCGTCGGATTCAAAGGCTCGCGCAAGAGCACGCCCTTCGCCGCCACCCGCGCCGCGGAAGAGTGTGCGATCAAGGCCAAGAAGGTCGGCATGACCGAGGTCGAAGTCCGTGTCCGCGGCGCGGGCTCGGGTCGTGAGTCGGCCGTCACCGCCTTGCAGCGCAACGGCCTGCGCGTCACCGCCGTCGAAGATCGCACCGCGATCCCGCACAACGGCTGCCGCCCGCGCAAACGCCGCCGCGTCTGATCGATTTGGGATTTCGGATTGCGGATTTGGGATTTCATACTGAATGACCGATCCACAAAATCAAATCCGAAATCCGAAATCCGAAATCCCCAATCGTCCCCGTTTCTTCATCACAGAAGCCCCGTCCACGGCCAGGCAGCGTGAACTTCGGGCGTGCTGATGAAGAGTCGCCTTCCCCGGACATCCCTCCCGGATGGCCCGGCCCCAAGGTCTGCTTGAATTGCTGGAGCATCACCATGAGAATCCGCTGGCGTGGCCTTGAACTTCCCTCCCGTGTCGTGCCCGATCCCGACCTGAACAACGCCACCTATGGCAAGTTCGTCGTCGAGCCCTTCGAGCGCGGCTTCGGCACCACCGTCGGCAACAGCCTTCGCCGCATCCTGCTCTCCTCCCTCGAAGGGGCGGCCGTCACCAAGATCAAGATCAAAGGCGCTTCGCACGAGTTCACCAGCCTTGACGGCGTGATGGAAGATGTCACGGACATCGTGCTCAATGTCAAGAACATGATCGTCTCCCTCGACAGCGATGAGATCAAGACGATGAAGCTCGAAGCCGAGGGCCCCGGTGAAGTCACCTGTGATCTCATCGAAGCCGACACGAGCGTGACCATTCACAACAAGACCCTGGTGCTGGCGACGCTGACCAAGGAAGTGGACTTCGACATGGAGTTCACCGTTGAGAAAGGCCGCGGCTATGTGCCGGCCAGCGAATATTACGAAGGCACGGAAGACCGCGAAGTGGGCGTGATTCCCGTCGATGCGATTTACTCGCCGGTGACCCGCGTTCGCTACAAGGTGGAAGACACCCGTGTCGGTCAGAAGACCAACTATGACAAGCTCACGCTCGAAATCTGGACCAACGGCACGGTCACGCCTGAAATGGCGATGGTCGAGGCCGCCAAGATTCTGCGCAAGCACCTGAACCCGTTCGTGCAGTACTTCGAGCTCGGCTCCGCCGTCGCCAGCGAGTCGGCCAGCGCCGCCGCCAAGGTCGAGGAGGACCTGCTCAAGAAGCTGCGCATGCCCCTGAGCGAGCTGGACCTTTCCGTCCGCGCCAGCAACTGCCTCGAGACGGCCAAGCTGAACACGGTGGCGGAACTGGTCGAGCGCACCGAAGCCGATCTTCTGAAAGTCCGCTCCTTCGGCAAGACCAGCCTGCGCGAAGTGAAACGCAAGCTGTCGGAAATGAACCTGTCGCTGGGCATGGACCTGCCGGCGGAACTCAAGGTCGAAGGGGTTTGAGTGGGAAGCTATCAGCTTTCAGCCTTCAGCCTTGAATGTATAGCGTGTGATTTGAGATTGACGTTGCAGTGAAGGCATTGCGACGTGATTTTCAGAAAAGTTCAACCCGAGTTTGATGAGACACCTCATCGACCTCTTTTAAGAAAGCTGATGGCTGACGGCTGATTGCTGACAGCTTTCCAGCTTCCCAGCCCCCGGAGTCAGCCATGAGACATCGAGTTGGCGGATACATGCTCGGCCGCGACGGTGACCACCGCCGCGCCACGTTGCGCAACCTGGCGATCGCCCTGTTCACGCACGGCCAGATCACCACGACGATCCCGCGTGCCAAGGCCGTCAAACCCCTGGTCGAAAAGCTCATCACCACCGCCAAGAAAGGCAATGCCGCCAAGGAAGCCAAGGACAAGCTGGCTTACCGCCGCCGCATCATCCAGGCGATCGGCAATCCATTCCTGATCGACCGTGATCTGAAGGATTACAAGCCCAAGGAACTCAAGGCCGACGGCATCATCGTGAACAAGTATCACGAGCTTCAGGACGCCCCGCGCGTCGTGAAGAAAATCTTCGACGACATCGCCCCCGCGATGGCCGACCGCAACGGCGGCTACACCCGCATCGTCAAGCTGGCCAAGCACCGCATCGGCGACGGCGGCTCGCTGTGCGTGCTCATGCTTGTCGGCGGCGAAGAAGGCCCGCAAGTTTCCGGCAACTACTCGCGCCGCCGCGAGAAGGCCCACCGCCGCACCGAGTTCGCCGCCAAGCTGCGCAAGGCCAAACCCGCCGCCGCCGCACCTGTTGCCGTTGAATCCGCTCCCGAAACTGCGGCTGAATAAAGAAGCGTGCAACACTGAATGAATGAAAAACCGGCCTGTTTCAGGCCGGTTTTTTTTGCATCGATTCATCCGAACCTGAGTTTGGACAAGAGCCGCGACTCAACGAGTCGCGGACGTGAACAGCCTGAAAGGGCGCCGAAACTCACCTTTTTCTTTCAGCCTTGATCGGCGCCCGGTTGTTTTTGTGTCCCGTGATCCGCCGCGCGATGATCACCCCGTCTCACCGTTCATCTCCGCGACGTGTTACGTCGCGGCTCGGATCGGTTTGCCGCGTTGCGATATTCTGTATCCATGTCTTCTCAGCGAGCCGACATCTTTCGCATCGTCGCCGGCTGCATGACCGGCACCAGTCTCGATGGTCTTGATGTCGCCCTCGTGAAGATTCAGGGGAGCGGCCTGGCGATGAAGCCATCGCTGCTCCATCACCTCGCGCTGCCTTTGGGACCGGTCGCTTCGTCGCTTCGCCGGTTTGCGGAAGGGCGGCCCGCCGCGCCCGTCGAGTACCTCAAGGCATCGCGGGCCCTGGGGCGTTTGCATGTCGATGCGGTGAGGCGGTTGTGTGAAGGTGTTGACTGGAGCGGATTGCGGACGCACTTGCCCCGTCCTGATTTTGTCGTCGCTCACGGTCAGACCATCTGGCATGCGCCAAGGAGTGAAAGCGGTGACGCCGATGAAAGTCTCTCCTGGCAGCTCTTCGATCCCTGGCCGGTGGTGCGCGAACTGGGGCTGCCTGTCTGCCACGACCTTCGGCAGGCCGACCTGATCGCCGGCGGGCAGGGCGCCCCGATCACGCCGATCGCCGATGGCTTGATCTACCGCAAGGCCGGTCAGCCGCGTGTCATCGTCAACCTCGGCGGCATCTGCAACATCACCGTTGTGACGGACGATGTATCGCAGACCACCGGCCGCGATGTCTGCCCGTGCAACATCATTCTCGACGGCGTGGTTGAGCGGCTGTTTCCGTTTCAACGATTCGATGTCGATGGCCGCATCGCCGCGGCGGGCAAGGTGATTCCGATGCTGCGGCAGGCGATCGTGATCGACCTTTGGAAAGAGCTTGAATCGCGGCGATCGCTGGGGCGTGAGCAGTTTCCGATGTCGCTTCTCGATGGCTGGGTGGCGACGGCCAGGCGCCGTGAAAAGCACGAAGACATCGTCGCCAGTTACGTCGCGGCGGTGGCGGATCTGATTGTCGCGGGCATCTGCAAAGCCGCAAAACCGTTGGGAAAAGTGGAAGTCATCCTCGCCGGCGGAGGAGCGAAGAATCCCGCGCTGGTGCGGGCGATCGCCGCCAACGATCAGGCCGATTTTCATTGCATCCGCACCGATGATCTGGGCATCCCGTGCGAGGCCCGCGAAGCGATGGCGTTCGCGGTGCTCGGGGCGCTGTCGCAGGATGGCGTGCCCATCACGCTGCCTTGCGTGACCGGCGCGAAGAACCCCGGCAGGGCGGGGACGTGGGCGTATCCATGATCCGGCCAGAGCCGTTTAATTCTCGACGCTCACTTTGTCGGAATTTCCAAATGACAAATCTCAAACTCCAAACAAGCTCCAAAGAAAAAAAACGCAATCAAACGGAATCCGGATTCGGATCGGTTTTGCCTGCTTCGGCTCGCTTTCGAGTTTGTTTGAGATTTGGGAGTTTGCAATTTGGAGCTTTTGCTTCCGGTGATGGGACGGAGAATTAAACGGCCCTGATGATCCGACAAGTGCCGTTTGACATTCTCCGCAAGGCGGGCATCATCCGACTCACACATGACGACACCTGCATCAACTTCCTCGCACGATCCGCCGCCTGATCGCGGGCATCTGCTCACCGAGCAGCGGCTGAACGCTTCCGCATCGCTCGATGGTCTGTCGGCCGAGCAGGTGCTGGGCGTCATCAACGAACAGGATGCGATGGTGCCGGCGATTGTGAAGCTGGTGATTCCGCGGCTGACGAAGCTGGTCGAGACGATCGTTCGCGCGATGCGGAAAGGCGGCCGGCTGATTTATCTGGGCGCGGGCACCAGCGGCCGGCTGGGCGTGCTCGATGCCAGCGAATGTCCGCCGACGTTTCACACGCAGCCTGATCAGGTCGTGGGCATCATCGCCGGCGGTGATGATGCGCTGCGAAAAAGCAGCGAAGGCAGGGAGGATGAAGCGGAAGGGGCCCGCGAGGAACTGGAGCGGTTGAACATCGGCGGCGGCGATGTGGTCGTCGGCATCGCGGCGGGCGGAACCACGCCTTACGTGCTGGGCGGCATCCGCATCGCCAAACACATGGGCGCCGCCACCAGCATGATCTGCTGCGTCACGCAGGACCAGCTCACCCAGTCGCCCCCGCGCACCGCCGGCATCGCGCCGCCGCCGCCATCGCCTGATCTGCTTCATTCGCTGGCGGCCATCGATCACTTGATCTCGCTGCCTGTCGGCGCGGAGGTCATCACCGGCTCCACCCGCATGAAGGCGGGCACGGCGACGAAGCTGGTGCTCAACATGATCAGCACCACGGTGATGGTGCAGCTTGGCAAGGTGTGGGGCAACCTGATGATCGACATGCGGGCCACCAACGCCAAGCTGCGCGACCGCGCAATTCGCATCCTCGCGCCGCAGTGCGACATGTCGCGCGACGCCGCGGCGGCGCTGCTCGACCGCGCCGACGGCAGAGTCAAGGTGGCGCTGGTGATGGGCCGCAGGCATGTTGATGCCGATGCCGCCATCGCGCTGCTCGAACAGCATCATCAACAACTGAGACCGATCATCGGCGATCCGGTTTAGCGGAAGGCAGAGGACAGGGGAAGGCATTGAGGCACGAAGGCACGAAGGCACGGAGGGGGAGGCAAGTTCCGAGTTTCGGGTTCCGGGTTGAAAATCCGATATCCGAAATCACAAGGCACGAGGGGAAGAAAATATCCAATGGCCAGTGCAAATTGCAAAATGCAAAATGAAAGGCAACGGCAACGGCAAACGGGCCGTTTCCGTTTCCGTCAATTTGCATTTTGCAATTTGCAATGGATATTGGCCATTTGGACTTCCCTGCCTTTCCCTTCGTGCCTTGTGATTTCGGATATCGGATTTTCAACTCGGAACCCGGAACCCGAAACTCGGAACTTGCCTCCCCCTTCTTCACGCCAGTCCGCGCAGCATCGCAGGCGTCGCCAGCCAGAGCAGTTTGCCTGCGCCGATGGCGGCATCTTCGTGGATGGTGACATCGATGAGCATGGCCCCGGCTTTTTTCAGTTGGATGAACGGCGCCGGATCGCCGCCGGTGCAGAGCATCGCGCCGAGTTGGCTGAGCGTGGGCTCGTGGCCGACGAGGATGATGAAGGGTTCCCGAATCTGCCGCAGGTCGCGCATGACCGACTCGGCGGGACCGGCGGCCAGTGAAATCATCCGTTGCGGGGCGACATCGAAGGCGGAGGCCAGGATGTCGGCCGTCTGCCGGGCCCGAATGAGCGGGCTGGTGTAAATCGCATCCGGCTGATCGATGATCCTGCTCAGTCCGCACGCGGCGGCCCTGGTTTTCTCAATCCCTTCCCGGGTCAGACGGCGGGAGCCATCATCCCCTTGCGGGCTGATGTCCTCGGCGATGCCGTGTCTGAAGAGAAGCAGTTGCATGGAAGGGGAGGAAAAACAGGACAACAGGAAAGCAGGAAAGCATGAAATAAAGAGTTTCGGGGGCCGGGGGCAGGGCGAGGCTTAAGCGAAACTCAGGTTGTCAGCGGCGGCTGGCGTTGAAAAGCAGAATGGCCAGATTGTCGCAAAGGCGGTCGCCCAGGCGGCGGTACGAACCGTAATGCTTCACCTGGTCATCGAGCATCCGCTGCCCGCTCTCGCCTGATCGGGCGATGAGCGGATCGTTCATGATGGCCTGAATGTCGGCGGCATCCCACTCAAAGTGATACTGGAACGCATAGGTGGTCGCGCCCACCCGGAAGGCCTGATGTTTGCATTGCCTCGAACCGGCCAGCGGCGTCGAGTCCGGCGGCAGGGTGACGACCTCCTGGCCATGCAGATGAAACTGCATACCCTCCCAGGGTATGCCTTGCAGCGCCACATCGGTCTGTCCGGGGAAGGCGAGCTTCACCTGTTTCCAGCCGACTTCAGGAGCCTGCATCGCGGCGACGGCGCCCCCCAACGCGGCGGCGATGAGCTGCGCCCCCAGACAGACGCCCACGACCGGCTTGCCCGCATCGTGGGCTTTTTTGATGTACGCCTTCTCCAGTTCAAGCCAGGGAAATTTTGCGCCTTCATCGACATTGGCGCCGCCGCCCATGGAGACAACGCCATCAACGTCATCAAGATCAAGCGGCACCGGCTGGCCCTGAAACAGCTTGATGATGCGCAGGCGGTGGCCGCTGTTTGTCAGGGCTGCGCCCAGGCGTGCGGGGGATTCGTGGGGTTCGTGCTGGAAGACGACGATGCTCATGGCGTTGCTCGGGGGACTTTGTTCGTTCGCCGAGGCGAACGGCTAAAACCGGCGTTGATCATCGTACTTCAGATGTATTCGTTCAAAATGTTTTCGAGCATTTCCTGCCGGCCGCTGGGGATGGCGTTGGTGTTTTTTTCTTCGGCGAGTTTGGCGAGCTGTTCGAAGCCGATCTTTTTCCTTTCGATCTTTCTGCCCAGGTCGCTGTTCCAATCCTTGTAGCGCTGGGCGATGAAACCATCCAGGCGCTTGTCCTTGATGATCTTCGCGGCGGCCTTGAGGCCGCGGGCGAAGGCGTCCATGCCGCCGATGTGAGCATGGAAGATGTCGATGGGATCGGTGGATTGCCGACGGACCTTGGCATCGAAGTTCAGGCCGCCGGCCTTGAAGCCGCCGGCCTTGAGCACGGTGAGCATGCAGAGCGTGGTGTCGTACAGATCGGTGGGGAACTGATCGGTGTCCCAGCCCAGCAGCGTATCGCCGCGGTTGGCATCGATGGAGCCGAGCAGCCCGTTGGCGGCGGCGTATTCGAGTTCGTGCTGGAAGGTGTGGCCGGCGAGGGTGGCGTGATTCGCTTCGATGTTCAGCTTGAAGTGTTCGGTGAGCATGTATTTCTGGAGGAAGGCGTGGCAGGCGCCGGCATCGCTGTCGTACTGATGCTTGGTCGGCTCCTTCGGCTTGGGCTCGATGAAGAACGGGCCTTTGAAGCCGATCTTTTTTTTGTAATCGACCGCCATGTGCAGGAACGTGCCCAGGTGATCCATCTCGCGGGCCAGGTCGGTGTTCAGCAGCGTGTCGTACCCTTCGCGTCCGCCCCAGAAAACGTAGCCCGCGCCTTTGAGTTCGTGCGTGGCTTCCATCGCCTTTTTCACCTGTGCCGCGGCATGGGCGAAGATGTAAGGCGAAGGGCTGGTCGATGCGCCGCTCATGAAGCGCGGATGGCTGAAGAGATTGGCGGTGCCCCAGAGGAGCTTCTTGCCGTGGTCGCGCTGGAGCTTGCCGGCGAGCTTCACGATGCGGTCCAGACGCGCGTTGGATTCGGTGAGCGTGTCCGCTTCGGGTGCGATGTCGCGGTCGTGGAAGCACCAGTAATCGATGCCGATCTTGGTGAGGAACTCGAACATGGCGAGCATGGTGTTTTCGGCAACTTCCATCACGTCTGAGGTTTCGTTCCAGGGCATGATTCGCGTGCCGGGGCCGAACGGATCGCCGCCGCCGTTTTTCATGGTGTGCCAATAGCAGGCGGCAAAGCGCAGGTGATCGCTCATGGTCTTGCCGGCGACTTTTTCCTTCGCGTTGTAATGCTTGAAGGCAAGCGGATTGCGCGAGCCTGGGCCTTCGAACCGGATGGCCTTGATGCGGGGGAAAAACTCTCTGGGCTTGCTGGGCATGGCGTGAAGTCCTTGCGGTGACCGGGCACAGGGCGTCAACAAAGTTCGGGAACCGGGGTAATCGGGTGTCGCTGCAACGGGGCGTGAAGCATAATCAAAGCGACATCGATGCGACAGTGACGGATTGGCAAAACGGATGAGAAAAAAGCCCCTGCACGGGCAAGGGCTTGATGGCATCGGGGCGATGAAACAGGACGGCTTGAATTCGACGACGGCTTGCAAGGCGAGTCTGCCATCGGTCGGATATCGCCGGTTGAAACGATGGCGTCATTGGCCAAGTTTTCTCTGCATCTCCATGATGGGCTCCATCAGGATCATCAGCAGTTCGGGTTTGCTTTGCAATCGCTTCATGGCCGCCTCCATTTTCGGATCGATGCTCTTCTGGGCCGCTTCAATCCGTTTCTTGAGTTCTTCCTGCTTTTCCTTCGGCGGATCGCCAAGGGCCTTGCCCCGAGTCGTGATGTCCTCCATCTTTGCGGTCAGTTGCTTGAATTTCTCGGCGGCAGCCTTGGCGGAGGCCTCGTCCTGGATGGATTCCATGATGGCGGGCAGCCCATTCAGCACGCCGATGATTTCGTCAGTGAGACTGTCGTAGGAGTCGCCGCCGCAGCCGGTCAGCAGGAACGAGAACGCAAGCAGTGTCGAGGCAATGACCTTTCTCATGATGCATCCAACCTTTCGTGTAATCCCCTCGGAACGGTCCGAGCAGGGTTGAAGACGGCCCGGCACGACCTTCGTGCCGGGCATGTGCAAAACAGGCTACGGCAACGGCGGGCTTATGACAAATGATCCGTAAAATCGCTCAGGGCAAAAGCATATGTCGGGAGAGCGGAAGCCTCCCGCCGGGAGGGTGAGGCTCCGGCTGGGAGGGCGAGGCTCCGGGAGGGCGAGGCTCCCGCCGAGCCGTTCGTTTGCAAAGCCCGTCCGCGGGCTGAAGCAAACGAAAATCGCGCGGCCGGGGATCATGCCTG
>CAZYPK010000098.1:0-6498 GCA_964649195.1 uncultured Phycisphaeraceae bacterium
CTCACCGGGGTGAACTTCATCGCCTCGATCCACCTGCTGCGGCCCAAGGGCATGACGTGGTTTCACATGCCGCTGCTGCTGTGGGCGCTCTACGGCACCAGCGTGATTCAGATCCTGGCCACGCCGGTGCTGGGCATCACGCTGCTGCTGCTGATCGCCGAGAACGTGCTGGGCGTGGGCATCTTCGATCCCCGGCTCGGCGGCGATCCGATTCTCTTCCAGCATTTCTTCTGGTTCTACTCCCACCCGGCGGTTTACATCATGATCCTCCCGGCGATGGGCGTCATCAGCGAGATCATCTCCACGCACAGCCGCAAGCACATCTTCGGCTACAAGTTCATCGCCTACAGTTCCATCGCCATCGCCCTGTTCGGCTTCCTCGTGTGGGGGCATCACATGTTCGCCAGCGGACAGTCGCCGCTGACCAACGCGATCTTCAGCCTGCTCACCTTCAGCGTCGCCATCCCCTCGGCGGTGAAGGTCTTCAACTGGCTCAGCACGATGTACAAGGGATCGATCCAGTTCAACACGCCGATGTTGTACGGCATCAGCTTCATTCTCCTCTTCGCCATCGGCGGGCTCACCGGCCTGTTCCTGGGCGCGCTCAATGTTGACATCCCCCTGCACGACACCTACTTCATCGTCGCTCACTTTCACTATGTCATGATGGGCTCGGCGCTCATGGCGTTCATCGGCGGCGTCTATCACTGGTGGCCCAAGATGTTCGGCAGGATGTACAACGAGAAGCTGGGCATCGTCGCGGCCATCGTCGTGTTCGTCGGATTCAACTGGACCTTCTTCATCCAGTTCATCGCCGGCTCGCAGGGCATGCCCCGCCGGTATGCGACGTATGTCGAGAAGTATCAGACCTATCACCAGATTTCGACGGTCGGCGCCTTTGTGCTGGGCACAGGCCTGGTGATGGTGCTGATCAACTGGATTCACTCGCTTTTCAAGGGCCGAAAAGCGCCGGCGAATCCGTGGGGCGGCAACACACTGGAATGGCACTGCCCTTCCCCGCCGCCGCTGGAGAACTTCGCCAAGACGCCGGCCGCCGACGATCCTTACAACTACAAACACTGGCAGTACGACGAGGCCTCGCAGGGCTACGTGCATGATGGATTGCCCGAGGAGCGCAGGAAACACTGATTCATTTCACATGGGTGGCAGCCGCGGCGTTCTCGCTGCGCGTCCCCTGTGAAACATTGAGGCATCAAGGAACGACATGAGCACCGCCGCCACCGAACAACCTGAAGCGCATGGCCCGCATGAAGCGCACGGCCATCATCCCCATCCGCCGCACCTAGCCCATCACTTCGACACGATGGGGCAGCAGTTCGATGCGGGCAAGCTGGGGATGTGGGTTTTTCTGGCGACCGAAATCCTCATGTTCGGCGGCTTGTTCTGCGCCTATGCCGTCTATCGCGCCAACAACCCGGATGTCTTCGCCTTCGCCCACAAGGAGCTGAACACCACCCTGGGCGCGATCAACACCGTGGTGCTCATCGCCAGCAGCCTGACGATGGCGTGGGCGGTGCGCTGCTCGCAGCTTGGGCAGAATCGCGGGCTGGCGCTTTGCCTGGCCCTTTCGCTGCTGGGCGGCTTCGGCTTCCTGGCCATCAAGACGATCGAATACAACAAGAAGTGGGATCATCATCTCTGGGTCGGCACCGCCAACGAATATCACCCGAATTTCAAGGGGGAAAAGCATGATGACGGCCACGCCCCCGCCGATGCGGGCAAAACACCGGCTGATGCCAAACCTGACAACGGGCCCGCGAAGGAGAGCGCCGCATCAGGGCCGCTGATCGATCGCAGCACGCTGGCCATGCCCTCCGTCGGGCCGGGCGGCATGAACAGCAAGGTGTTCGGCGGCGCGGCGGTGAAACACGAAAAAACACATGGCATACAACACGGCGACCTTGCAACCTTTGACAAGGAGCGCGTACACATCTTCTTCCAGGTCTATTACATGATGACCGGATTGCACGGCCTGCACGTGCTCATCGGCATGGGGCTGATGTTCTGGATTCTGCTGCGGGCGGTGCGGCCGGCGGCGCGCGGATGGGTGTTCATGCTCGGGCCGGCGGCGGTCTGCGCCTTCGTCGCCTATGTCGGCGCGATCGTGGGCAACTGGCCGGTCATCTACACCGGCCTGGCCCTGGCGGTCGTGCTGGGCTGCGCGGCGATTTTTCTTTTCGACAAGGCCCGCCGAAAGCCGCGCGAAGGCGCCGGGGAGTTCGGCCCGCACTATTTCATCCCCGTCGATCTGGTCGGCCTCTACTGGCACCTGGTCGATCTGATCTGGATTTTCCTGTTCCCGCTGTTGTATCTGATTCACTGACGGCGGGTGGCTGGGGCTGAAGCTGGGTTGGGTGGCTGGGGCTGAAGCCTTTGCGCAAGCCCCAGCCACCCGCGCCGCAAAGCCTTCAGTCCCAGCCACCCGAAGCGAGGCCCCAGCCACCCGCCGAAAAGCAACAGCGAACTTTTGCTCCGCAGCCAAACAACATTGAAAGATTCAATATCACACGACACTCCGGAATTCACCATGAGCCACTCCCAGGATTCACATCACGTTCGGCCGCACGATGAAACCGATCCGCTGGCGGACTACCATCCGCACGTTGTGCCCGTGCCGCTGCTGCTGGGCGTGTTCGGCATTCTGCTGTTCCTGACGTTCGTCACCGTGGCGGTGACGCTGATCGACCTGGGGCCGCTCAACATCTGGATCGCCCTGGCGATCGCCGTGGTCAAGGCGGCGGTGGTGGCGCTCTATTTCATGCACCTGCGTTACGATCGCCCGTTCCACGGCGTGATCCTCATCGCGTCGCTCTTCTTCGTCGCCATCTTCATCGGCCTGGCGCTGGTGGACAGCACCACCTACAAACCCAACCTGCTCAAGCAGCCCGCCGAATCGGAACAGCCTTGATCATCGCGGCTTGATCGCCTGCACCCCCTGCCATGTCCATCGCTCAAGAACAACCGGACGACCTGCCCCGCCGCGCACGCATGATCGGCATGTGGCTTTTTCTGGCGGCGCTCACGATGCTCTTTCTCGCCGCGATGATCGGGTACGTGCTCATCCGCCTCAACACCACCAACCGCCCCGCCGCCGACGCCATTCACTTTCCCTGGTCCTTCGCCCTGAGCACGCTGGCCCTCGTCGCCGGCGGTTTCACGCTCGAACGAGCCGTGCGATTCGCGCGGATCGATCGCATCAAGGCGACGCAGACCTGCCTGCAAATCACGCTTCTTCTCACGCTGCTTTTCATCGCCATCCAGACCCCCGGCATGCTCGGCCTGCTTTCCACGCACCAGCTCAGCCCCGAACAGGGCAACACGCTCTACGGCCTCGTCTTCGTGCTCGTGCTCCTCCACGCCCTCCATGTGCTGGGCGGTCTGGCCGCGCTCATCATCACCATCGTGCGCACCGATGAATCCGCCTGCCGCGCAGGCGATGTCACCCCGCTGCGATCGCTGGCGATCTACTTTCACTTTCTTGATGTCGTGTGGATCATCATGCTGCTGATCTTCGTGATCCTCGGCTGAGGGATGCGACAACAATGAAGAAGCGGTTCAACACGGATCACCGTCGCTCGGAGAGGCGTCCGCTTGGCTTTGCCGGATCGAACTTCGGATTGCCGGTCGGGAACCTGGCGTCAACCTCCTTCCACCAGCGGTGAAGATCGGCCTTCATCCGGGCGACGCGCGCCGGTTCGGCAAGCGACATGTCCTGTCGTTCGGATGGATCGTCGGCGAGATTGAAAAGCTCGCATCGCTGATCCTCGAACCATTCGATGAGCTTCCAATCGCCGCTGCGCACCGCCGCCGCCGGCGCGCCGCCCTGGTTGCCGTAGTGCGGATAGTGCCAGTAAAGCGAGCGGGCAGGCGCGGCATCGCCCTTGAGCGCCGGAATCAGCGATGCTCCGTCGAGCACCTGATCCTTCATGGGCTTGGCGCCGACGGCCTCAAGAAGCGTGGGGAAAAAATCAGGACTGCTGACGGGCGTGGCGACGACGGACCCCGCCTTGGCGACGCCGGGCCAGCGGATGATGAGCGGCTCGCGGATGCCCCCTTCATACATCCAGCCCTTGCCTGCCCGCCAGGGTTCGTTGGAGGTCGGCCAGCCTTCGCTGGTGGAGAGGCCGCCGTTGTCGCTGGTGAAGATGACGATGGTGTTTTCGCGCAGGCCCAGATCATCGATCTTCGCCAGCACCTTGCCGACGGCGAGATCCATCGCTTCGACCATCGCGGCATAAACCGCATGATCCTGGGTGAGCCGCACCTCGCGCGTCGTTTCACGGCCCCACTTCTCGGTCAGCCCCAGTCGCTTTTTCTTCTCTTCATACTTTTGGCGCAGGTCCTCGCGCGCGATCAGCGGCGTGTGAACGGAGTAGAACGAGAAATAGGCGAAGAAAGGTTGGTCCTTGTTCGCCTCCATGAATCGGTTGGTTTCGGTTGCAAGTCGATCGGGCAGATGTTCGCCTTCGGGTCCATCGGTGAGTCGAGGGTTGCCGTAGGGTGAAAAATATTTTTTGCCGCCGTAGGGTCCGCCGCGATCGGTGCCGCCCATGTTGACATCGAAGCCCTGGTTTTCAGGCCAGTGTCCTTCGGGCCCCAGGTGCCATTTGCCTGCGAAAAACGTGGCATAACCGGCGGCCTTGAGGGATTTGGCAAGGGTCGGCGAATCCAGCGAAAGACGACCGGCATAAGGCGCGGGAAGCAGCGGCGTGTTGCGGTTCCACTTGTCCGGCGCCGCCGCGCCGATGTAGTCGGTGATGCCGGTGCGCTGAGGCCACTGCCCGGTCATGATGCTGGCCCGCGTCGGGGAGCATACGGGGCAGGCCGCGTAGGCGTCGGTGAACCGCGCCCCATCCTTTGCAAGACGATCGAGATGGGGCGTTTCATAAAAGCGGCCGCCGTAGGCTCCCAGATCGCGCTGGCCCAGATCGTCCGCGAGGAAGAAGACGATGTTGGGCCTGCGCGTTGCCGCCTGCTTTTCCGCGAACACATGGCCGGTGATGGACAACAGGGTGAACAACAACAGGGTGGTGATGAAATGAAGTTTCATGGCTGCTCCGGGTATGAGCAAACATGATACCGAACAGGAAGCAGGTTCCATGAAATGCGTCGGGTGGCTGGGGCTGGCTCTGCGTAAGCCCCGGCTCCCCCGGTTCACCTTGCCGGGGCTTCGCGGACTCAGCCCCAGCCACCCGGAATCACCCGGAATCATCCGAAATTACCCGGAATTATCTTGCCACAACAGATGGGCGCGCCCAAATGAAAACGCCGGCGTGATTCGCCGGCGTTTTCAGGGATTGATGTTTGAAGGATGAATCAGGCGACCGAGTACCGGCTGCCGCGTTCGCCTTCGGTTTTTTTCCGATTCAGTTTGCCGCTGGCAACGAGCTGCCCCAGCAGAATGTCCGCGCGGCCGTTGCGGCCCGAAGCCTTCCACTTGTCGTTGATCTCCGCGGTCAGGAGCGCGCCGTCGGCGAGCACCTTGTAGAGGAACTGCTCACCGGTGAGGCCGTCGCCCGACTTGCTCTTGCGGCGACGCTTCTTGCCGCCCTTCTTGCCTGCCGCCGGCGCCGCCTTCACGGCCGCCTTGGCGGTTGCCCCGGGCTTGCGGCCGCGACGCTTGGGGGCGGCGGCGCTGATGCCGAGATTGCCGAACACGGCGTCGATCTCCGCAATGGCATCGACGTGTTTCTGGCGATCCACCTGAAGGTTCGCAATCAGACGGGAAAGTTCCTGCGCAACGTTGGACATGGAAAAGGCTCCGTAACAATAGTGGTGAAACAAAAATGTTGGAACATTGGAACACGCGACTTGCTGTCCCCGATTCGCCGTCAGTATATATAGAAACGGAACGCACCGCAACACCGGCTTCAATGCCATCCTGTTTATGCAGTCCTCCAATACTCCGTTCGCCAAGATGAACGGCTAAATTAAACGCGCCGGCCCTGATGTTTATGTATTGATGCAACCTCGATACATGGATACAGGCGCGACAATACTGCCCCATCAACTCACCGCGCCCAAGGCCCGGAATCGCTCGAACCGGCGGTTGACCAGCGTGTCGGTCTTCAGGCGCAGCAATTCACGCAGGTTTTTCGTGATCCACTTCTCGACGTTCTCCGCGGCAAGCGCCGGGTTGCGATGGGCCGCGCCGAGGGGTTCATCGATCACGGCATCGACGATGCCGTTTTTCAGGTTGTCCCTGCCGGTGAGTTTCAAGGCTTCCGCGGCCTTGCTCGCCTCGGCGCCGGTCTTCCAGAGAATGGCGGCGCAACCTTCGGGGCTGATGACCGAGTACCAGGCATATTGAAGCATCGCCACGCGATCCGCCACGCCGATGCCCAGCGCCCCGCCGGAGCCGCCTTCGCCGATGACCACGGAAACGATCGGCGTCTTGAGGCGGCTCATCTCGCGCAGGTTCACCGCGATGGCCTCGGCCTGACCCCGTTCCTCCGCGCCGATGCCCGGGTAGGCGCC
>CAZYPK010000098.1:6508-19244 GCA_964649195.1 uncultured Phycisphaeraceae bacterium
ACCCCCGGCGCCTACCCGGGCATCGGCGCGGAGGAACGGGGGTGTCGATGAAGGTCACGACCGGCAGCTTGAACTTCTCCGCCAGGCGCATCTTCATCAGAGCCTTGCGATAACCTTCGGGATGGGCGCAGCCCCAGTGCGTTGAGATGCGTTCCTTGGTGTCGCGTCCCTTGTGATGCCCGACGATCAGGCACTTGTTGGAACCGATGCGGCCAAAGCCGGTGATGATGGCCGGATCATCGCCGTAGTGTCGATCGCCGTGCAGCTCGCAGAAATCCTTGGCGATCATGCGAATGTAGTCGATGGTCTGCGGACGGCCGGGATGCCGCGCCACCTGCACGGTGTGCCAGGCGGAGAGGTTGCCGTAGGTTTTTCTGACCATCGAGGTGTGGTTGTCGCGCAGCTTGCGGATGTCGGCGGACATATCGATGCCCGTCTGCTTCATGTGCAGTTCGAGGTCGGCGATCTGCCGTTCGAGTTGAAGGAACGGCCGCTCGAATTCGAGTTCGTAGGTGCCGGTGTATGCGGAGAGTATTTCGTCAGGCATGGGAGGTCGTCACAAGATTGAAAGATTCCGGCAGGACGTGCCCCTCTGTTGTGGCAAGCCCCGCCCGGAAGGGCGAGGGCTGTGAGGGGTATGTCCCTGAGCCCGCGCCCTTCCGGGCGGGGCTTATGCTGCCACAAAAGATGGGCACGCCATTCCAACATCGCCACCGATGAGGAGCGAACCAACACTGGGCCTTCGTGATATGTTACCGATCTATGTCGATCCGTACCAAACCACTCGACAAGGTTGTGCAGGTGACCATCGCGGGCGTGGGTCTGCTCGGCGGCAGCATCGGGCTGGCGCTCAAGGCCGCGGGGTATGGCGGCCGCATCGTCGGCGTGGGGCGCAGGCCCGAAGTGGTTGACCGGGCGGTGGAACTCCAATGTATAGATGAAGGATGCGCCACCCTGACGGCGGCGATCGAACGTGTCGAGGATCCCGCGGCGCCGCACCTGATCATTCTCTGCACGCCGCTGAGCACGTTTCCCGCACTGCTGCGCGAACTGGCCGCCTGCGATCGACCGGGACTGATCATCACCGATGCAGGCTCGACCAAGGAACAGGTCTGCGCCGAGGCGGCGGCCATCCTTCCCGATGCGTCGCGCTTCGTGGGCGCCCATCCGATGGCCGGCAGCGAGCTGCATGGCCCCGAACACGCCAGGGCGGATATGTTCAAAGGCCGCCTGTGCATTGTGACCCCCGCGGGAACGAACAGCTCGGAACAGGCGACGGCGATGGTGCGCGAGCTGTGGCAGAGCGTCGGCATGAAGCTGACGGAGAAGTCGCCGCGCGATCACGATCAGGTGGTCGCCGCGATCAGCCATCTGCCTCATGCGATCGCCGTGCTTCTTGTGCAACTGGCCGATGAACGGAAGGCGATCAGCATCGCGGCGACAGGCTTCCGCGACACGACCCGCATCGCCAGCGGTGATCCGCGCGTCTGGACCGACATCTTCACCACCAACAAACAGGCCATGCTCGACGCCATCGATCATTTCTCATCTCTGCTGGCGACGTTTCGCAACGTGGTCAGCCGTGGCGATGAAATGGAAATGATGCGACTGCTGACCGAAATCAAACAGTCCCGGGACAGGTGGTTGAAACAGACCTGGGGAGAGTAATGTGAATGGTGAACGCGATGCAAGGAAGTGTTGGATTTGAAATTTGAGATTTGAGATTGGGATTTTGAAATTTGCAATTCGAGATCGAACATGAAATACACACTCGGCTTTCTCGGTGCGGGCAACATGGCGGAGGCGATCGCCAAGGCGGCGATCGATCGCGGCGTGCTCGCTCCCGAACAGATCATTGCTTCCGACCCTTCGGAAGCGAGGCGGGCTGTGTTCGCGGCGATGGGAATTGCCGTCACGGTGGACAACAAGGAGGTCATCGGCCAGTCTTCCCACGTCATGCTCGCCGTCAAGCCGCAGATGATGGCGAAGGTGGTGGACGATCTGGCCCGGTGCGGATCGAGCGAGCAAATCATCCTTTCCATCATGGCGGGCATCACCATTTCCAAAATGAACGACGCCATCACCGCTGCGGGCGGCAAGGCGATGCGCATCGTTCGCATCATGCCCAACACACCGATGATGATCAGCCAGGGCATGGCGGGCATCGCCACGGGCGGATCGTCCAGACCCGGTGATGACGACCTGGCGATGAAGCTGTTCTCCGCCGGCGGCAAGGCGATTCGCGTCGATGAAACGCTCATCGACGCCATCACCGCCGTCTCCGGGTCCGGCCCCGCGTATGTGTTTTACCTTGCCCAGGCCATGCAACACGCGGCAAGCGAACTGGGCCTCGGCGAGCACGCCAGATTGCTCGTGGCGCAGACGCTGCTGGGGGCTTCGCAACTGCTCATGCAATCGACGGACAGCGCCGAGGAACTTCGCCGCAAGGTCACCAGCCCCGGCGGCACGACCGAAGCCGCCATCAAACACATGGAAGCCCACCAGGTCGGACAGACGATCGCCGACGCGATCATGGCCGCCCAGCGGCGAAGCAGGGAACTGGGACAATAATCCTGCGAAAGCCGTCAACAAGAAGTGAAGTCATCTGCCTTCACCGCTCCGGTTGCAGTCCCGCTTCGCGCTGAAATCGTCCGTGAATTTCAGCATAAATCGCATGGGCTTTCGCATCAGGCTCCAGCATCACGCATTGCCGCGCGGCGATGGGGAAGTCCGCAAGTTCACTGACATGCCCCAATCCCCAGTGGCCGATGGCGGCGGCGCCCAGCGCCGAGGCATCGCCCGCTTCATTGAGCATCACGGGCAGATTCAGCACATCGCAAACGATCTGCGACCACAGGCGCGAACGGGTGATGCCGCCGGTCAGGCGCACCAAGGGAGGCTGCGCGCCACTGCATGACCGCAGCACCTGCCAGACATCGGCCAGGCAGAACGCCACCGCTTCGAGAATCGCCCGGGCGACATGGGAGCGATCGTGAGAACCGGTCAGGCCCGTGATGCCCGCCCGAAGGTCGGGTCGCCAGTGCGGATTTCGTTCGCCGTTGAAGTAAGGCAGGATCAAAAGCCCATCGGCGCCGGGCGCGGTTTTCGCGGCATCATCGAACAGGGCATCGAAGCCCTCGGCTTTCGGCGCATCACTGTAGAACAGCCGTCGAATGGTTTCGACCGCGAGGCCGCCGTTGTTGATCGCGCCGCCGGCATACCAGAGTTGATCGGTGAGGGTGTAACACCAGATGCGCTGGAACGGATCGAGCAGCGGCTCATCGCAGGTGATGCGCACCGCGCCGCTGGTGCCGACCGTCAGAACCACGCTGCCAGGCCGGGCGCCACCCGCGCCGATATTCGCCAGCCCGCCATCGCCGCCGCCGGGCATCACGTGTACGCCGGCCGGCAGCCCCAGCATCGCCCCGCCATCGGCATGGAGTTCACCGATGATCTGCTGCGGCTGCGCCAGTGGAGGCAGTCTCGAAGCATCAATGCCCGCCAGTTCGAGCGCGGCTTCATGCCAGCCGTGCGTATGAAGATGGAGCAGGCCCGAACCCGAAGCGATGCAGATATCGGTTGCCCACCGGCCAGTGAGCTGATGAATGATCCAATCCTTGATCGCAACGAAGCGAACCGCGTTTTGAAAAACCTCCGGCTGACACTCCCTCATCCAACGCAGCTTGGCGGGCAGATAGATCCAACGCAGCGGGCAGCCGGTCTGCGCATAGATCGCCCTGCCCTGGTCGCTGTCGCGCACATCATCAAGCTGATTCACCGCTCGAAGATCAGCCCATGTGATCGCCCTGGACAGCGGCTGCCCCGCACCATCCACCGGCATGATGCCGTGCATCGCGCCGCTGAAGCAGATGCCCGCCACGCGATCGCGCTGCACGTTCGCAAGCAGCTTCGCCATCGCCTCGCGCACACCCATCAGCACCTCACGCGCATCCTGTTCGACATGGCCCGGATGAGGCGTGTGCAGCGGATAGTCGCAGGATGCCACGCCTTCGATGAAACCATCCTGGCGCACTGCAATCACTTTGCAGGCGGTCGTTCCGACATCGATGCCAATGACCAGATCGCGCGACATGGAAAGGGATGATACAACGCCGGGCGCGGACGGCGCGACGCATGGAATCATCATTCACGCACAGGGTATGCCCGTGAAATGTTTTGATACGCTGTATCAACATCGCACACATGAAGGACCGAACATGAAACATATCGCCCCGGCTCTTTCGATGTTCATCATCGCCTGCCTCGCCGCCGCCGCGGTGGCGGAGGAAGCCGCGCCGTTTCCCGGCAGGAAATCGCAATACCACGGCTACGACCGCTTCGACTTTCAGGTCAACGGCATCGACGCCATCGTCGTCGCGCCCAAGGCCGGCGCCAAAGGCAAACCCTGGGTCTGGCGCGCCGAGTTCTTCGACCATCGGCCTCAGACCGATCTCGCCCTGCTCGCCAGGGGGTTTCATCTGACCTACATCAAGGTCGGCAACACCTTCGGCTGCCCCGATGCGATGAAACACTGGGACGCCTTCCACGCCCTGCTCACCGAGAAACATGGCTTCGCGCAGAAGCCCGCGCTCATCGGCCTCAGCCGCGGCGGGCTCTATTGCTACAACTGGGCCGCCGCCAACCCCGACAAGGTGGCCGTGATTTACGGCGACGCCCCCGTCTGCGACTTCAAAAGCTGGCCCGGCGGCAGGGGCAAGGGCAAAGGCAGCAAAAGCGACTGGGCCAAGCTCATCAAGGATTACCGCTTCAAGGATGAAGCCGAGGCGCTCGCCTATGACAAAAACCCGATCGACAATCTCAAGCCGCTCGCGGAGAAAAAGATTCCGCTGATCCACGTCGTGGGCGACAAGGATGATGTCGTGCCTCACGAGGAGAACACCATGATCATCAAGGAGCGTTACGAAAAGCTGGGCGGCGAAATGAAGCTGATCATCAAGCCCGGCATCGGCCACCACCCGCACGGGCTGGACGATCCGACGCCGGTGGTGGAGTTTATCTTGAAGGCGTGCGGGTTCTAAAGGCCGCGCTGTCGGTGGATGGTTCCCGCCTTCGTTCGCCGAGGCGAACGGCTAAATGTTTTCATCGTCCCGCATACTGCTTCTCGTAATAGGAACGATACTCACCGCTCTTGACGCGCCGCCACCAGGGCTGGTTGTCCACGTACCACTTCACCGTCCGCTCCAGTGCCACGGGCCAGGCGCTGCGCGTGGGTTGCCAGCCGAGCTGCGTCTTGATCTTCGTCGCATCGATCGCGTAACGCAGATCGTGGCCCAGGCGATCCTTCACGGGTTGAATGAAGTCGCCGGGGGGGGCCTTGCCCATCAGCGCGAGGATCGAGTGGGTCAGTTCGAGATTGGTTCGTTCGTTGTTGCCGCCGATGTTATAGACCTCGCCGGCCTTGCCTTTTTCCATCACGGTGAGCACCGCTTCGCAGTGGTCATCGACGTGAAGCCAGTCGCGGACGTTGTTGCCGCTGCCATAGAGCGGGACTTTTTTGCCTTCGATCAGGTTGGTGACAAAGAGCGGGATGACTTTTTCGGGGAACTGGTACGGGCCGTGGTTGTTGGAGCAGCGGGTGATGCAGGCATTGAGGCCAAAGGTGTGCTGCCAGGCTCCGACGAGCAGATCGCTGCCGGCCTTGCTTGCGGAGTAGGGACTGCTCGCATGAATCGGGGTGTTCTCGGTGAAAAGCAGTTCAGGCCTATCGAGCGGCAACTGGCCATAAACCTCGTCGGTTGACACATGCACGAAGCGTTTGGTGTTTTTCGGATCGACGGTGCGCAAGGCGTCGAGCAGCGTCTGCGTGCCCACCACGTTGCTCTCGATGAACGGCTTGGCGTCGATGATCGAACGATCCACATGACTCTCGGCGGCCATGTGCACCACCGCATCGACACCCGCGATCAGCCGCTCGGCGAGTGCGCGATCGAGAATGTTGCCATGCACGAAGGTGTAGCGCGGATCGTTTTCGATGTCGGAAAGATTTTCAGGATTGCCCGAATAGGAAAGACAGTCGAGATTGGTGATGCGATGGTCCGGGCGGTTGTTCAGGACGAACCGTACGAAGTTGGAGCCGATGAAGCCGGAGCCGCCGGTGAGGAGGATGTGCATGTTGGTACTCGATGACTGCGGGATGTACGTGTGAAAAACAGGAAATCAGGAAAGCAGGAAAGCATGAAATTCAAGGCCCTGTTCCACTGACTTTAATTTCTTGCTTTCCTGCTTTTCCTTTTGGTGCTCGTTGACTGCGGGATGTATGTGCGAAAAACAGGAAAGCATGAAATTCAAGGCTCTGTTCCACCGACTTTAATTTCCTGTTTTCCTGCTTTCCTGTTTTCCTGCTTTTCCTTTTGCTGCTCGTTGACTGCGGGATGTATGTGCGAAAAACAGGAAAGCATGAAAACAGGAAAGCAGGAAATTCAAGGCCCTGTTCCACTGACTTTAATTTCTTGCTTTCCTGCTTTCCTGTTTTCCTGCTTTTCCTTCATTCCAATCGACTCAATACGCTCCGCAGATTATCGCGCCAGTCGGGCATGGGTCCCAGTTCTGATTCGGTCTTGGCGAGATCGAAGACGCTGTAAGCCGGGCGTTTGGCCGGGCGTGGGAAATCGGCGGTCGAGCAGGGTTCGACGATGCAGGCGGGGTTGATGGTGCGGGCGATTTCGCAGGCGAAGTCGAACCAGGTGCACTGGCCGCCGTCGCTGCCGTGGTGGATGCCGGTCGCGCCGAGTTCGTAGAGGCGAAGGGACAGGTCGGCCAGGTGTTCGCTGCTGGTGGGTCTGCCGCGCTGGTCGCTGACGACCTTGAGGCTGGGCTTCTGTTTGCAGGCATTGGCGATGGTGCGGACGAAGTTTTTTCCCCACGGGGCGTAGAGCCAACTGGTGCGGATGAGCAGATGGCGGCAGCCGGAGCGTTGCAATTCAAGTTCGCCCAGGGCCTTGCTCTGGCCATAGACATTGATCGGCTCGATGGGCGCATCGATGGGATAAGGCGCGGTTGCGTGGCCGTTGAAAACATAATCGGTGGAGTAGTGAATGAGCGTGGCGTTCACGCGGCCGCAGCGCCGGGCCAGATGAGCGACGGCGGCGCCGTTGAGCGCGCAGGCGGCATCATCGTTTTTTTCAGCGCCATCGACATCGGTCCAGGCGGAGCAGTTGATGACGAGGGGATGCTCGCCGGTGATGTGGCGTTCGATGGCGGCGGGATCGGTGATGTCGAGGTCGGCGTGCCTGGGCGCGGTGCAATCGATGCCCTTCTTTTCGAGAAGCTGGCGCCAGGCGCGGCCGAGCATGCCGGTGGCGCCGATGAGCAGCGCGGGACCCACGGACGGGAGTCCGTGGGCTTTGGCGGATGAATCAGCCATGGCGCACGCCCCAGGGGAAGCCGGTGATGGAGTCGTGGGACCGGCGGTCTTCATCGGGATTTTTCAGGTCGTAGGCATGAGTGACGTAATAAAGCAGGCCGGCGTTTTCGTTGCCGACGGTGGCCGCCCCGTGCCAGAGCGGAGTGGGAATGATCATCACCCCGGGACGTTTTTCGCCGATGACGGCCAGCCAGGTTTTGCCGTCGCTTTCGCGGTGGACGCCGACCTTGAGCGAGCCGTGCAGGCCCATCCAGAAATCGGTCTGCTTGTGATGGCGGTGCCAGGCCTTGATGACGTTGGGGTACATGACGGAGTAGTTGATCTGGCCTTGCGGGGTCATGATGCCGAGCATCTGGTTCATGATGGACCAGCCGCGGTCATCGCAGAAGAAGGAGGCGGGGACAAAGATCGGCTCGATCTGGGCCTTGGCTTCTTCAAAGGCGGCAGCGATATCGCCACCCTGCCAGACGCGCGGGGCGATGGGCTTGGCGGCGGAGAAGGTGGCGGGTTTGTCGAGAGTGGTGGTCATGTCAGGAATCAGAAGTCAGAGGTCAGAGATCAGAGGTCAGAAAATTGCAAAATGGCCATTGCAAAATGCAAATTGCAAATTGCGGAAGAGGTTCATCGGACACGAGGGTTGGCATTTTGCAATTTGCAATGGCTATTGGCCATTTTGCAATTTTTGGATTGCCGTGCGCCGGAGGCGCTTCGTTCGCCAAGGCGAACGGCTAATTATTTCGCGCCGACGGGTTCGTGTTTCTTCGTTTTGGCGGGTGCGGTTTTCGCGGCGGGTTTGGGCGGGAACTCCAGATGGTTCGCGCCGCCCTGGGCGATGTAGCTGGAGGCGCGGTGGAGGCTTTCGAAGGTGCCGGCATCGGTCCACCAGCCTTCGATGATGGATGCGGTGAGGTCGCCGCGCTTGAGGTAGTGGTTGTTCACATCGGTGATTTCGAGTTCGCCACGGCCGGAGGGCTTGAGCGTCTTGCATATCTCGAACACATCGGAGTCATAGAAGTAGATGCCGATGACCGCCATGTTGCTGGGCGGATTTTCCGGCTTCTCGATGATGTCCACGATCCTGCCTTCGGTCTTGCCGTTTTCGAAAGCGACCACGCCGAACCGCTGCGGATCGTGCACTTCCTTGAGCAGCAGCTTGGCGCCGCTCTTCTGGGTGAAGAAGTCGCCTGCCGCGGCGCGGATGTTGGCTTCGATGATGTTGTCGCCGAGGATGACGCAGATCTTGTCGCCATCGGCGAAGTCCTCGGCGAGCTTCAGCGCATCGGCGATGCCGCCTTCGCCTTCCTGGTAGGCGTATTCGAGATGCTTGACGCCAAGCTGCTTGCCGTTTTTTAGGAGCTTCAAAAAGTCCCCGGCATGTTCGCCGCCGGTGACGATCATGATCTCGTTGATGCCCGCGTTGACCAGGCATTCGATGGGGTAATGGATCATCGGCCGGTCATAGACCGGCAGCAGATGCTTGTTGGTGACGAGGGTCAGAGGGCGAAGACGCGAACCCAGACCGCCGGCAAGAATGACACCCTTCATGTGAAACTCCCTGAGCGTTTCGTGATGCGAAGGCCGGCGCGAAATCGGCACCGCCTTGGTTAGTATCGGACAGGCAACGATGGGACATTGGCGAGGATCGGCCCAAGGCCGGAGCTATGTCCCCCGATCCTTACGCGGAAGCCTTACAATCCGTTCATGAGATCCATGCGAATCCCGCGATTGCTGCTGTTGATGATCCTGGTTATGGGGACCAAGCCTGCCGGGGCGGATGTTTCCATCTGGTTCGAAGACGCCCGGCATTCGCCCGCCTTGAGTGATGATGCGATCAAGGCGGTGGCCGCCCACATCCGCCATCGCATGTTGACGCCCGACCAGCCGGGGCAGGCCCCTTTTCTGCCGCGGTCGGTGCGCGATGACTTTTATCCACGGGTCCTGTTCATCTCCGCCAGCGACGGCATCAAGCCGGCCCGCGTGGCGACGGGCACTTCGCGCGGCATCCTCAAAGCCGCCGACCACGCCATCGCCCAGCTCAAGCCCGGCGAAAAGGACGCCTTCGAACCCCGCTGGCTCAAGGTCGATCATCCCGCCACCATCATTCTTCAGGAGAATGCCGACCTCAATGTGAAGCTCGAATACGAGCGCAGCCTGTTCGGGATCGCCTTCCCCAGGCAGACCCGCCTCGCCCTGCTTTCGGAAGAGCTCATCGGCAACGACATCGTCAATCACCACCAGGGCTTCTTCATCGATCAACTGCTGGCCTACCTCGATGTCCGCAAGCCGGCGGTGGATCGAAAGAACCTGAACATCACCGCGGAAAACGCCACCTTCTTTCGCTTCAGCTCGCAGAGCTTTTTCATGGACCGGCAGGAGATCGTGCCGCTCTATCGCGGGCACCGCCGCCATCACCGCATCACCCGGCAGGAGCTTGGCGACTCCGCCGCCGCCGCGGCGAAATACCTGAAGGAATCCGTCAACCGATACGGACAGTTTGCCTACCTCTACAAGCCCAACGTGGATTCGGTGCCTGATGAATACAACATGCTCCGGCACTTCGGCACGATCCTGTCGATGGCCGACGCTTATGAAATTCTCAAGGACCCGGACCTGCTGGAAGCGGCCAGGCGTGCGATGGATTTTGCGGACAACACCATCGGGCAATGGACGATCGACGGCCTGCGCGTGCCGGCGGTGGTGGAGGAAGGCCGGGTGAAACTCGGAGGCAACGCCCTGGCCGCCGGAGCCTTGGCGCGGCTGGGGCAGGTCTCCAACGATGAGAAAATGATCGCCCGCGCCCGCACCTTCGCCAAGGCCCTCGCCCTGGCCCAGCGCGGCGACGGCAGCTTCGTCCAGATTCAACGCTTCCCCGATGGCCACGATTACAACATCGAACACCCCTACTACCCCGGCGAGGCGATCTTCGCCCTCTCCCTCGTGCAGCAGGTCGCGCCCGATCCGCTGTGGGTTTCCACCGCGGACAAGGCGGCGCAGCATCTGATTCTGGTGCGGGACAAGGGGCTGCCGATTGCCCAGCTCACGCAGGACCACTGGCTGCTTTACGGGTTGAACGATCTTTACCGCCAGTGGCCGCGCGAGCTGTATCTGGAACATGCCGCGCGGATCACCCGCGCCATGTGCCGCTCGCAGCACCGCCGGCCACCCTTCGTGGACTGGCATGGCGGGTATTACGCGCCGCCCGGCTCCACCCCCACCGCCGTCCGCACCGAAGGATTGATCGCCGCCTACGCCCTGTTGCGGGATCACGGCGGCGAGGCGTACCGCGACGATGCCGCCGCCGCCCTGGAGGCGGGCATCCTCGGCGCAGCCTTCCAGTTGCAGTGCCAGTTCCGGCCTGAAAGCGCGATGTATTTCAAGAACCCCCAGCGCATCCTGGGCGCCTTCCGCGACAGCCTGACCAGCCCCTACATCCGCATCGACTTCGTGCAGCACAATATGATGGGCCTGCTCAACCTCCGGCGGGTGATGGAAAAGGAAAAAATCGAGAGCTTCGCCGTACCCCCGATGGCCCAGGAGAAGGACGCCGAAGATGCCGGCCGATCTGCCGAGAACGAGCGAACGGATGATTAGCCAGGCACGGCGACTTCAAGTCGCCGTGCCTGGCTTGTCGAACATCGATTTCTTTCCCAATATGATGATATTGGCATTGACAAAACCTTTTGGGAGATTATCTTCAATCAAGGCTTGATGAATTACCCTGATGTCCGTTCGTGGCTTGCGGGGTGTTGAATCAAGGTTTCCCGGTGCAGGTTCCCGCATCGGATCGCTTCGCATAGGTGATTCCACACGATTTTCAGTCCTGTTTCCTTAATTCTCGTATGGACCGTTCGGTCCTGAACAACCCCTTGCAACCTGTTTCTCTTTTCTTAAAGGTGAGGTGAAGACATGAAAGCATTCCAGAAAACGGCGGCCGGCCTGGCCATTTGTGTAAGTGTTTTGTTAGGGATGGGGGGGGGGCAATTCGGCCGAGGCGGCGCTGGTCACCTCCGGCGTTGATTTCGTCCAGCGTGGAGGCACGTTTGACCTGGGCAACCTCGCCATCGGCGGAACCGCATTCGCACTCAACATCTCAGGCCAGGACGGTGGCACGCCAACCCAGCCCACCGGACATGGCGGCGTTCACACCACCACCGGCATCAACGACGGCCTCTACGGCAACAGCGGCTCCTGGCTCGCCGGCTCCATCAATTCATTCGTCGGTCTTGATCTGGGCGGACCCGTCACCATCTCCCGAATCGCTTACGGACGCGACAACAACGGGGTCTTCGGCGATCGCGCCGCCGGCCTGGTGACCCTGCAATACACCTCGGTCGTCACCCCCGGCCAAGCCACGCCCGACACCGGCGACGCCACGACCGGCTGGCAGACCATCGGCACGATGGACTACACCCATGTCGGACTGAGCACCGTCTTCACCGACCGCCACGCCTTCAACTTCACACCCGTCACCGCCACCGGTCTGCGACTGGTGACCGCCGTCGCAGGCCGCGGCATCGATGAGTTCGAGGTTTACAGCAACCCGCTCACCTCCATCATTCAGGACGAATCCACCAACTCCACAGGCTTCGGGTCCTCTTTCCCTGGCGCTCCGACGGAGCCTGCGCCGGGCAACGGCGCCTATCGCCACAACAACGGCAACCTTGCCGCCGTTCTCGGATGGACGCCGGGGCTGAACATGGAGAACGTCACCGTCGAAGTTTCCTGGGGCGTCTCCTTCAATCACAATCAGGATGTCGATTACTTCTTCGATCCCGATGGCGCGGGGCCGGAACCCGAAGTCGCCCTGACCCAGAACATCAACCAAACGCTCTTCGCGGACCAGATCACCGCGCTGCCCTCCGGTCAGGCCTGGTCCGGTTTCTTTGAAATCGCTTCCGGTTTGACCTTGACGCCTGAGAGCACGTTCCGCATGACGGGAACGCCGGTGCAAGGTGGAGCCACCCCGGAAGCGGTGTCCACCGCCGTGTGGCGATTCAGTTCGGTCGCCCCGGTCCCCGAACCCGCGACGATGAGCCTGCTGGCGCTGGGTGCGCTGATCATGGGTCGCCGTCGCCGCAGGGAAACCGACGGCTTGAACGAATGACTCGATCGCCCCGGCCCCCCCCGGCCCCCCGGTGCGATGGAGTCAGGCATCACGATTTGGAGCAGGAGCCGGTGGCGGTGTTCATCATCATGAGCATCGCCGCCGGCTCCAGTCATTATCAATCCGCTTGTTTTGAGGACGGCCATGCTTCACGATCACCTCGCCACACGATCTTCCCAACCTGAGTTTCGCTTAAGCCCCGCCCGGAGCCTGAGAACTTTTCCAAACGCCTCTTTTCCGTTATCACA
>CAZYPK010000099.1:0-19217 GCA_964649195.1 uncultured Phycisphaeraceae bacterium
GGGAGCCTCGCCCTCCCGGCGGGAGCCTCGCCCTCCCATATGCTTTTACCCTGGGATCGCCTCTCACTCCTGGAACATCAATTCCTTCTGCTGCGCCCAGCTTTCGCGCAGGGTGCGATCGGTCACGATCAGTTCGACCTCATTGAGCATCGTGCGTGCCAGCCGCTGCATGAGCACGCGCTCCGTGTTTCGCCGGACGCGAGCGGTCAGGTCGGCTCGCACGGTCTCCAACGGCATCGGCCTGGCGGGGATTTTCCGTTCGAGCTTGATGACCGCGAATCCCTTTTCGATGGCGATCGGGTCGCTGACCCTGCCTTCCTCCAGTTGTTCCACGGCTTTGCGGATGCCGTCGGGCCAGGTTCCGTCGGCGGGGCTCACCGGGGCGAGCAGGCCGCCCTGCACCCGGCTGGGATCGGTGGAGCTGCGAACCGCCATCTCGATGAAGGACTCGGCGGGGACGCCTTCGCCGCGCGCCCGGCGGGATATCTGCGAAGCCATGGACAGGTTTTCGACGGTGATCAGGCGAACCTCGTAACGGGGACCGTATTCGATGGCATAGGCCTGGTTGAGTTCGTTGTCGGTGATCTGCACTTCATCCTGCACCAGCAGCCGCATGGCTGCGTTGCGCCGCAGCAACTGCCCGAAACGCAGGTCGCCCAGCCCGCGGCGGCGGCGAAGCTCGCGCAGCAATCGAACGGCTTGGTCATCGTTGTTCGGATCGAGCGATTTGAGCATCGCGGTTTTTTCCGCTTCGATCCGGGCCGGTGTTAACGAAAGGCCTCGCTGGGTCAATCTAAGATCGATGCGGCGGTCCAGGATCGTTTCCGCCAGCACCTGCCCGCCTGACGCTTCGTACAGTGACGCCTGCAGATCGTTATGACCTATGGGCCTGCCGTCGAGATAGGCCAGCACGCGGGTGGTTGGCGAGTCGCCGGTTGCCGCGTTAGACTGGAAGTTTGCGTTTCCTGTGGAGCCTGTGCCCGCCCCGCCGCCCGGGTTGTCCGACTGGCAGCCCGCGAGCGTGAAGTTCAAAATGACGATGACGAATAAGTTCCTGGCCATGCATGCACGCTAAGGCTCCGCCCCCGGCGTGTCAATCAACGTGCCGCTCCGCCTTCGTTGGAAAACTCCAAATGGCAAAACTCAAGTTCCAAACAAGCTCCAAAATGCGGCAATGGGAAAAGACAAGGAATTCGGATCGCGCCTTATTTCCGCCTTTGAATCATCACCGCCCCACTATTCGCTGATAGCTGAAAGCTGATAGCTGATTGCTGAAAGCTGATCGCCACATTCCCATGAAACAAGAACCACAGATCATCCTCTGCCCCTACTGCGGCCACGTGCAGACCGTTCCCGAGACGGCGGCGGTGCCCGATCAATGCGATGAATGCAAGGGCCTCTTCGAACCCCTCTCCCGAAGAGCCACGCAGATTTCCATGGGCCCCTGGTACATCCGCGACAAGAAAAACCCCTTCCGTCCCGGTTGCAGCTACGAAGTGCTGGCCAAGATGGCCCGCAACAACCGCATCCGTCCGACCACGGTCATGCGCGGCCCATCGACCAAGCAGTTCTGGTCCGTCGCCCGCAATGTGCCGGGCATCGCCCACCTGCTGGGGTATTGCCACAGTTGCAGCGCCAAGGTCGATCCCGGCGCAACCTCCTGCACCGCCTGCAACGCGAAGTTTGAGGAACCCAAGGAACGCAACGAGCTGGGTCTGGCCTACCGCACCGCCCAGGAAGCGGCCGCGGCGCAGCGGGCCTTGGAAAAAGAGATCGCCGCCATCACCGGCGCACCGGGCGGTTCCAGCGGCAGCGGCATCTCCCCGGCGATTCCTGCCGCGCCTGGCGCTGACCTGCTGGATCAGGTTCTGGGCGGCGGGAAAATGGGCGGCTCACCGCTGCTGAACTTCGGTTCAAAACCGCCGGCATCGGCCGCGACCGCGCCGCCTAAGCCGGTCTCCCGTCCTGCGACGGCCCCTGCAACGGCGGGCGCTCCGCTCAGTTTCGCGGCGGGATTCGGCGCCGGTGGCGCTGCCGCCGGCCGCGCGGTGGATGCCTTTTCACTGGCCGGTGAAGCCGATGACACCGGCATTGATGAGGTGCAGCGAAAGCAGAAAACCGCCAGCACGATGACCTGGGCCTTGATCGGGTTCAACGTGCTGCTCGTGATCGTGGTGATCGTGCTGTTCCTCATCAACAAGGGCAAGCCGACCACCGCCATCAACGATGACCCGGACCCCGCGCCACAGTCAACCCCTTCAACCCATCCGAACCTGGCCACGAACACGGACACCCCGGCAACGCAGCCGCCGCCATCCGTCACACCCGGGCCGACGCGAAGAACGGACCCGTTCGGCAACCCGTTGGATGAAGCCGCCACGCCCGAAACCAATCCTTCCGCCGTCACGGTGAAGCCGGGCATCCATCCGCGCGATGACCGCGACGTGATGAACGCCATGCTCACCGATGCCCGAACCAAACTCGACGGCGGCGACATCGCCGGGGCGCTCAAGGTGATGCGCGAGGTGCGCGACACCTATCCGACAGCCTGGCAGCCCGAGGATCTGTCGCAACGGATCGAGCAGTTCAGCGCCATGCTCGAAAACCGCAAGGTCATCGTCGAAGAAGCACGCATGGCCGATGAAGTGACCAGACTTCTCGACGAAGCCAAGACGGCGCAGGCCGGCAAGGACCACGAAACCGTCCTCCGCATCCTCACGCAGATCCACGAAAACTACCCCGCCAAGTTCCACCCCAAGGATCTGACGAAATCGATCATCTTCTCCATGAAGGAAGTGGAGCGCAAGAAAAAAGATGGCGGCAAGTTCTTCGGCCAGTCCACCGACTGATCACCTGGAACAAGCCTGCGGGGGTGGCTGGGGCTGAAGCGGCTGTCTCCTGTTCCCTGTCTCCTGCCGCTGCCCCTGCCCCTGCTCCTGCTCCTGCTCCTGTCCCGATAAACGGGTTGTCAACAGAAAATGAAAGGTTTTGCCGGTGTGGTTCCGATGAGAAGGTTGGCTGGTGATGGGTTCATCTTCTCACGCCATATCGAAGGGTGATGCGGTGCCGGATCGACGAACACTGATTGTGTTGGGTAGCCTGTTGGGTGCGATGACCGTCGCCGCCGGCATGCTCATGCTGCTGGAGCCGACCAAGGCGGGCGAACAGCGTCTGCCTCGCTTCAGCGAAGTGAGCCTGGCGGCGTTCGATCAGCCCAAGGACCCGGCCGAGGCGCTCTTTGCCGTGAGTCCCAGGCCGACCGCCCGGCGATGGTCCTCCATCGTCGTCCGGTTCAGCGGTTCCAACGAAGGCTCCGCCCAGACGCTCGGTGAACTCCACAAACGCGCAGGCGTGGGCGACCTGGCCTACCACTTCACCCTCGGCAACGGCCAGGGCGCCCCCGATGGACTGGTCGAAATCGGACCGCGCTGGGAACAGCAGCGACCCGGATACACCTCCATCGCCCTCCACAACCAGCAAGGCTCCCACGAAGTGATCGACATCTGCCTCATCGGCGACTTCGATCGCACCCCGCCGACGCAGGCCCAGCAGGCCGACCTGGTCTGGCTGGTCCGGCAACTGCAAGGCCGCCTTCAGATCCCCTCCGAGCGCGTGCTTCTGGGTGATGGCCGCACCAGCAAGCCGGGCCGATTCTTCCCCACCTCCTGGTTCCGCCAGCAACTGCTGCAAAGCGACGACCTGTGAAAGTCAAAAAGCAGGGAACGGTGGTTCAAGTCAAGCGATCCAAAGCCCACCCACGCCCGTGGACCGTTTAATTCATGGTTGACGTGCGGTCTGAAATCACAAATCGCAATCCCCAAATCTCAAACAAGTTCCAATTCCAAAGAAAAAAAGCGGAAATCATGCGCGATCCGAATTCCTTGTTTTTTCCATTTCCACATTTTGGAGCTTGTTTGGAACTTGAGCTTTGTCATTTGGAGTTTCCCAACGAAGGCGCTTCGGAGAAGTGAACGGCCCTGACCCGCTCCCGTGGGTGGGTTTTTTCTTTCCAGCTACAATGAGACCATGACCGCCGGCGCGTTCATCCCGCAACTGATCCAGATCACCCTTGCCGCGGACGCCAGGCTTTCGCCCGAACAGAAACGCGAGCTGCTCTGGCTGATCCTGTTTGTCATTGCCGCGGGGGTCGCCTTGATCGTGACGGTCGTTCTGCTGATGCGCAGCAATCGAAGGCGGCTGATGGGCCTCGAACCCAGGCAACCCAGGAAGCCCGCGATCATCCCGGACATCTGGAAAGCCGGAGGCGATCGCCTGATCGCCCGCATGAGCCCCTTCCCCAAGGCCAACCCCTCCGATGCCCACCTCGATGCGGCGGAAGAGGATGACCATCCTCCTTCGCCGCCTTCCGCCACCGAAGATGATTTTGATGAAGAAGAAGATGACGAAACCCAACCGCCCCGCTGAACCCCGCCGCTCACCGCTCACCGGCAAGGTGGCCCTCATCACCGGCGGCGCCCGGCGCGTCGGCAGGGCCATCGCCCTGCGTCTGGCGCAGGAAGGCATGGACATCGCCTTCACCTACCGGCAAAGCACGCGCGAGGCCCGCAGCCTCGCCGCCACCGTCGAATCGCTCGGTCGCCGGGCCTTGTCCATCAAGGTCGATCTCGCCGAGCCGGATTGCGATCGGACGGTGTTCGATGATTTCTCCAGGCGATACTCGCGCTGCGACCTGCTGGTGAACAATGCGAGCTGCTTCGACCGCACGCCCGTCGGCTCGATCACCCTCGCCGCCTTCGAGCACAACATGGCCGTCAACGCCCGCGCTCCGATGATGCTCATGCAGCGGTTCGCCCCGCTGCTGGCCGCGCATGCCAAAGTGGATTCGAAGCGGCAGGCCGCGGTGCGAGGCAGAACCCAAAACCCGGGCAGGATCATCAACTTCATCGACATCCACATCATGGGCCAGCCCCTGCTGGGCTACATGGCCTACAACATGTCCAAGGCCGCGCTGATGGAAGCCACCATGACCGCCGCCCTGGAGTTCGCGCCGAAGATCACCGTCAACGCCATCGCCCCGGGCGTCGTGGCCTGGGCCGAGGATTACACGCCGGCTCAGCGCACGCGCTACATGCGGCGCGTCCCCCTGGCCCGCGCAGGCACGCCGATGGATGTCGCCGACGCGGTGCTCTTCCTGGCGCGCGATGCCGATTACTGCACCGGGCAGATCATCCGATTGGATGGGGGAAGGTTGTACACGTGAAAGAAAAAACCCATGCACAGGAGTGCATGGGCTTTGAAGGGTCACTGTAAAAATCCGCTTTCTCCGCCGGGATCGCCTCTCACTTTTTCGCATAGTACGCCGCGTTGCGTTCGATGTACGAAGCCCATTCGCTGGGCAGGTCCTCTTCGGGGAATATCGCCTTCACCGGGCATTCATCGACGCACAGGCCGCAGTCGATGCAGGTGTCCGGGTCGATGTAGAGCATGTCTTCGGTCGCAAAGTCCGCATCATCCTTGGTCGGATGAATGCAATCCACCGGGCAGACCGCCACGCAGGCGGTGTCCTTCGTGCCGACGCAAGGCTCGGCGATGATGTGAGTCATGGCTGCAATCCTTTCAATTCCTGAACCCTCAAAACAAGGGTGAATGCAAGTATAGCGGCGCGGCCCGCCCCGGCAAGACGGATGCGGGAGGTGCGGGGGGAAGAAATTTCAAATTTCAAATCTGAAATCCGAAATCCGAAATTTCAAATCTCAATCCCCGCCGCCTGGCCCGCCAGAAAACCGGTGGACCAGGCCCATTGGAAATTAAACCCGCCGATTCGGCCATCGCAGTCCAGAATCTCGCCGATCAGATAGAACCCGGGCACGATCCGCGATTGCATGTCACGATGATGAACCTCGTTCAACGGCACGCCGCCTGCCGTCACTTCCGCGTAATTCCAGCCGCGATCCCGTATCACCGGCAACGTCAGAGCCGTCAGGCCATGCACCAGTGAACGGCGGTCATCGCGCGAAAGCCGGCCCATCGGCTGCCGGGCGTTCAAGCGCAGATGATCCAGCAATGCTTCGAGCATACGCCCCGGAAGCAGATCGCCGATCGCGGTGATCAATGTCTTTTTCGGATGGTCCAACGCCCGGTCGATGAGCATCTTCTCCACCGCAGCGAAGTCCCGGCCCGGCAGCAGCGAGCAGGTCATCTTCACCTCATCACCCCCGGCCTGGGCGATGACCCAATGCCGGCTGGCATCCATGACCACCGGTCCGCTGATGCCGAAGTGCGTGAAGAGCAGGCTGCCGGTGCGGTGATCGATGCGCTTGTTCCCGGCGAAGGTGGAAAGCTCCGTTTCCAGCGCCAGTCCGCTGATGGCGGCATGAAAAAAATCATCGCGGAGCACCAGCGGCACCAGGGCGGGATGGGTGGGCGTGACGGTGTGGCCCAGTCGTCGCACGATCGCCCAGCCTGCACCATCGCTGCCGGTGCGAGGCAGCGAACGTCCGCCGGTGGCCATGATCAGGCGCGAGGCGGTGAGTGTGCCTTGGGAGTGAGTGGTGCGGAAGCGGGATGGGTGGGTGTCGGGTGTCGGGTGTCGGGTGTCGGACGGCTTTGGCTCTGGATGCTCCCCCGGCTCCCCCGGCTCCCCCGGCTCTTTCCGCTCCACCGCCGTCACGCGATGGCTCGTGAGGATTTTGATGTCAAGTTTTTCGCATCGGTTCAGCAGGGCGGCGAGCACGGTTTTGCCGCTGTCGGAAACGGGGAACAGCTTGCCGGTCTCCTCGCGTTTGAGGGGGACGCCCAGGCCGGCGAACCATTGGACGGTTTTCTTTTCATTGAAGGCGGCCAGCACATGGCGAACAAACGGGGCCGGCGCGTTGTAGTCGTCGGTTGTGATCCGTTGGTGGGTGACATTGCAGCGTGCCCCGCCGGAGACGAGGATCTTGGCGCCCAGCGACCGGGCGCCGTCGAGGATGCGGATGCGGAGGGTTGGCCGGGCCTGGGCGGCGAAGATGGCCGCCGCCAGTCCCGCAGCGCCGCCGCCGATGATCGCGATGTCGCAGGTATCCTGCATGTGGGCACCTTAGCATGACCGATCCACGCACCGATGATGAACTGATCGCCAACGCCAACGAAGGCGGCGCATCGGGGCGGTGCGCCTTTGAAGCGCTCTACCACCGATACCGCGAATGGGTCTATGCGCTGGCCTTTCGCTTCACGCGGAACCGCGATCTGGCGATGGATGTGACGCAGGAGGTGTTCATCTATTTTCTGCGCAAGTTTCCGGGTTTTTCGCTCACCGCCAAATTGACCACCTTCCTTTACCCCGCCGTGCGGAATCTGGCGGCAACGCATCGCGGCAAGTCGCTTCGCTTCACGGGTCATGATGAAGCGCTTTCCGCCGTGCCCGATGCGAGGGCCGATGCCACGGATGATCGCGGCGGGATGATGGCGATGCTGGAGTGCCTTTCGGAGGGGCACCGCGAGGTGGTGCTGCTGCGATTTGTGGATGGCCTGAACATGCAGGAGATCGCCGCGGCGATGGCCCTGCCGGTGGGCACGGTCAAGAGCCGGCTGCATCACGCGCTGGCGACCCTGCGCAGCGATCCGAGGGCGCAGCGGTTCTTCGAGTCCGGTTGACCGCGATGCAACACATCCCGGCGCCCCGCAAAAAATTTCTTTTGCCCGTTGAACCTTTCACCTCCCACGCCTGCTTCAGGATTGGAACCCTCCCATGGTTGACGAACCCGACAACCTGCCCGATGACGATGGATCGCTCGATCTGCCTGCGACTTTCAAGGCGGCGCTGCGCGACAGCCATCAGACTTCGATGCCTGCCTCTGCGGATTGGAAGCGCATCGATGCGGTGATCGAAGCCTCGGCGGCGGCCCACTTTTCAAAGAAGGATGATCGCCAGGTCATTGGCCGCATCGGACGGATTGCCGCGGGGCTTGCGGCGGCGGCGGCGATCGTCTTCGCGGTCTGGTTCAACATCCCCGGCGATCTTCAGCGGGAACAAGGCCCGTTGGCCTCCACGGATCCCGCCAGGAACAACAAGACTCAACACGCCTTGACCGGTGATGTCAACGGCGACGGGCGCATCGACATTCTCGATGCCTACCTGCTGCAACGCCGTCTGGAGACCGCCGGCAGACTCGAAGCCGCGTGGGACCTGACCCGCGATGGCCAGGTCGATGGCGCCGATGTCAGCGCCATCGCCGCCGAGTCGGTCAAGCTCGAAGGAGGGCCGCGGCTGTGAAACTGATCTTCCTGATGGTGGCAGCGGCAGTGGCGGTGGCAGGAGCAGGAGGAGCCGGAAGAGCGGCAAGAGCCGTTGCAGGAGCAGAGGCAGAGGCAGTGGCAGTGGCGAACCGCGATGTCACTGTTCCTGCTCCTGCTGCTCTTGCTGCTCCTCCGGCTCCTCCGGCTCCCCCCGCTCCCGCCCCTCCCGCTCGCTTCCTCGCCGTCGATGTGATGATCGACACGAAGGATCAGCCGCTGGCGGTTTATCAGCTTGAATTCGCCGCGGTCAAGGGTGATGTGAAGATCGCGGGCATCGAGGGTTCATCGCACGAGGCGTTCCGTGATCCGCCTCATTTTGATCCGCAGGCGATGCAGCGGAACCGTGTGATCATCGCCGCGTTCAACACGGCGCCGGCGGACAGGCTGCCGCGCGGATCGGTGCGCATCGCCACCATTCATCTCCAGATCACCGGCGAGGTCGAGCCGGTGTTCGAAGTCAACCCTTCCGTCATCGCCACGGTCGATGGCAGGCGGATCGAAGCCGTTGTCACCGTCGAAACCAAGAGGATGCCGCTATGAAATCCAAACTGAAAATGGTGTTGTCGATCGGGTTGTTTTCGCTGCTGGTTTCGCTGACCGCGCTGATTCTCATCAGTTGCGGCAGTGAATCGAAGCACGGCTGGGCCACCTCGGCGGCGCGGGAAGATGGCGGTGTGGTCGGCCTCCAGGCGCTTCCGCACAGCCGGTCCGCCACCCCCGGCACCGCCATTACTCCGGGGGCTCCGGGGGCTCCGGGGGCTCCGGGGGTCGCCTCCGCCATCTCCCCCGGCGAGGAACTGTGGGTCATCGTCAAGCCTGCGGTGCGCGTCGATGATCGCAGTGATGGCGCCCCCGGTTCCGGCGTGCTCGTCACCGAGCAGCCGCGCGATCCGCAGCGGCCCGATGGCGAAAAGGAAACCGTGCCGGTGCCGCTCAAGCACACCGATGTGAAAGCCCGCATCGAAGCCTACATCGCCACCGTCGATGTCACGCAGCAGTTCCACAATCCCTATGCCGGCAAGATCGAGGCGGTCTATGTCTTTCCGCTGCCTGACAACGCGGCGGTGACCGAGTTCGTCATGTCCATCGGCGAGCGCAGGATTCGCGGCATCATCCGCGAGCGCGAGGAAGCGGAAAAGATTTACCTGGCGGCGCGGTCGCAAGGCTTCAACGCGGCGTTGATGACGCAGGAAAGGCCCAACATTTTCACGCAGAAAGTGGCCAACATCGAGCCGGGCAAACAGATCGACATTCACATCCGCTACTTCCACACGCTGGCCTACGCCGACGGCTGGTATGAGTTTCATTTCCCGATGGTGGTCGGGCCGCGCTACAACCCGGCGGCGACGGCGGCGCAAGGCGACGGCATCGGAGCGGTCGGCCCAAACAGCGGCGGGCTTTCGGGGCAGCGCACGGAGGTGCCTTATCTCAAGCCGGGAACGCGCAGCGGGCATGACATCAGCATGTTTGTGGACCTGATTGCAGGGGTGCGCGTGGAGGAACTGGTAAGCCCTTCGCATCAGATCATCAACTCGGCTGGCGGGCCGCGTTTGCAGGTGGCCATCGCCAAGAGCGACACGATCCCCAACAAGGATTTCGTGCTGCGTTACCGCGTGGCGGGGGAGACGATCAAGTCGAATCTGCTGGTGCATCGTGACAACCGTGGCGGGTATTTCACGCTGATGCTTTATCCGCCGAAGGATTTGAATCATCTGCCTCGCCGTCCGATGGAGATGATCTTCGTCGTCGATTGCTCCGGCTCCATGAGCGGCCAGCCGCTCGATGCCGCCAAAAATGCGATTCGCCACGCGCTCAAGTCGATGAATCCTTCCGACACGTTCCAGGTCATGAGCTTCGCCGGCGAGGCGCGGATGCTCGGCCCGCGTCCGATGGAAGTGACCGATGCGAACCTGCGCGGGGCGCTGAGCTTTGTGGATGACATGCAGGCCCGGGGCGGCACGGAAATGCTCAGCGGCATCAAGGCGGCCTTCGACTACCCGCAGACGCCCGGCCGCCAGCGGGTGGTCGCGCTGCTCTCGGACGGGTACATCGGCAACGAGACGGAAATCCTTGCCGAGGCGCATCGCAGGCTCGGCGACTCCCGCATCTTCAGCTTCGGCGTCGGCTCATCGGTCAACCGTCACCTCATGGAAAGCCTCGCCCGCATCGGACGCGGCGCCGTCGCCTACGTCGGCCCCAACGACAGCGGCAGTGAGATCATGGACCACTTCTTCACGCGGATCAGCAGGCCCGCGCTGACGGATCTGGAAATCGACTTCGGCTCGATGAAGGTGCGCGACGCCTTCCCGCGAAAGACGCCCGATCTGTTCGTCGGCCGGCCGGTGCTGCTGGTGGGCCGCTTCGAAGGCGAAGCCCCTTCGCAGATTCGCATCACCGGCAACGCCGGCGGCCAGCGGGTGGCGATGAACGTGAACGTCGAACCGGTCAAGCTCGATCCCGGCGCGACCGTCAACGGCCGGGCCATCGGCGGGCTGCCCGCGGTCTGGGCCCGCATGCAGATTCAATCGCTCTCCGATCAGATGGTCCACACCCGCGACCCGCAAGGCGAACTGCCCGGCGTCATCAAACAACTCGCGCTCGATTACAGCCTGATGTCCGCCTACACCGCGTTCGTCGCCGTCGATGGCTCCCGCCGAACCGAAGGCGATTCGGGCACGACCGTGCCTGTGCCGGTCCCGGTGCCGGCGGGGGTGAAGTACGAGACGACGGTGGAGGAGTAAAGACAGGAGCGAATACTTATTACTTAATGCTTAATACTTAATGGTTATTTCAGAGGAAGGTGGTATTCATCATGCACCTGTAGCATGTGAACAACGGTCACGGATAACAACGGTTAAGATAAGAAGCATTAAGTAATAAGTATTCGCATTAGTCCGCTTTCCTCTTCAGTAGCGCCAGGTACTCGATGTTTCCCTCCCTGCCTCGGCTGCCGCCGCCGCGGATGGGTGACTCGATGCAGCCCAGCACGTTGACACCCAGCGCGTCCATCTGCTGGAGGGTTGCATCGCAGACCTGTTTCGCTTGCGCATCGGTGAGCACGCCGCGCTGGTCATCGCGGCCGGCCTGTTTCCAGGTCGATTCGTAATGCGGCTTGATCAGCGTGATGATGCGGGCGGCGTCGCTGTTTCGCAGCCATTTCAACGCCGCGGGCGCCGCCAGTCGCTGCCTCGACCAGCCCAGATCCATGACGACCAGGTCGCAGCCGGTGAAGCCTTCGATCGACTGCGGATCGAAATGCAGGGCGTTGGTGCGCTCATGGGTGGCGACGCGCCGATCGCTGCGCAGCTTCCACGCGAGCTGGCCGTAGGCGGTATCGACGCTGAACACCTTCGCGGCCCCGCGCTGAAGCAGGCAATCGGTGAACCCGCCCACGTTGCAGCCCAGGTCGGCGCAGGCGAGACCGGCGGGATCGATGGCGAAGGCGTCGAGCGCGGCGGCGAGCTTGAGGCCGCCGCGGGAGACGAAGGGAATGTTCGGGTTGGAAGGCAAAGGCGAATGGTTATTATTTATTACTTAATGGTTATTTCGGAAAGGTTTATTGTTGTTGGCAGGCAAAGGCGATTACTTATTATTTAATACTTATTGCTTAATGGTTATTTCGGAAGGGAGGCCGTTGACTGCATGTTATATTTGTGTCCGTATGGTTCGACTCAATAGCTATTAAGTATTAAGTAATAACTATTCGTCTTTGTTTTCCACCGGTCGTATCATCGCTATTTTTCTCGCCGTGGGGGTGAACTTCATTGATTTGTAGAGTGCGACGGCGGGAGTGTTGGCTTCATCGACGGCGAGGATGATCTGCTTGATGCGTTCGTTCCGCGTCAGGCCCAGGCCGTGGAGCAGCAGTCGCCGGCCCAGGCCTTTGCCGCGCCAGCTTTTGGAGAAGCCGAGATAGACCAGTTCCATCGCCTGCCGTTTGAGCACGGGGTTGAGCAGCATCACGCCCACCGGTTCATCGCGGCGGCGCAGCAGCATCCAGAGGTGAGGCACGAACTCGCCGGTGGCCATGTGACCGTCGAGGATGTCCTCCACCTCGCGCAGGCCCAGCAAGCCCGGGCAGTCGGCGGTCTCTTCATAGCTGGCGAGGATCGTTTCGCAGAACAGGGGGCGCAGGTGCGGCTGCCAGGGGATGATCTCGATGGCGGGGTCCAGTCGCAGCGGCTCCGGCGCGGGCAGGCCGGTGCGCTGCATATAGACGAGCGTGGCCAGTTTGTTGAAGCCGGCGGCGGTGAACGATTGGGCTTCGCGGAACTGCCCGGCATCGAGCAGGCCCTGCACGATGCGGACGCGCAGCGGATCCTGCGATGCGCAGGCGGCCTGCACCATGCCGCCGGCGATGTGGGGATCCACATCCTGCCTCGGCGGCGAGACGAAGGCCATCGCGGTGCGGCCGGCGCAGTGGACCAGCAGCGTCGAGGCCAGCAGCGACTGATCGCCGGTGCGGTAGGCCCCCCACAGATGATCGAGCGACATCGACTGTTCGGAGACGAAGTTGAGAAACTGCTCGACCACCCCGCGCGAGCCATGCGTCGCCCCCGTGAGCAGCAGGGCCAGCGCCTCTTCGCGGCGGGCAGGGGGCACGCGCTGATGATGCACATCATCATCAGGCTGATGGGCGGCGGCGCAGGTGGGGGTGAGAGTGGCCATGGGAAATCGGGAAAACAGGCGGCGGTCGTCCGCCTTGCCGCGTGACGATTGATAGCTTAAACTACTTCGTCGCATTTGGTTGCCTGAATCTGTCTGAGGCACTCTATCCCTGGAGGTCGCTGGTGGGCGTCAAACCTTTTCTTTCCATCGTTCTGGCCTTGGCCCTGATTGTGGCGGGTTACTCCGTTTCCGCGACGGCGGCGCCGGAGCCTGCGCTGGTCTCCAAGACCTGGGAGTTCAAGTTCACCTTCGCCACCCCCAAGGCCATTGCCGTGCGCAACCTCAAGGGCGAGTACGAGTGGTTCTGGTACATGGCCTACAAGGTGGTCAACGACAGCGGCCAGGAGCGGCTGTTCATCCCCGACATCACCATCGCCAGCGATCAGGGCGACATCATGCCCGCCGGCAAGAACGTCCGCACCGCGGTGTTCGATGACATCAAAAAACGCATCGGCAACCGGCTGCTCGAAAGCCCGACCAGCGTCGTGGGGCAACTGCTCCAGGGCGAGGACAACGCCAAGGAAAGCGTGGCCATCTGGCCCGCGACCGGGCACAACATCGACCGCATCACCATCTTCGTGGCCGGCCTGTCCGGTGAGACGGCGGTGGTCAGGTCGCCCGATCCCGCGGACACCTCCAAGACCATCGAATCCCTCGCCGCCAAAACGCTCATGATCGATTACGACATGCCCGGCTTCCCCGCCAGCCCGCAGAACCAGACGGTGGAGTTCAAAGGCACGAAGTGGATCATGCGGTGAGGGGAAGCGGAAAATCAGGAAAGCAGGAAATTCGGAGGGGGATCCTGAATAACCTCGCGTCCAGGCCGCTTGCGGCGTGGCAATTCCTGGCTCGCGGTACACATCGGGGTTATTTGGAAATCACGGCGGCGGGTATTGAACAAGGATCGGATTTCGCGCTTTCTCACCGTGGAATGTTCCCTTCTTCGGGAATAGCATTGACCATGAGCCCTGAATCGCTGGATGCTGAACTGACACGCGAACCGTTCACGCCTTTGCGGGTGTATCTGAACGATGGTTCATCGTTCGAGATCACCAATCCCTCCCTGGCGGTCATATCGAGACTGGTGCTTTATTACTTCAATCCGATCAAGCCGAACAGTCGTAGGACCGTTCGCCAGACGATGGTGTCGCTGCGCAACATCGCCAAAGTTGAGAGCCTCGATCTGCCCAGCGGTGCGTGAACATCGGCTTCCGTGATCGTTCAACGAAAGGCGGCCCCATGCGACTTCCCGCCATTGCCGGTGTCATCGATCGGCGGATCCTCGTCAATTATCGCATCGATCCCGCCATTCTCGCCGCGATCCTTCCGGCTCCCTTTCGGCCCAAGCTGGTGCGCGGGCAGGGCATGGGCGGCATCTGCCTCATCCGTCTCAAAAAGGTCCGGCCCAGGCTGCTGCCTTCGGCCATCGGCATCACCTCCGAGAACGCGGCCCATCGCATTGCCGTGGAATGGGATGATGGCGATCACTCCCGCGAAGGCGTGTTCATTCCCCGCCGCGACACCGACTGCCTGCTCAATGTCTTCGCCGGCGGCAGGTTGTTTCCCGGCGAGCATCACCACGCACGATTCATGGTGAAGGAAAACGGGGACCGCCTCTCGGTGGCGCTGGCCAGCCGTGATGGCGACACGCGGGTGAGCATTGCCGGTCGCGTCGCCCCCTCGCTGCCTGGTGATTCGATCTTTGCGAACCTTGATGAAGCCTCGCGATTTTTCGAGACCGGTTCGCTGGGGTACTCGGCCACTTCCGATGATGGGCGGTTCGATGGCATCGAGCTTCAGTGCAAAAGCTGGAGCGTGACGCCTTTGGAGGTGGAGCAGGTGGCTTCGAGTTACTTCGATGATGAGGCGCGGTTTCCGCGCGGATCGGTGCGGTTCGATCACGCGCTGCTGATGCGAGGCATCGAGCACGAATGGCACAGCCGGGACGATTTATGTTGTGCGATGGAGGTGCGGTGATGGATCAAGCTTCGGATGCAACCGATGATCTGGCTCATGCCTTGCGCGAGATGGCGGCCGATGCCGGCGAGGGGATCAACGATGATCTGGTCCCGCCCGGGCAGAGGCCGTGCCCGATCTGCCGGCGCCTGATGGAAACGGTGGATCAGCAAGGGGTGACGATGGACCTGTGCCCCGATCACGGGGTCTGGCTCGATCAGGGGGAACTGGCGTTGCTGCTCGAACGCGCCTACTGGCATCGGCGCGATTCGGAGCAGCGGCCCGGCGGCGATCAGCGGGAAAAATTGAACAGGAATGCGGGCGACTTCAGGCGTCACGTTCACCGGGCGGTCTCTTTTCTGAAGCTTCGATGAATGATGCCGGTCCGAGCCGCGACTCGACGAGTCGCGGATGCGGGCGGCCTGATGGGTGTTCGAGCCATGTCTTACGCTTTCAGCCTCGAACAACTCCCGGTCGTTTTCGCAGCCGTTGATCCATCGCGCAAGGGTCGCGCCATCTGGTCGTTCGCGTCCGCGACTCGTTGAGTCGCGGCTGGGCCAAGGCATCGGCTGTGCGGTTTACGCCAACACTTTCGCTTCGTTGATGATCGTGTTTCCGCATTCGGGGCAGTTGTCGGCTTCGAGCCTGTAGAGCAGGTAGCCGCACTGGGTGCAGCGGGGGTCTTCGATTTTCAGCTCGATCTTCAAGCCGCAGTCGCCGCACTGGGAGGGGCCTGGCGGCAGTTGCTGCGTTCGTCGGCAGCGCGGGCAGGTGAGATCGATGCGGATATCGACGGTCTGCGCTTCGCCGAAGGTGGTTTTGATGTTGAGCCTGACGAGCACGAGCAGGGCGAGGCAGGCGCAGGCGGTGGCGATGCCTCCGGCGGCGATGAAGCGCAGCATCAGGTCGTTTTCCTCCTTCATGACGCCCATGACGGTGATCATGGCGATGGTGGCGACGCCCAGGCCGACGGTGAGCTGTCCCAGCCAGCGCTGGTTGGGCAGCAGCGGCGCGAGCAGGACCAGATTGAGAAAGGGCACGATCAGGGCGATGGCGGACAGGATGGAGACGATGATGGAGAAGCCATTGACGGTATGGAATTGATCGGTCCAGACGAGGAAGATGAAAAGCGCCCCGGTTCCCGCCGCGGCGATCACGCCCAGCCATCGCCAATGTCGCAGGCTGCCCTGTTCGGGATCGGGCTTGCCGCCGGTCCACGCCGACACCGGCGTGCCGACGCCCACCAGCGAGACGGCGGCAAGGATGCCGCATATCGCCAGCGACCATGCGATGCCCCACCACCGCTCATCGTGATGGAAGGCATGGAATGCAAGGGCAACGCGGGACCATGTGGCGATCACGGCAACGACGAAGGACGCCCCGATGGCGCCAAGGCCCGTGATGCCGGCGATGCGCGTGAAAGGGGAGGCGTGGAGCGTGAGGAAAATCATCCCCGCCGTGCCCCAGGGCACCATGATCAGGCAGGTGATGCCCAGCGCCTCGGCGGCGCGATGGCCCAGCCCCAGCGTTTCGGGCGCCTCCCAGATCAGCCCCAGCACCAGGAGGAACTCGATGATGACGATGATCATGCCCAGCATCACCGCGCCCTGCGTCGTTTTCTTGTCGCTGCGCGAGGCGAAGGCGAGCATGAGCAGGGCGCAGAAGGTGGCCCAGAAGCCCGTGCCGATCACGCGGCCCAATGCGTTGCTGCTGGACATCACCGCCAGAATGCCCGCGATGGCGGTGAAGGCGAGACAGAAGAGGAGGACCTTGAGGATGAGCTTGCGGTTGTCGTTCATGGGAGGCGACCGGATGAAGAGTGAACCATTACGATCAACCAAACAAGAGGGACTTCTGAATAACCCCCCGATGCACGTTGCTACGCCGCAAGCGGCTTGGGGTGTGTTTTTCAGGGCGGCGTCAAGCTCCTCGCGGCGGGCGCCGCTTGAGCCATCGCCTCCACCTTCCACAGCCTCATGCGCGTGTTCTTCAACTCCGTCACCAGTTCCGCCTTCTCCGTGGGCTTGGCGGCCTCGGCGCGGCTGAGGAGGTAGATCGCCGTCTTCTGCTTGGCGGCCACCTCGTCGATCTGCCTGGCGCCGACGGCCCGAATCTCCGCGCCGGTGTAGAGCAGGATCGCGGGGTGGATTTCGCCGGGGCTGAAAGCGTCGCCCTGCACCGCAAAAATGGGCAGGTTGTGCGTGAGCTCCGAAATCGTCGCGGCATCCTTGCGCACCAGGCTGCGGGCGTGCGGGCTGCGGCTGGCGGGGATGGCGATGACGGCCGAGAGCAGCAGCATCCACGCGGCGGTGATGCCCAGGGTTCCGCCCGGTGAATGGCGGTAGGTCTGCCGCGCCGCCAGGCCGACCAGGGCCAGCAGCACCGCGCCCAGCCCGAGCGTGAAGCCCCAGCCCGGATCATCAAAGAACGGAGCGTCGAACCACCCTTTGTCAACGAACGGCTGCGGAAACGCGATCACCAAAGGCACCATCACCGAGATCCACGCCAGCAGCAGAATGTGAGGCCAGCGAAGCACCCGCCAGAACCGCGCATAGCGCCCCTCGCCGGCCATCTCCGAATAGTGATGAAACAACTGCCCCAGCATCACCGCGCCGGCGGGCACCAGCGGCAGCAGCGAGCCGATGTCCTGCGTGCCCGGCTGCATCAGCATGATGAACGTCGCCGCCAGAAACCAGGTGAACCCCAGGAACAGGCGGGTCCGCGAACCGACGGATGAAATGCTGAAAGGCTGCACCACCGCGGCGGTGAGCCAGATGGTCCAGGGCACGATCGCCGCGAGCACCAGCAGCAGCCTCGCCCCAAGGTTGTCGATCAGGATGTTGAGCGACCGCAAGCCAAAGGGTTGATGCTCGTTCCACCAGACCTCGGCCGCGTTGGGGTCGTGATTGTGCAGCAGCACGGTCCAGGGCATGACCACCAGCACGCCGATGATCACCGCCGCGGTCAGTCCCATGAAGTGCCCGCTGCGATGGGGGCAAAGCAGCAGGAGCAGGACGATGGGTCCGACGACGGTGACGGCGGCAACGGGCCCGATGGTGAGCGTGGCGCCGCCGAGGCTCAGGCCGCACACCACCCAGCCGAGGAATTGCCGTTCGATGGAAGGCGAGGCTCGCAACGGACGAATGGCCCACAGCGCCGCGGCGATCGAAAGCATGGCCCACATGGCCTGGTGAATCGGCGGGCTGGCGAGCCTGGCGTGCCAGATGAAGACCGGGTTGGCCGCGCAGATCAGCGCGGAGAAAAGCCCGGCCCGCACGCCTCCGATCGAATGGCCGGCCCAGAAAACCGCGGCAATGGTGATCAGCCCCATCAGCGCCGACGCCAGCCTGCCATACTTGATCAGGGAGATGGTGCTCACCTGGTCGCGCCAGTCCGGTTCGACGTAGCTCACCTCGATGCTCAGTTGATCGCCGATCTGGAGCGGCCGCTTGTCGGCGGGAACCGCGGCGGGATCGTTGGCGGCGGCGGCTTGCCCGTTGGTTTTTTTCACCGTCGCCTTGACCTGCACATCGACATATTTGTGATCGGTTCTCGCCTGCAATCGGATGGCCGACTGCACCTGTGCGGGCGCCAGCCCGGTGACGGTGATGGGGGCATAGGGCGGGGGCAGCACCAGCTTTCCATTGGTGTCAACGCCGGCGTCGGCCTTCAGTTCCTTGACCGGCTTGCCGGCGATGAGTTGGAAGGCCAGCATCTGCGTCCAGGTGATGCCCGGCGACTCGCGCCATTGCCGCTTGCCGTTGTAGTGGGGAATGAGCGACTCGATGAACGTTTCGCCGGCCGCCTTGGGGCTGTTGGTGCGGGTCCAGGAATGGATGGAGGTGGCCAGGGCGTGGGCTTCTCGGGCATCGGTGACTTCGGGTCGGTAGAGATCGATGAGCACGGCCGGCGCGGCGGCCAACATGCAGAGCAACATGACCAGCCAGGCGGTGAGGCCGTCGCGCCGGGGCGGCGGCTCGGCGATGGATCGCGATGCGACCGCCTGCCCGCCGGGGGATGCCGATGGCTGCCGGACAGGAGGCGTCCTGGCTGCGGCGGGTGCGCCACCCTGGGGTGACACGAAGCCGGAGTGTCGCGCTATGGAGGTGATCGGTTTCTTCACCATGATGACGGCGATCAGCCGTGAAGGATCGTCCCTCAGTACCGTTCCGCAAACCCCGCGGTATTCTGTCAGTGTATCCACTATCGGCGGTCGAATGAATGATTCGGGCGATTGCCCAGGGTAAAAGCATATGGCGGGAGAGCGGAAGCCTCTCGCCGGGAGGGCGAGGCTCCCGCTGGGAGGGCGAGGCTCCCGCCGAGCCGTTCGTTTGTGAAGCCCGTCTGCGGGCTGA
>CAZYPK010000100.1:0-7769 GCA_964649195.1 uncultured Phycisphaeraceae bacterium
CGGGAGCCTCGCCCTCCCAGCGGGAGCCTCGCCCTCCCATATGCTTTTACCCTGTGTTTCCGGCAGGCTCTGCGGGGAAATCGAAGACGCAACGCTATGATACTCCCAGCGAGAAACACCATGTCCAACACCACGACCGCGGATCGCAAGCGTTACTCCCTGGTGCAGATGGCCGACCTGCCGCCGACGCCCTGCCCGTGCGGCCAGGCCCGCCGCGCCTTCACCGAGGAGCCGGAGCGGACCGCCTCGATGCACGTGACGGAGATCAAGGTCGATTCGCAGACGCACTACCACAGGAAGATGACCGAGCTTTATTACGTGCTCGAAGGCGAAGGCGTGATGGAACTCGACGGCGAATCGCTGCCGATCAGGCCCGGCTCGGCGATCATGATCCGCCCGCTGTGCCGGCACCGCGCGGTGGGCAGGCTGAAAATACTGATCGTGCCCGTCCCGGCATTCGATCATCACGATGAATGGTTTGATTGATGGAGCCGCGACTCAACGAGTCGCGGACGTGAACAGCCTGAAAGGTGGCCCAGCGCACCCTTTTCTTTCAGCCTCGATCGGCGCCCGGTCGTTTTCGCGTCCCGTGATCCGTTGCTCGATGGTCACTCCATTCTTGTCGCTCACGTCCGCGACTCGTTGAGTCGCGGCTCGAAAACTTCAAGGCGCCACATGGCCTCGCGGCACCACCTCGCCTGGCGCCGGCATCGGCCGCTTGAAAAAGCCCGGCTTGCGATCGGGGTTGGGGCGATGCGTGAAGAGATCGGGGACGTGCGTCTTGCGCAGCCTGGGCAGTCGCAGGTCGTGGTTGCCCGGCGCCTGGAAATAGCCTTCGAAGGTGATGCCTTCATCCGCGGGCTTCACCTTCAAAATGATCAACGGATGGCCCTGGAGGTGATCCATGTGGTCGTTGTTTTTGGGTTCATCGAAGACATAGATTTCGGTTTTCATCACCAGCCGGTCCCCGTGCAGGCTCCACGTGCCGTACTTCATGCCCGCCGAGTAGCCGGTCCCCGTGCCGCCGCCGCGACAGGTGGAGTGGGCGAATCGGCCATCGGGGTTGAACTGAAAAAAGACCTCGAAGGCGCTGCCTCCGCGCGCGTGAAACAATTCGCCATGCCACTGCCCGATGATGTCCGCCACCGGTGACGGCGCACCATGCACCACCACCGGCGATGCCTCCTTGTCGCCGGTGGCCCTCAAGGCATGGCGGCCATCAGGCGTCAGGTAGGCGACGAAATGATCCTCAAGAACCCACGCCGGTCCGGTCACCGGAACCAGCCGGCCATGCAATTGAACCACCATCCATTGGTCATGCCGCCGGCGAAGCGTGATCGTGCCCTCGATGGTCGGCAACTCCGCGAAAATGCCTTTGTTGTAGGCGCCGCGATCAAAGCCCAGCCGCGCCTCCCGCTGCAACCGCTCCAGATCGACCGGCTTGCCCGCCTCCGTCCCCGCAGGTAACGCAAGCCACAGGCGATCGATCTCGCCCATCTCCGGCGGCTGCCTCCCGACGATGCGGCTGATCACCACCACATCATCCTCACCGGGCCCAAACTCAAAACGCCCCGGCGGCAGACTGCCCATCGCCGCCCGGGGAATCCACTCCGCTTCGACATGGCTCGCAACACGGACCGGCCCGCCTCCGCCGCCGACATTGGCGGTCATCTTCTGAATGACCACCCAACACGCGACCGCCGCTCCCGTGACGATCAACAGGGGAACGGCCACCCGAAGCAGCAACTGTCCGGGGGAAACGGAATCGGAGGAGCGCGAACGTGACATGATGTTCATATCGGCGGAATGAAGGCTTCGGGTGGCACTCCCGGGGGTGGCTGGGGCTGAGGCTTTGCGCAAGCCCCGGCCAGACGCACGAAGCAAGGTGAGGCAACTGAATACTGAATGCTGAAGGCTGAAGGCTGAAGGTCGCCGGGCCGGGGCTTCGCGGACTCAGCCCCAGCCACCCGACACCTGCCGCCCATCAAGGCACCTTGGGGCCGCGGTAGCCGCCGAGGTCCAGGTAGAGGCTGCGGATCGTCGAGGCCAGCGGGTTCTGGGCGTCGGACATGGATTCGAGCGTGGAGTCGAAGCCCTCGTAGAAGAGATCGCGGAGCGAGTGGAGATTGTGGGTCATGCTGCCTCGGTCCCGGGTGTCGTACTGGTCGGCCCGGTGGCGGTAGCCGTTGACGTATTTCCAGTCGTTGTCGAGCACGGTGTGGGCGGCCTGGACGTTGCCGGTGAAGACTTCGGTGATCTTGTTGGTGGTCTCGTGGCGGGAGGAAACGTTGGCGGTGGTGCCGCGCGGCAAGGCGTCGAGCATGTCATCGAGCAACATGCCCGCATCATCGGATCGCCGGGCGGCGGCGTCCTGCCAGCGCTGTGCCGCGCCATTGGGAAAGGCGTTGTGCCCGTCGAAGCTCAGGCTGCCGGAATTGTTGTTGAACCATGTGTCGGCCATCTGTTGGTGACTACCGTTGACATGCGGACGCGGGCCGGGGCCTTGGGCCGAGCTGCGCCAGGCCTGGTACCGGCTCATCATGTGCGTCCGCTCGACGTTCACGCTCTGTCGGCCGAAGTAGGTGATGAAGAGCAGAATGATCAGGAGGAACGGCAGCGCGAGAATGGTCTCGGTCATGGCGGTGCCGCGTTGGCGTTCAGTTGAGCGAAGCATGAGAGGCTCCAGGGAGCGGATTTTGGGATTTCGGATTGCGGATTTTTTGTCTCGAATCTCGAATCTCAAATTTGAGATTTGAAATTTGAGATTTGAAATCCCGGATTTTCTTTCCGGCTTTTCTTTTACGTCGTTCCTCAATCCCTGGTCATGCGGTCGAGGATGTCGCGGAGGCTGCGCAGGTACCGCGCCAGTTCCGAGACCTTCTGCGATGGCACATCCGAGGGCAGGGCGCTGGTGTCGCCCGATTCCAGGCGGTCCACCCAGTCATCGACGCCCTCCACCGGGCGAAGCTGGGCCTCCCACATCTGCGTCCACAGGTCCCACGAGTGATCGTTGAACACATGGGCCTGCGCGATGGCGACCTGATAGGGATAAGGCTTGCGGCCATCGAACCGGCTGGGCCAGGCGACGGCACGGTCGTTAAGCTCCGCGATGGCGAGGAAGTTCAGGTGCTCCTGCCGGGCGCGCGGGTTGTCGTGGGCAAGCTGACCATGATCGAAATCGATCGGGCGGGGCAGCCCCTGCTTGCCGGTGAAGTTGTGCGGGTTGCGGATTTCGTATTCCTCGCCGACGTTGACGCCCAGGAAGATGAACGTGTCGATGCGATAGACGGGGAAGGAAGTCGGCTGGCCCTGGGCGTTGACCTGCCGGGGCAGGCCGATGGAGGGATCGTGGATGGTGGTGTATTCCCAGTCGTCGCGCCACTGCCAGTCGCCGATCTGCTCGGCATTCCAGTTGCGCGGATCGTTCCAGTTGTTGAGCCGGACGATGCGCGGCGTGTTGCGGTCGTCCAATCCGGCGGAGACGAAGTAGCTGTAGGTGCCCGGGGTCATGAAGCCTGCTTCGCCGCGCTTGAACTTGCTTTTCATCTCCACCGCAAGGAACCACGTTTCCTTGATGCGGCGGGGCTCGCTCATGGCGATGTCGGCGGCCTCGTCGAAGTCGAGAATGAACTGCGGATCGATGACCGTCCTGATGGCGGTGCCGGGCCAGAGGTAGCGGAGCTTGTAGTTGGTCAGGCGGTTCTGCCAGTAGGTGAACCGGCCATGAGGCAGATGTTGATAGGCGAAGTTGCCGATGCGGTCGAGCATCCATCGGGTGTAGGACTGGACGCGATAGGCGTCGGGATTTCGCGGTCCGGTGGAGACGAAGGTGCCGCTGGTGCCGCCGCCGCCGGCGCCGGCGCCGATGGGGACGTTGCCCTGTCCGCCGGAGTTGGTGGGGCCGGTGCCGCCGACCCAGTAGCCGGGCTGGTCGCCGCCGATGAGGTCGCGCCAGCCGAAGAGGGCGTCCCACGGGCCGCGGTTGAACTCCTTGTCATCGACGGCATCGGGGAGGAGGCCGTGCAGCACGGGGCGTTGGAAGTCATCGAACTCGCCGATGATGTAGGGGATCGCCGGTCGCAGCGGCGCCATGAAGGCGATGCCGCCGCCGTCGCCGGTGATGCGGTCGAGATTGACCTTGCCGCCGTTGGCCGCGTTGAGCTGCGCATGTTCGCCCAGGCCTTCCATGGTGGCGATGCTCAGTTCGGACATGGCCTCCATCGCTTTCCAAAACTCGCCGCGACCGCCGGGCGCATCGTAGTGCGTCTGGCGGGAGACATCGTTGGAGGAGAAGTAATTGTCCAGCGGGATGAGGACGTTGAGTTCCGCTTGAAGCTCCTGCTGCATGTCGGTGATCTGGTTGCTGACCCACGCATCGGCGATGCCCCGGCTGGTCGCCCCCTGCAACGCCTGGAGGGTGAACTCGTGCTCCTTCCTGGTGAAGCGGACGGAATCGGGCATGGCATCGAGGACGTTCACCAGCGAGAGCATGCGGGTGATGCCCACGTTGTTCATCGCCACGGTGTTGAGCGAACGGGCGATGAACCCGGCGCCGGCGATGGCGGCGGAGTCGGCGGCGTTCTGCACGTCGATCCGCCGGGTGGTCTGCCGACCCAGGTTGATCACGAACAGCACCATGCCCACCAGCAGGATGACCGCCAGCAGCGTGAGGATCATCACGATGCCGCGCTGACGATGATGGCGGCGCGACATGCCACCATCAGCACGACCATACCCCGACGGCTCGCGGACTCGCCATCGGGCTTGTGAGAAATCTGGAAATAGACAGCGGTTGACAGGCATCTTCATTCGCTCACCTGTTTCTTGTCCAGCGCGGCTTGAATCTTCACGAGAAGCGCACCGGCTTCATCCGTCTTCTTCGTCTTGATGGCGCCCAGCGCGTTGGCCCGGGCGGTGTCGAGCTTGCCCAGCTCAAAGTCGCGCTTGGCCTTGCTGTAGAGATCGAGGTACTCCACATCATCAAGCTGCCTGGTCGCCTCGGAAAGCAACTGCTCGCGGATGGCGCCATCGGTGATCGTCTTGGCCACATCCTGGGCCCGGCGAAGCTCGCGCTTGGCGTCGGCGTATTCGCCTTTGGTCCGCATCCTGTCGCCGGCGGCGATCAGATTGCGGATGCGGCGGCGGGTCTCGATCAGCGTCTTGAGCGTCGTCGCCCTGGTGTAGCCCGGGTCCAGCCTCAGCACCCCGTCGATCGCGGTCAGCGTGGCGGCATCGTCATCACCGGCCCAGGCCTGATCCATCCTGCGGACGGCGATCTGGAACTGCGCCTTGGCGATCTCACCGGCAATCTCGGTCGCGTCGGTCCCTTGAAACTCATCGCGCAGGCGGGTCCAGAGGTTGATCGCCCTTTCGTATTCGCCGGACTGGTGGGCCGCCACCGCCTGCCGCCTGACCGACGCCATCTGGCCGGCGGAATCGATCTGCTTGAGCAGCGCCTTGGCCTGGGCCATGTCGGGCTTGTAGGAGAGGGCCTTGTTCAGATGTCCGATGGCCGCGTCCATGTCGCCCTGGTCGAACGCCGCCTTGCCCAGGTTGAACTCGATGATCGCATGGAGGTCGTTGATCTTCGTGGGCAGGCCCGCCTCTTCGCCGACCTTGCGGTTGAAGCCCAGCGCCCGTTCATACGAATCGATGGCGCCGACGTAATCCATCCGCTGCTCGGCGGACCTGCCCCGGGCCACCGCCGTTTCGTAATCCACCTCGCCCTTGAGCCCGCTGATGTAGGCCCTGATCATCCGGTTGGGATTGTCCGGGTTCTTTGCCATCCAATCCTCCAGCAGGGCAATGGCGGCGGTGCGGTTGGTTTTCGCCAGGCTTTCGGCCTCGGCGAGAACCGACTGGGCCTGGGCCTCCTCCTGGCGGGCTGAAATCTTGGGGCCAAGATCATCCCAGCGGCGCTGCTGCTCTTCGGACAGGAACTTGTAGAACCCGTCGCTGCGGAACTTGAGCCATTCGTGCTTGGCCGCGAAAAACTTGCCTTCCTCCGCCAGCCGGGTGATGGCCTGCTCCTTGAACCCGATGCGGTTGAGGATGTCCGCCTCCTTGCGCAGGGCGTCGATCCTGCCCAGATCGATGGCCGAGGCGGCCTCGGCCTTGTTGAGCAGGTCGATCGTCTTGTCGTAGTTCTGCATCGAAAACTCGCGGCGGGCATCGCAGAAATAAAGGTGCCCCGCCACCGCCGTCTCCATCGGCTTGCGCTCGTTGCCCGCCACCGGCACCGGCAGCGTCTTATACCCGCCGTGCGTGTCGAGCATCGACTTGAACTTGAGCGAAGCCTCATCCCACTTCTCTTCGCCGAACAGCTTCAGCGCCTCCCGATAGTCGGCATGAACCACGCTCTGCCGCTGGAGTTCCTCCTTGTTCTTCCTGCTTTGCGACATGAGCAGAAAACCGATGCCCACGATCGACCAGAGCACCACCGTGACCGCCGCGATGAGGACAACCTTGCTCTTCTTCTTGAGCCTGACCGTCTTGTCCCCCACCGCGCCGGGCGTGGCGAAGGTGGAAGGCAGCGAACCGGCGGCCGGCCCCGCCGCTGACGATGATGAGTCGGGAGTTCCGGGGTTTGCAAGTTGGCGGCGCATGGCCTCGATGAGCTGCGATGCGCTGGCGATGCGCTGGTGGGGATCCTTCTCGATCATCCGCTCGACCAGCAGGGCGATCGGTTCGGGCAGCGTCGGCACATACTGCCGCATCGGCGTCGCCTTGATCCTGGCGTTGGTGTGCCACTTCATCCAGCGCAGGGCCACGTTGCGCTGATCGCGCAGCACGGTCTTGAACGAATCCTCAAAGTTCGCCCGGCCGATGAGCATCTCGTAGAGCATGATGCCCAACGAGTAAAGATCAGCCCGGCCATCGACCGTCTTGCCGTCAAGCAGCTCCGGCGCCATGTACCGCACCGTGCCCACCGCAGGCGTTTCCTGATCCGCCATCAACGAGGCCAGACCGAAGTCGCAGATTTTCAAGCCGCCCTCGGCGGGCAGCAGAATGTTGGCCGGCTTCAGATCGCGGTGAACGATGCCCTTGTCATGCAAAGCCCCCAGCGCCACCGCGGCGGCGGCGGCGATGCCCAGGGCGGTCTTGACCTCGACCGGGCCGGGGTTCTGGGCCAGCAGGTTCTCCAGACTCGGACCGTTCACATGTTCCATGATGATGAACAGGCCGCGCGGCTCCTCGATGAAGTCGATGATGCGGACCAGGTTCCGGTGTTCCTGAGCAGCCTTCTTCTGGATGACCGCTTCGGAACGGAACCGTTCGCGGAAGGCGTCCTCATCGACGGAGGGATCGACGGTGACCTGCTTGACCGCCACATGCTTGTCGAGCAGCCGGTCGTAGGCTTTCCAGACCACGGAGAAGCCGCCGGCGCCGATCTGTTCGATGACTTCGTACTTATCGATCCTGTCGCCGGGGCGAAGGCCGATGGAGGTGAGGTTGGTGGTGTTGGCAGTCATTGTCGGAGGTTCACTCGTAGCCGCAGCATCCTCGCTGCGCGTCTGCTGTTCATTCACAGCCGCAGCATCCTCGCTGCGCGTCTGCTGTTCATTCACAGCCGCAGCATCCTCGCTGCGCGTCCGCTGTTCATTCACAGCCGCAGCATCCTCGCTGCGCGCCTGCTGTTCATTCTTAGCCGCAGCGCCCTCGCTGCGCGTCTGCTGTTCATTCTTAGTCTGCTGTTCATTCTTAGCCGCAGCGTCCTCGCTGCGCGTCTGCTGTTCATTCTTAGCCGCAACGTCCTCGCTGCGCGTCTG
>CAZYPK010000100.1:7869-19062 GCA_964649195.1 uncultured Phycisphaeraceae bacterium
CCTCGCTGCGCGTCTGCTGTTCATTCTTAGCCGCAACGTCCTCGCTGCGCGTCTGTCGTTCATTCACAGCCGCAGCGTCCTCGCTGCGCGTCCCTCAAGGAATAACCTGCCCGCTGTTATTCTGAATCGGCGGCAGCGTGGGTGTAACGCGATCAATGCTCGGCCTCTCAGGCAACCTGTCAGGCACGCCTTCATTCGTGAACGTGGCCCGCGCCGTCACCAGCGTATATCGACCGGGGCCTTTGGCATCGTTGTCACCATCGGCGAAAAACCGGCTGGCAAACGGCACGCCCAGGTTCAGCTTGTGAATCACCCGAACCGTGATCACATCCCGAACACCAAAGCGATACGGATTCTCCGGCAGCGGATCGAAGGTGACATCATTCCCCTGCACCAGCGTTTCCAGCAGTTCGATCTCCGTGTTCGATTCCGCATAGCCCACCTTGGAGGCCAGCTTCGCCTGCACCCACTGCGGCTCGTTGGAACCGTAGGCGGCAAAGTGGCCGCCGATCGCGGAAACCGCCTCGCCGGAAGGCCCCGCCCCGCCATCGGACTGGCCCGCCACCGGAACCAGCGCCATGTATGCAGCCCGGCGAATCCGCTCGTGCTTGAGGCTGCCTTTGCCCGGAGCGTAATGATTCGCCTCGTAATCGCCGCGATCGGTGTAGTCCTGCGGAATCTCAATGGTGGCGGCACGGGTGGCGACGAACGCGGCATAATGCACGTACATGTTGCCGGCCATCATCATCATCGACTGCACCATGATCAGCGTGATGACCAGCAGGATCGGAAAGACCAACGCGAACTCGATCGAAGTGGTCCCGCGATCATCGGAAAGAAACGACGCCAGCCGGGAAAGCAGCCGATCGCCGCCGCGCCGCCGGAGGACGGCCCGGGTCCGGCCCAGACGGACGATGGCCCGGGCAAGCATGAGCAGGATCACCAGGCAGAGAAAAACCATGCCGGCACAGATCAGCGAGGTGTCGCTGGTGAGCGCCTCGGCAATCCAGCCTTGAGCGATGAGCACCGGGGCGTGGGCGATCGTGGCCATGTCTGTCCTCACATCGGAATCGGTCCGCAGGTCGCGGACATAGGCGGGCTATACCGGGGGCCGGGGAACCGGGGGAACGGGTGAAACCGGGGGGAATGACCCCATCAAACAGCCTCGGCAACCACGGGGCTTCCTGAATAACCTCACACCCAAGCCGCTTGCGGCTTCGCGATCCCTGGTTCACGGTACATCGGGGGGTTATTTAGAAGTCTCACCGGTATTATCGTACCATAAACACCTGATATCCACGATCCTTGCACGCAAAAACCGCAAAAACAACCGCACCCCACTGCATAACGATTGACCGGCAGGTTTGTCCGGTTTCAGAAGGCGTGGCCTGCGGCGGAAAACATCTCAAAACGCATCCGAGCCGCGCGGCCGCCCCCGATTAAGCCCGCGCTGGAGGCGAATAGGCGTGGGCACGAAAAAGGGGGCATTCTTTTTCAGTCCCCTTTTCTTCCCCTGACGAACGGACACGGGTTTGTTACCATCACCTCCCATGTTTCGGCGCCTGGGGGTATCCCATCGGCGCGGCAAGGAAGTCGCATGCTCGAAAAATCCTTTTCCGAATCCGAACTCGTCCTCGCGTTGATTGGCGCGGTGGGTACGGAATTGGGAAAGGTGCGCGACATCCTTGGATCATCGATGAGATCCTTGCGGACGCGAAGGAGATGGGACTTGACCCGGAAAAGGTGAAGGAGTTGCTGGAGGCCAGCCGCATCCGGGATTTGACGGAGTTCGGCCGAGTGGTGCATGCGGAGATGGAGGCGCTTCTTTCGTGCGTCAGAGCCCGAATCCCCGTCAAGAACGGAACTCTGTATTCCACGACCTTCCCTTGCCACAACTGCGCCAAGCACATCGTGGCGGCGGGGATCAAGCGCGTGGTGTTCATCGAACCCTACCAAAAGTCCAAGGCGATCGAGTTCCATCCCGACTCGATTCAGGTGGGATTCAGCGATTCCGCAGCCGCACATGGCGTCGGTTCGATGGTAAACTTTGAGCCGTTCGTCGGCGTAGGCCCTCGGCGCTTCTTCGACCTTTTTTCCTTGCAACTCGGTTCTGGCCACCGGCTCAAGCGGAAGGATGGTGCGGGAAAGGCGCTCCAATGGAAGCCGGAGGGCGGCCAACTCCGCCTGCAAATGTTGCCGGCATCGTACTTGGACCTGGAGTTCATTGCGAGTAACATGTTCAATCTGGCTCGAAAACCGCAAGAGGAGGCAAGTCATGGCAGTTGACAGGCAGGACGCTCGCCAATCCGAAACGCAACCGGCGAAGACGCAGGCGTCTCAAAGCGATGCCTTTGTCAAGCATTTGGAGCACGCCAGCGCGGTCGTCCAATCCTGGCCGGCTTGGAAACAGCAACTCCTCGGCGGCACGGCGGTGACACAAGCCTCGGGCCACGGCGGGGCCGTCGCAGCCGACCATTGATCCAATCCATTCACTCTGCTGATCGACCACCTGCGATTCGACGCACTGGCGACGATCGCGGTTTTGTGTTGCGCCGATCTGTCCGAGCCGCATCTGCTTAATTCTCCATCGCATGGGCTGACGGTTCCGCGGATTCCGGGGGTTCTTCCCCGGCCGTCTTGGGCTTGTCCAGTCCGACGAACCTGCGGTAGTTGTCGCGCAGCAGGTTTGCCACATCGGCCTCGATCTGATCATCACTGACGCGGTATCCCACTTCCATCAGGTCCGCGTATTTGTCCGTGAGCACCCTGGCGATGATCTTCCGGCTGTGGTCCCACTTGTAAACGAGCTGATCCAGTATGCGGGCATCGCTGTGCTGCGGGGCGAAGGTCGTGCCCAGCAGTTCCAGCCTCATGCGGGTCATCTCTTCGATGAGCGATGGGTTGTTGAGGAACCACCAGCAGCCGAAGACGAACAGGTTGCCGAACTTGCGGGCGGCGACGCAAAGCTCGTGCTGGTTCTCCCGGCTGAGCATCGTGACCATGAACCTGTTATCCGAGAACTGACGGCACAGGTTCGTCACCGCACCGATATCGGCGCGGCCGCCCATGTCGGCGGCATCGCGCAGCGCGGGGTTCACACCACGCCTGGAGCCGATCATCATCGCCCAGACCATGTTGCGTTCGGCAAGCACCGGCAGCAGCGCCTCGCGGATGATCTTGTCCGCCCCGTTTCGCTCGGGCGGCAGCGTCGGATAGTGAAACTCCGGCGGCAGACTCGTCGCCACATACACCGCCTTCATGCGATCAATCCATTCATTCAAAAATCGCCTGACTTCATCAATCGTCGAAACGGTGAAGTCAGCGCGCACATCGTAGCCCCAGTCGCGCAGCGTCCTCGCCGCACCGGGCCAGTCGAGCAGCAGCTTGTCGATGCGCAGCACGGCCGCAAAACGCGAATCATTGTTCAGGTCAGGCTGATGCTGCCAGAGATGATTTTCATGATCGGAAAATACTTCGTTGGTCATCGTGATCTGATCGACATTGGCGATGCGCATCACCGTGTCGATGTAATCGCTGGGATTCTGCCGGGCGAACCACTGGCGATAGGGTTCGAGCGTTTTCTCGTGCGGATCCAGGCCCAGTTTGCAGAGCGTGGTGATCACCCCGCGACACGCTTCGCTCACCGGTGTGCGGTCGATGAAAAGCGTTTTCCAGATCAGGTCCGCCTGCTCCTGTTTGTTCATCGACCAGAAACGGTAATAAGGCACCTCGCTCTGAGGCACGATGCGAAACAGTTCCGCGATCAGATAGTGATAGGTCACCAGCTCATCGATGCCCCAGAGCATCAGCCCGCCCGGATCAGGCGAGGCGCCGAACGCAGGCGAGAAAACATGCGTGTGCAAATCCGTCACCGGCTGCGCGGCGACCATCGAAGACACCGAGGCGGCAAGGGCGGAACGATCAAAGGCGACAGTCATGATGAAATCCTTCAAACGAGAACAGTCAATTTTATCGCGGCCAACCAATCATACGTATTTGGCCGTCCGCCTTGGCGGACGAAGCGCGGCCGACTCGTTACCATCATGCCGACATCGGCAACAATGAAGGTCCGCCAACATCACGCACCCGCACAGGAGTTTCATCATGAGCCAGGACACAAAGAAGCAATCCAAAACGACCGCCTCCCGCCGGGACTTCATCACCACCACCGGCCTCGTCGCCGCGGGCACCACGCTCGCCGGCATGCATGTCCCCCTCGTTCACGCCGCCGACAGCAACACCATTCAGCTCGCCCTCGTCGGCTGCGGCGGTCGCGGCGGTGGCGCAGCCGCCAACGCGCTCTCGGTCAAGAACGGCCCCACCAAGCTCGTCGCCATGGCCGACGTTTTCGACAACCGGCTCAAGTCCGCCTTCGAGGGCCTCAAGCGTCGCACGCCTCCCGCGCAGTTCGATGTGCCCGATGATCGGAAGTTCATCGGATTTGATGGCTACAAAAAAGCGATGGACTGCCTCAAGCCCGGCGACATCGTCATCCTCACCACACCCCCCGCCTTCCGATGGGTTCACTTCAGCTACGCCATCGAGAAGGGGTTGCACGTTTTCATGGAGAAGCCGCTCACCGCCGATGGACCCTCTTCGCGCAAAATGCTGGAACTGGGCAAACTCGCCGGCGCCAAGGGCCTGAAGGTCGGCGTCGGCCTCATGTCACGCCATCAACGCGCCTTGCAGGAGGCGCAAAAGAGAATCGCCGACGGCGAAATCGGCGACATCGTTTCCATGCGCGGCTACCGCATGGCCGCCGGCAACCTTGCCTCCTTCCGCTCCCACAAGTGGCCCGGCAATCCGTCCGAACTCCTCTGGCAGATCTCCCGCTTCCACTCCTTCCTCTGGGCCAGCGGCGGCGCGTTCAACGATTACTATATTCACATCGTCGATCACCTCTGCTGGATGAAAGGCTCCTGGCCGGTCAAGGCGCAGGCCATCGGCGGACGCCACTACCGCAACGACTATGTTGACCAGAACTTCGACAGTTACTCCGTCGAATACACTTTCGCCGACGGCGCCAAGCTTCACTTCGATGGCCGCTGCATGGACGGCGCCGCCAGCATTTACTCCAGCCACGCCCACGGCACCAAGGGCATGGCCATCCTCTCCGCCAGCGGCGACTGCGGACTCCCCTCTTCGATCTACACCTCGCAGAATGCCGACAACAGCAAGAAGCTCTGGGAGGCGAAGGTGCCTAACGATCAGCGCGATCCCTATCTGAACGAATGGAACGATTTGGTCGATGCCATCCGCGCCGACAAGCCTTACAGCGAAGTGGAATACGGCGTCTATGCCAGCCTCACCGGCACGCTTGGCCGCATCGCCGCGCACACGGCCCGCGAGTGGACGATGGATCAGGTGCTCAAGTCGGAACACGAATACGCACCGGGCATCGACAAGTGGACGATGGACTCGCCGCCGCCGATCAAGTGCGATGAAAAGGGTCTATATCCCGTGCCGCAACCCGGCATCGTGGTGGATCGGGAATATTGAACGATTGCATCTGTTATTCTCAGGCGTTCCCCGACAGATGCCGTTGCGTATTCCGCTTTGAGGTTTTGTGATGTCCACGATCGAACTTGCCGCCCCGCCGCCCCGTGTTGATGCTCCTGATTTCGCGGGCAAGGTGCGTCATCACCTGGATGCTGCGGTCGATCACCTGCTCTCGCTTCAGAAGCCCGATGGCCACTGGTGCGCGGAGCTTGAAGGCGATTCGATTCTGCAATCGGAATACATTCTGCTCAAGTGGATCATCGAACAGGAGCACGATCCGCGTCTGCCCTGGGTGGCGAATTATCTGCGCAGCCAGCAGCGCGAGGATGGCACGTGGGGGCAGTACCCCGGATCAGGGCCGGATATTTCGGCGTGTGTGAAGGGATATTTTGCGCTCAAGCTCATGGGCGATTCGCCGGACGCTGAGCACATGGTGAAGGCGAAGGCGCGGATTCATGAACTGGGGGGCGCGGAGAAGTGCAACAGTTTTTCGAAGTTTTATTTTGCCTGTCTGGGTCAGATACGTTTCAGTGCGTGTCCTTCGATTCCGCCGGAGATCATGTATCTGCCCAATTGGTTTTACTTCAGTCTGCCGCATGTGAGCGCCTGGACGCGGACGATGATTCTGCCACTCTCCATCGTGGTGACGAAAAAACCGCTGAGGCAGATTCCCGCGCATCTGGGGATGGATGAGCTTTATCTGGATCAGAAGCTGCGGCACAAACTGGTGGCCACCAACAGCGCCGGCCCGTTCTGGACGAAGCTGTTCCTGCTCGTGGACAAGGCCCTGAAACTGGTGGACAAAGTGGGCACGCCGTTGCGGCAGCGGGCGCTGAAAAAGATGTGCGACTGGATGATCCGGCACGGCGAAGGTTCGGATGGTCTGGGCGCGATTTTTCCGCCGATGGTTTACATCCTCATCGCCCTGCGGGTCATGGGCTGGGCCGATGATCACCCCTTCATCAGGAAGGCGCACAAGGATCTGGATGATCTGATGATCATCGATGAGGCGAAGCAGCAGATACGCATTCAGCCTTGTTTTTCACCGATCTGGGACACCGGCATCGCCGCCTACGCGCTGACCGAAGCGGGCATGAACCACGAGGATGAACCGCTGGCCCGCTGCGCGAATTACCTGCTGAACAAAGAGTGTCGCAAGCCTGTGGATTGGGTGGACAACGTGAAACTCAACATCGAACCCTCCGGCTGGTACTTCGAATACAACAACCCCTGGTACCCGGATGTCGATGACACCGTGATGGTGGCGATGGCATTGAAAAGAACGGCAGAAGAAAGGCACGGAGGGGAAAGGCAAAAGCGGGAAAGCGAAGCAGCCAAATCCGCAATCCGCAATCCGCAATCCGAAATGGTTTCAACTCGGAACTCGGAACTCGAAACTCGGAACTTAATCGCCGCCTCCACCCGCGGCGTCAACTGGGTGCTCGCCATGCAGAACGACGACGGCGGCTGGGCGGCATTCGACCGCACCAGGGATCGGCCCATCCTCGAAGCGGTGCCCTTTGCCGACCACAACGCGATTCAGGATCCCTCCTGTCCCGACATCACCGGCCGCACGCTCGAATGCCTGGGTCATCACGGCTACCGCGTCGGCCATCCCGCCGTTGATCGTGCCGTCGCCTACATCCGCTCGAAGCAGGAACGCGATGGCTGCTGGTTCGGACGCTGGGGCGTCAACTACATCTATGGCACATGGCAGGTCGTGGGCGGTCTGAAAAACGTCGGCGTCGATATGCACGAACCCTGGCTGCGCCAGGCGGCCGCGTGGCTCAAGAGCGTGCAGCAGCCCGATGGCTCCTTCGGCGAAACCGCCAACACCTACGAAAACCCCGCCCTGCGAGGCACCGGCCCATCCACCCCCAGCCAGACCGCGTGGGCCGCCATGTCCCTGCTCGCCCTCACCGGCCCCGATGATCCCGCCATCACCCGCGCCTTGAACTGGCTCTGCGATACGCAACTCGATTCCGGCGCCTGGGAAGAATCCTGGTTCACCGGCACAGGCTTCCCGAAGGTGTTCTACCTGCGATACCACCTGTATAAACTCTACTTCCCCGTGATGGCGATGGGAAGATGGCTTCGGGAAAAGGCGTAAGGCGTGGGAAAGGCGAATGCTTATTATTTAATACTTATTACTTAATGGTTATTTCGGAACAATACATTCAGCCACGGGCGATCTCTTGTTGCGCAGTTCGTACACAAGGATCGAAATAACCAATAAGTATTAAGTATTAAGTATTAAATAATAAGTATTCGCCTTTCGCTTTTTCATTTCTCCCCCGCCCCCCCCGGCTGCCCCACGAACGTCACGTTCTTCACCCCCGCGCGCCTGACTTTCTCGAACAGTGAAATGAGCAGCGGGGCGCGGTCGGTGTCGCCCTCGGCATCGACCACGAGATAGAGCGTCGGCTGCCGGGGCATGCCGCCGATTTCGCTCAGGCGCGCATCGAGCCGGGCTGCGGTGATCGGTTCGCGGTTGAGGAACAGATCGCCCTTGCGATCGACCTGAAGCCATTGCACATCCCCGCTGCCGGGCCGTTCGCCGGTGTTCACATCGGTGAACCGCACGGGCAGCACCTGGGCCTGCACGCTGACGATGAGGTTGTAGATGAAAAAGGTCAGCAGCAGAAAGATCACATCGATCAGCGGCGTGAGTTCGAGACGGGGAGAATGATCGGGACGACGAAGTTGCATGGGGAGATTGTATGGATTTAGCCGTTCGCCTTGGCGAACGGCGTCGAATCATGCGGGCAATCGTTCAAATACCTCGTTCACCAAGGTGAACGGCTAAATACGAATCGCCTCCCACGCCTTCACCACCGCTGCTGAAGGCGTGTCCTTCACAATCGACACCGCCCCCAGTTCATCAGGCAGGATCAATCGAATCTGATCGGCTGCGACTTTCTTGTCCAGCTTCATCGCCTCCATCAGGTCATGCACCGGGGCCAGGTCGCCGGCATGGGTGGGCAGGCCGATGCGGTTGAGCAGGGCGACGAGGCGGTCCAGCAGCGCGGGTTCGATGCGGCCGGTATCGGCCGCCAGCGTCATGGCGGCGACCATGCCCAGTGACACGGCTTCACCGTGGGCGTGGTGGCCGTAGCCGCTGGTGGCTTCGATGGCGTGGCCGAAGGTGTGGCCGAAGTTCAGGTGGGCCCGCTCGCCGGTTTCCTTTTCATCCGCCATCACCACGTCGGCCTTGATCCGCACGTTCCAGCGGACGAGCTGAACGAGGGTGTCGGAGTCGAGGGCGAGGATTTTGTCGAGGTTGGTTTCGATCCACTCGAAAAGGTCCGCATCGCGGATGACGCCATGCTTGACGCACTCGGCCAAACCGCAGCGGATTTCGCGCGGGGGCAGGGTCTTGAGGGTGTCGGTATCGATCACGACGAGTTGCGGTTGCCAGAAGGCGCCGACGAGGTTTTTGCCGCGCGGGAGGTTGACGCCGGTCTTGCCGCCGACGGAGGAATCGACCATGGCCAGCAGGGTTGTCGGGCATTGGATGAAGGGCACGCCACGCAGGTAGGAGGCGGCGACGAAGCCGACGGTGTCGCCGACGACGCCGCCGCCCAGGGCGATGACCGGGCTTTTGCGTTCGAGCCGGGCATCCAGGAGCACTTCGTAAAGCGATGCGACCTGCTGGAGATTTTTGTGATTTTCACCGGGGGGTACGGCGTGGGCGTGGCCGTGATAACCGGCCGCCTTGAGCGATTCGACGGCCGCAGGCGCGTGCGTCCTGAAGACATTCGCATCGGCAAAAAACGCCGCCCGGTCGTGCGGCGCCACCTCGCGCAACCATGCCCCCAGCGATTGCAAGGCTCCGGGTTCGATGCGGATTTCGTATTGATGATGAGGAAGTTGGAGCGTGACAGTGGCCATGAAACGGACATGATAAAAGCGGATTGGAGGAAAAGCGAGAATGAAAAGCGAACAGAGTGAACCAGGGGATCGCGAAGCCGCAAGCGGCTTGGACGTGAGGTTATTCAGGAATCCCTTCCGTATGCCGTGCGCAGAAGCGACAGGATCAGAATCTACTCTTCCGTGATCTTCCGCCGTTCCATTTCCAGCAGCGCCTCGACGGGATCATCGGGCAGCGGCGGGCTTTGCATCGCCTCTTCGCCGTCGCCGTTGCTGTGCGTGTGGCCGTGGGATTCGCGCCGCTCCTTGCGCTTTTCAAGCATGGCCCGCAGGCCCGAACCTGTCGCCCTGCCTGAATCAATCCTTTTGATGCGACGGCGGGCGACATAGAAGCCGATGCCCAGAATCAGGAGCAACCCCGCCGCACCACGGACCACGTTGCCGGTCACCCCGCCGCCTCCCGTGGCCTGCGTCGCCGTGGCGTGGCTAAGCTGATCCAACGACTGCACGCTGTGCCCGATGAGCACCACGAAGTTGTAAGGCTCGTTCAAATCGCCCTTGGCCAGATAGGTCCGCCAGATTTTGTAGAAGCGACCGACGATGCTCACCTTGTCGCCCACCTTGAACTGCACCGGCGGATCGGGCAGATAAACCACAATGCTTTCGCCGGGCTTGTCGCGGGTGGTTTCGGAGATTTCGATGATCCACTGTTCGATGTTCGTCCAGTTCCCGCCGCGCGAGGTGGGAAACTTCTGCCGCCTGACCAGCGTGCCTTCGCAGCGCAGCGGCAGCCCGCGATACTCCGCAGGCGAACCGATGATCGGATCGGGATGGGTGATCAGCGGCGCGGCAGGCGCCGGCTGATCCTTGCCGCGCACCGCGTTGTTCATCAGTTGATAGAACGGCCCTTCGCTGATCTCCTCCGTGAAATCGACCACATCCGACAACCCCCGCCGCTCACCGGCCGACAGCGGCGGCAACGTCAGCCCCGCGGAAACCTGGGCGCTGTGGCCGACAAAAACCGGATACTCCAGCCTGCGACCCGACCGCTCATCCGTCACCGGCCAAACCTTGTAAAACCGCCCGACCAGCTTCACCTTCTGACCCGCCACCGGCACCGGCGGCGGGCCCACCAGAAACACCATCACCGAAGCGTCCGCCGCCGGAATGCGAACGCCCCACTGCTCCAGCCTGCCATCCCAAGGCCCCGATCGCTTGACCATGTGAACTTCATGAAGCCCCAGATATTCCCCTTCAATGAGCATCGGCTGCCCCCGGTACTCGGCCGGCGAGGCGAGCACCGCCTTGATGTTCAGCGCCGGAGCCGCCGGTTCATCCTCCACAGGCCAGGCCGCGGCATTGGTCAGCAAACTGTAAAAGGCTTCATCGACCTCCGCCTTGCGATCGAGCACCCCATCGAGCGAGCCGCGCTGCTCAGGAGTCAGCGGCGGAATCACGCTCAGACAAAACGACAACATGGCGAGGGCGATCGAGTTCATGTGAGGAATTGTAGCAGCGGGATGAAACCGATCGTGGCGGCCGTGCCCGAGCCGCAGGGCGTCTCACTCATGGAACGATTGAACCGGGCCATTGTTCGATGCAATCCCCAGGGTGAAAGCATATGGGAGGCGAGGCGCCCGCCGGGAGGGCGAGGCCGCCCGCCGGGAGGGCGAGGCTCCCGCCGAGCCGATTCGGTTGCGAAGGCCCCGCTTTGGGGGCCTGAGCAAACGAAACTCGCGCGGCAGGCGAACGATCCAGGCATGATCGCTGGCCGCGCGAACTTCGTTTGCTTCAGCCCGCGGACGGGCTTCGCAAACGAACGGC